>JACPKL010000001.1 GCA_016187035.1 Candidatus Daviesbacteria bacterium
CCCCAAGCTTGTCTATCTACCAGTTTACCAACCAATGTTAGCTGGGATGCTACAGCAGGCAGAAGAAGGTATTATGATGGAGGATCAAATGAGACTTCCTGCACCACTTCCCTTTGTGATTATCCCTGGTCTGATGTCACTGGCGGTGAACATGATACTGTTTGTGGAACAGCAGTGGATGCTACTCATGACAGTAGTGGCTGTTCTAGCTTGGGTGGTTCTTTGAAAACTTACTACACAGGTAGTGTTTGTACCAGGATAGGTACTTGCAAACCAAATGCTTCTACCCAATCTCAATGTGACTCTTGTGGTGGAATTACTACATACTTTAATGGTACTGATTGTACCAGCAATAACTGCCCAACTAATTATAAGACAGTCACATCTTGTTCATCTACCACTGGAGGATGCACTGCTGCTGCCGGAGTTTCAGGGGGGACAACTACAGTTGGCCGTGCTTACTATACCAGCGCGAACTCCTGTACAGTTAACAATGCTGCCTGTACTCTCTCCAGCACTTACTCAGACCAGTGCGGTACTACTTGTACTGCTACTCCAAATACTTACCATAATGCTACCTCTTGTGGAACTATCACCTGTCCTAATAACTACCCAGCTGATAACAGCGCTTCTGCTCCTGCCTGCAGGACAGCAGCATTTAATTATTACACTGGCTCATCCTGCACTGCTAATACCACTACCTATCCTACCAACTGCACAACTTTCTGCACCTCTGACAAGGTTGGGTGTTATGTAAACAGCACAGTTCTATATAGTGGAATGGCAGAAGGTTACAGAACTTTGAACTTTTACTTTCAAGACTCCTGGAAAAACATGAATACCAATGCTATATATACAAGCAATAGCAGCACATGGCAGGCAGGAATTCATGTAGAAACAGTAGACCAATATGATAGCGAATGTCAGAATCATCGAGCAGTTGGGTGTAACCTAAATGACCTGTACAATACCATAACCACTAATCTTAATATTGGCGGGATCTCCAGAACAAGACCTACTAACTACTATTATTCTAATTGGTCGTCACAAAAATGGACAAGGGGAACTGTCGATAATTGTGTTGGCTCTATAGAGGTGGATGGCCTGCAATACTGCAATTACGATACAGTTACCATCTATCCTTAAGAAATCCATTGCTTAATGGTAAACAAGGCTTTTCCTGACTTGTATCATTTAGTGTCCCAAACTGGTATGATTAACTAACAAAGTCAAGGTAGTTTTCAGTATTTACTACACTTAGATCAGATCCAGGATAAGTATTCAGGAAATCCCGGGGTAGACGGTCCTTAGCAGCTGAATATTTAAACTCATACCCAAAAAGCTGACCTTCTCTTTCCTCAACAAAATCAACCTCTTTTTGCTCCCAAGTTCTCCAAAAATAGTTATTAGCATACAGTTTTTGATACTGTTGCTTCTTGATCCGTTCAATAATTAAGAAGTTTTCCCAAAGCTTGCCTATATCATCACGCAAGTTGATAGGATTAAAGTTAGAAATAACAGCATTCCTGATGCCAGTATCATAAAAATAATACTTACTTTTCTCTTTAATTTCAGAGCGCAAATTTCTGCTAAAGCCTCGCAGATTTATCAAGACAAAAGCCTTCTCCAAAAGATCCAAATACCGACGGACTGTTTTGACATCAATGCCTAAGTTTCTGGATAATTCATTTAAGGAAACCTCTGAGCCAACTTGAAAAGCGATTAAGCGTAAAAGATCCAATAATATTTTTGATCCTTTTACTTGCTCCAGGGTTAAAATATCTTTAAGCAGATATGAATTAACCAGTTCGCGAAGATAATCTGCTTTTCCCTTCAATGTATCAATATTCAATACTTCCGGGTATGACCCGTAAATCAAGTACTCTTCCAGTTTTTGAGACAATTCGTATTTATTATATTGACTTAGCAATTCAAGTTGGGCAATCGGATAGAGCTTAAGCGTGGTCTGGCGGCCAGTTAATGGTTCACCAACTTTATTAGCCAGCTCAAAAGAAGCTGAACCAGTGGCAATAACTTTAATATCCGGGACATTGTCAACTAAAATTTTTAACCCGAGCCCGAT
Organism: Candidatus Daviesbacteria bacterium; assembly: GCA_016187035.1. Taxonomy (GTDB): domain Bacteria; phylum Patescibacteriota; class Microgenomatia; order Daviesbacterales; family UBA10151; genus JACPKL01. The sequence goes on from JACPKL010000001.1 coordinate 2,084, forward strand.
ATTTTCAATATTCTGCGCCTCATCAATAGCAATCAGCTCATACCCTTCTGTGAAACGGCGAATTCTGTTGATACTTTGAGAATTAAATACCTCTTGAACCGATATATCATCCCCATTATCCAGTTTATACTTTAAACCAGACCGATTTAGAAAACCAGTCAAGAGAACAGTTTTCCCTACCCTTCTAGGACCGTAGATTACAATAACCCTGCCTGGACTGATATAGTGCCCTAAGTCTTCATAAATACGAGGAATCATGCAGAAAGCATATCATAACTCCATAAAATTGTCAAATTTTAAGGAGTTTAATTCCTGATAATTAGTCAGTTTTCTTTAAATTTTTTCTTTCCATTCACTCTTAACCTTTGATAAAGTAAGTCCCAAGTCCCTTATCTCTATGATAGAAGTTAAGAAGACAATACACCTTTTTTAATATATTCCTTAATTAAAGACTGAGCTGAGCTGACTTTAAGGATAAACAGGGCCTTTGATTAAATATACCTTTGTATTTCCTGTTTAAGTGCCTGCTTAAAGTCTCTGATAATCGCCCAGTGTGATTTTGGTAAGAATTGTTTTAGCTCCACTGCAAAGTTTATTTCTGATGACTGCAAAGCAGTTTGTGCTTGTGTGAGAATAGCCTTTTTATCTGGTATGGGAAGCTGCTTTCTCAAAATAAAGTAAAGGTCATAAAAATCTCTTGCTTTCCTGCGGGAGCGGAGTGCTCGCATTTTTTGGGAAACAAGCTGCTCCTCTGCTAAAATAGTCAGGGTATACGGAGGAATAAAGTCTGAAGTGATTGTAGAAAGTTCCCCTTTATCTTCTTTTTCTCTAAACGAAATTTCAATCTGGATAGGAATTGTTTGACCAAAAAGCATGAAATTAATAATTGATAAATATCCGCCAGTTGTAGTTTTTGCCTCCTGTAAAGTTGCTTCAATGTTCTCTGTGTCAAACTTTCTTAAAACCTCAAGTAGACAATCTTCTATCCCCGGGATATCTTCCTGATTAGTGCTAAAGTCTAGATCTTCGGAAAAACGTGCACTCTGGTAAACAAACCTTAAAGCTGTGCCACCTTTGAAATAAATCTGGCTTGTTTGTGGCAGTTGATAGAAATAACTTAAGAAGAGATGCTGCAGGTATTCTCTGATAACATTTAACTCACTTGTTTTATACTTTGTGGCAAATCGACGAATTTGATCTTGGGCTATCATGGTAGTTTTTCTACTAGTTCTAGGACTTTGGGTCTTTTGAAAAGTTTTGCATATGTAATTAATTTATTTTTATCCAGATTTGAGATGTTAAAGCGGTCATTCCAAAAGCGTTGCCCTATGGCTATAAAATACAAAAAATCAGCCAGAGCTTTCTCCGGTTCAGCTATTAAAACCCTTTTACCGCCTCCTGTATCCAGATAATACCCTGTATATGCCTTTTGCTTGATAGTATAGTAAGAATATGCTTGATGGGCTATTGTATAGAGCCTGGTTGGGTTAGTAGTAGCAGAGGTAAGATTGTATGGTGATTCAGGAATTATTCCGTACTTTGACAAAGCATATTCAAAAGATAAGTAGGATGGTTTGTACAAAGCATTGGCCAGCTCTTCATCACTAGGAAGATCTGTTTTTAATGCATATAATCCTTTTTTGAGCCTGATAAATAGACCCTGTTGGGTTTGTGTTTCCAAAAAGTATTGTATTTGTTCCGGAGGTTTTAGGAATACTCTGCTAAAATCCAGAGTGGTAAATACCCTCATTCCTCTATTCAGTAACTCTTCTCTTACTAATAATGGTTTCATATATAGGTAAATATTTACCCTTTTCTGAAAAGATTATATAAGATTAGACATAATTTGTCAACCAATAGGTAAACAGTTCCTTGGGGGTTTACTTTTCCAAATTTATAATACCAGCTTTGACTACAGTGTCCCCTCCAACATGGTCACAACTATAAGTGTAAATAGCAGGACCAACAGTAAAAGCATAGGAAATAGACTTCTTTGCTTCTATCTTGGGCTGGGCTCCTACAGTAATCTGTAAGATAATATCTTTATCATCATTGTTTTTAATGGTGATCTTTTGGCCAACTTTTACTTTGATTACTCCGGGACTGGCTTTACAATTGGTAAAAGATAAATCAGAGCTTTCTTTGGCATCTTCTTTAACAGTCTGTACAAAAACCTCCACTGGCTTACCAGAAGAAGTGGCAGGTGGATTTGGTAAACCTGCACTATCACGCAAAGGCTGTTGTTTCACACTCCCATCTTTAGAAGTATCCTGACCAATAGGTGCTGTAGAAGAGCTTTTTTGCAGATTTTGCTGTTTAAGTAAATAAGATCCGCCTATAATTAATACAGCTAACACCAAAACTATAATAAAAAAACGAGAGGCTTTGCTACTACCCATTAAAACTATCTTAGGTAAAGTGTCAATGTTTGTCAACCCCCTTATATTTAATATATGATGGATATAATGAAGAAAAATGCTTTCACCCTCATTGAGCTGTTAATTGCTATCTCCATTATTTCTGTATTATCAGTCATTGGACTAGTTGTTTATAAGGGCGTCCAATCTAAAACCCGTGACAGTATTAGAAAGCAGGATCTTAATAAACTGGCTATGGCTTTAGAAGTATATGCCCAGCAGCATAATGGTAAATATATAGCCAATTCAGATAATTGTACAGCGACTGTTTTTTCTACTACAATTGCAGATTATTTATCAGGTGGCATAGCACCACAAGACCCGCAAGGCAGAGATTATTGTTATATCTCCACTGATGGCTTAACTTTTACCCTTTGTGCTAATTTAGAAAACCAGGAAAATTCTCTGGTCAGCTGCCCTTTGGGCTATAACTATGGAATTGAGCCAAACTAAATTTCACTTGCCAAAATTTCTTTTCTGCTCCTGGTACCAGGCAATGGCTTTTTTCAGCTCACCAGCATCAAAGTCCGGCCATAAAGTGGTGGTAAAGTAAAACTCTGAGTAGGCTGTTTGCCAAAGCAGGAAATTTGAAGTCCTCATCCTTCCCCCTGTTCTGATAACCAACTCCGGGTCTGGCTGGCCATTAGTATAAAGGTGTTTTTCCACCAGAGTTTCATTAATCTGGTCAATATTAATACCATCTTTTACTATCTCCTTAATAGCTTTTATTAATTCTTTCTTCCCTCCATAATTTAAAGCTATATTTAGCTTGATAGATTCATTTTTGATATAAGTTTTTTTGATCTGGTTGATCATATTTCTTATAGTATCAGGCAGACCATATGCTTCCCCTAAGATAGTTACACTTACTCCCTTTTTCATCATCTTCTTTAGCTTGTTATGATAACCTACCTTCATCAGATTGAACAATCCCAGTACTTCCCTTTTTGCCCTTTCCCTGATATTTTCTGTGGACAAAGCATAGACTGTCACAGTTTTAATTCCCAGTTTTTCAGCTGTCTGAACCACTTTTTCCAATGTTTCACTACCCTCTTCATGCCCTTTAATATCAGGAAGATTATGGGAGCGGGCCCATCTACGGTTACCGTCCATGATTATAGCAATATGTTGAGGAATATTGTTATCTCTAGAACTCTTTTTCATTTTAATCTTGTATAAACCTCAGCAAGATATAAGATTTAAGATATAAGATTTAAGAGATTTTTATTCTTAAATCATAAATCTTTATTCCTAAATCTATTTACTCCTTTCCACTAAATATTCACACATATCTTCTAATAATTGTCTCATTTTAGAATCCTCGGTTATCCTGGGTATGATTTTTTTGGCTTTATCAGTATATTCTAACACCTGAGGTCCAGCTTCCTCCAAGCTTACTTCCCCATCTAAAATATCATCTTTAATCTGAAAAGCAATCCCTAAATTTTCCCCAAAAGCATCAAGTTCTTTAAGTAGTTTTCCCTCTGCTCCCCCTAAAATGGCTCCTAATCTTAAAGGCCCTGAAATAGTATATTGGGCAGTTTTAAGCCTGGCAACTGTAATCGGAGCATCTTTGATAATATCCAGACTTTGACCTATGGCAGTGTCAATCATCACCTTGGAAAATAAGCTTAGAGCTTGATTTTTTTCTCTTTCCGAGAAACTAGTCTGGCTGATTATTTGCAGGCTTACAAAGAAACCTAAGTCTCCTAAAGTTATAGCTTGGTCTACTCCAACTTTTATATATAGAGAAGGTTTACCTCTTCTGAAAGGGCTTTTATCAATAATATCATCATGCACCAAAATAGCAGCATGCATAATCTCCAAAGCAGCTGCAATTTTGAGAATTTCTTTATCCCATTTTGAACTTTGAACTTTGAACTTTGAACTTGCAAGTTCGTACCCGAGCTTGCATAGTACTCCCCTGATTCTTTTACCACCCTTACAAGAATCTATAAAAGCACAAACTTTAGGAGATAGTTTTGGGGAAATTTTTTCTGCTTCAGCTAAAAATAAGGCTAAAAGCCTATCAAGCTCAAGGTCTATTTTTTGGGCATTTATTTTAAGGTAATCTGCAAAATCCACTTCCATAATTTACCACATTTAGTATTTTTCTGATAGAATTGACTCGCGATGTACACAAAGTTATCTTTACGCAACTTTTCCTCTGCTCGAAAAAGACGGGAGTTTTTAGAAAACCAGTTAAAAGTTAAATTAGAAAATCTGGCTAGTTTTACTTTTACTGAAGACCAGGTAAAGGATCGAAGCATTGAAAATTTAATTGGAGCAACCCAAATACCACTAGGTGTAGCTGGACCATTGGCAATTAAAAATAATATTGTCATTCCGAACGAAGTGAGGAATCTTCCATCTCAATTAACTATCCAAACTCGGAAGATTGCCACGGGACGTACCGGATGGTACATCCCTCGCAATGACCAAAAAGAGTATTACATTCCCTTGGCTACCACTGAGGGAGCATTAGTTGCTTCTATTTCCAGAGGCTGTAAAGCTGTAACCCAATCCGAAGGAGCTTACGTAGTAGTAGAAAATATTGGCCAAACCAGAGGCCCTGTTTTTAAAACCACAGGACTTGAACATGGGCTCATGGTAAAACAGTGGATCAACTCCCATATTTCCCTAATTTCCCAAACCACCCAAAAAACCTCTTCTCATCTTAAACTCCTCAAAATTGATATCCAGATTATTGGTAAAAATTTATTTTTAAGATTCTACTATGATACTTCTGATGCAATGGGTATGAACATGGTTACTATAGCTACCCTTGAAGCTGTCAAGTTGATTGAAAGGCAAACACAAGCTCAATGTATTTCCCTGGCAGGTAATTTTGATATTGATAAAAAGCCGGCCTGGTTAAACTTTATAGAAGGCAGGGGTAAAAAAGTCTGGGCAGAAATAAGTTTAGATAAAAAAGTAGTTAAAGAAGTTTTAAAAAGCACCCCTCAGAAAATAGCAGAAGTAGTCTATAGAAAAAATCAGTTAGGTTCAATCATGAGCGGCTCTTTGGGTTTTAATGCCCACTATGCCAATATTATAGCTGCTCTTTTTATAGCCACAGGCCAGGACCCAGCTCATGTGGTGGAAGGCAGCTTGGGAGTGACTACTGCTGAAGTTTTAGACAATGGTGATCTTTATTTTTCTATTTATCTACCATCTTTGGTAGTAGGGATTGTTGGAGGAGGAACACACTTACCTACTCAACAAGAAGCTTTAAAAATTATGCAGGTAAAAGATGTGCTAGAATACTGCCAGGTGTCAGGAGCTGCTGTGTTAGCTGGAGAATTGTCTTTAATAGCATCTCTTGCTGAAGGATCACTTGCTACAGCCCATAGGAGATTAGGAAGGAAAAACAGACGATAGATAATAGAAAATAGAAGATAGTAATTTGAAAATGGATTATAGAGGATAGATCAATCATCTATTTTCCATCTTCAAAAATCTATTTTCTATCTTCCACCATCCATTGTCAAAATATATGATAGGCATTGTTTCATACGGAGTATACATACCCTGCTTTAGAATAAAACCCTCACAAATTGCCCATGCCTGGGGCAGATCCCAGAAAGAGGTGGAAAATTCTTTGGGGGTTTATGAAAAAGCTGTTGCTTCTATTGATGAAGATACAGTTACTTTGGCAGTTGAAGCCAGTTTAAAAGCTTTAAGTTCTGGAAATATTAATCCTCAAGAAATTGCAGCAATCACTATCGGCTCAGAATCCCATCCTTACGCGGTAAAACCCTCCTCAACAATTGTAGCCGGAATTTTAGGAATGGGCACAGATTATTTGGCTTGCGACTTGGAATTTGCCTGCAAAGCAGGCACTGCCGGAATTCAGCTGTTAAGCGGTCTTTTAAAAAACGGGCATAAATTTTGCCTGGCAATTGGAGCTGATGTGGCCCAATCCAAACCTGCTGATGTTTTGGAATATACAGCCTCCTCAGCAGCAGCTGGTTTCATCTTAGGTAAGGAGGATACTATTGCTAATATTTTAGATTTTACTTCCTATTCTTCTGATACTGCTGATTTTTGGAGAAAAGATACAGAGAAGTTCCCCACTCATGCCGGTAGGTTTACCGGCGCCCCGGCATATTTTACACACGTTTACGGAGCATCCCAAAGACTTCTTAAAAAAGTTAATATAAAGCCTCAAGATTTTGACTGGGCCATCTTCCATATGCCAAACGCCAAATTTCCCAAAGAAGCGGCTAAAAAGCTTGGCTTTACTCCCAAACAGCTTGCCCCGGGCTTTGTAGTGGAATATATCGGTAACCCCTACTCTGCTTCCTCTCTAATAGGACTGGCTGCAACTTTAGATCAGGCTAAGCAAAAGCAAAAAATTTTTATGTGCTCTTATGGATCAGGTGCAGGAGCAGACAGTTTTATTATAGAAACCACTCCCCTAATCAATCAATACCAAAAAAGGAATAAAGATACTGTCAAAAAACAAATTAAACAAAAAACTTATATAGATTATTCACTGATGGCTAAGAATATTTTGACAAAGTACAGAATTTGATAGTTTGTCATTGCGAGCCCCGAAGGGGCGTGGCAATCTACTTAATAGGAAGATTGCTTCGTCGACTTTGTCTCCTCGCAATGACGGAGAAAAGAAATGAGAATAAAAGTTGCTGGAACTGGTTTAACTAAATTTGGAGAGCTTTGGGACAAGTCGCTTAGTGACTTGGCTTTTGAGGCTTCATTGGAAGCAATAAACGATTCAAGACTTGTGAGTAATGATATTGATGCTGTGTATGTTGCCAATATGCTGTCCGGACAAACTAGCAGTCAGGATCATTTAGGAGCAGTCATTGCTTCCAGCCTGAATATTAAAGGGGCTGCTTTTAGGATTGAAGGCGCTTGCGCTTCCGGTGGTTTGGCGCTGCATTTAGCTATCCAGTCTATTTTAGCCGGTACTTATAAAAATGTATTAGTAATAGGGGCTGAGAAAATGACCGATGTTCCCCAGTCTGATATTTCTGCTGCTTTAATGGGAGCAGGGTCTGAGGAAGAAAGAAAAGCCGGATTAACCTTTCCTGCCCTTTATGCCTTAATGGCCAAAGCCCATATGGCTAAATTTGGCACTACCAGAAACCAGTTAGCTTCGGTATCTGTTAAAAACCATTATCATGCTTCTTTTAATGAAAAAGCCCAGTTCCCATTTGAAATAAGCATGGATAAAGTTTTAACAAGCCCTATGATCTGCTCACCATTATCTTTATTCGACGCTTCACCTGTTACAGACGGGGCAAGCGCAGTTGTTTTATCGTCGCAGACGAGAAGCTCTGCTTCATCAGCGTACAATCCACCTCGAAGGTGGGCTTTGACTCCTTCGAGGTGTACTTCGCAGGATGTTTTCATTACTGGATCAGCTGTAGCCACTGACACAATTGATCTGGCCCAAAGAAGCAGCTTAGTAGAAATTGCAGCCACTAAAAAGGCCTGCCAGAAGGCTTTAAAACAGGCCGGAGTAGATTTAAAAGATATTAAGATAGCTGAAGTCCATGACTGCTTTACCATTGCTGAGATCTTGGCTATGGAAGATTTAGGATTTTGCAACAAAGGTGAAGGTGGAGAATTTATCCAAAAAGGCACAACCAGGCTCGGAGGGAAACTACCGGTTAATACCTCAGGGGGGCTTAAGGCTTGCGGTCATCCTGTAGGAGCAACCGGAATAAAACAAATCATTGAAATAACCCACCAATTGCAAAAAAGGGCTGGTAAAAGACAAGTTAATGAGGTGAATTTAGGATTAACACACAATGTGGGAGGCAGCGGAGCAACAGCAGTAGTGCATATATTGCAAAATTAAAAATCAAAATGCAAAAATCAAAATTACAATGCAAAATTCAAAAATTTTTGAATTTTAATATGTCATTTTTATATTTAATATTTAATATTTACATTTATGTCTAGTCCTGTACAAATTTGGAGAAATCATAAAAATTTAAACAAAGACCTAAATAAAATAGGCAGATTAATTGTCTGGACCAAAATACATGTGGCGCCTGCTGGTTTTGAGCATCAGGTTCCCTATCTGGTGGGTATTGTGGATTTTGGAGATAAAAAAATGCCTTTGCAGATTGTAGACTGTGAGGAAACAGAGTTAAAAGAAAACCTGAAAGTTGTTACTGTTATCAGGAAAATTGGCAAAGCAAAATCAGAGGATGTAATTGAATATGGTTTAAAAGTCAAACCTGCCTAGCAACACCTCGAAGGTGGGCTTTCTCGAGAGTCCACGGGACTCTCTCCCCTTCGAGGTGAGATAAGATGAAAAATCCTACCATTGTTGTTTCCGCTCCAGGAAAAATTCACCTGCTTGGTGAACACTCAGTTGTCTATGGCAAACCAGCCCTGCTTACTACAGTTGACTTAAGAGTAACTGTTACTCTTAAGTCTGGGACATACAATGATACGATCGTATATATGCATGGGAAGATTAAGAAAGTTGTTGAATCAATTATTAAAAAACATCTTAAAATCAAAACTATCCCTTTTTACCAGATAAATATAAATTCCCAAATCCCTTTAGGCTGTGGCCTGGGCTCTTCAGCTGCCATTTCAGCTGCTTACATAGCAGCATTACTTTCTTTTTTAAAGATTAACTGGAATTTAAATCTAATTAATAACCTAACATATGAGGCAGAAAAAATTTTCCATGGCAATCCTTCGGGAGCTGATAATTCAACCATAGTTTTTGGATCCTCCATCTTTATCCCCCCCAGACTAGCTAAAAATTTTATCCTAATTAATACTGGCCAACCAAAAGAAACTACTAAAGAAATGGTGGAAATGGTAAATTCAAAATTCAAAATTCAAAATTCAAAATTCAAAAAGATATTTAACAACCAGGAACAGTTAGTTAAAGAGCTGGTTATAGCTTTACAAAAGAAGGATGAGAACAAATTAATGCAAATTATCAGAGCCGGAGAAAAAAATCTGGAAAGCATTGGCGTTTGCTCTCTCTCTGTTAAAAAAATTATCAGGCAGATTGAACAATCTGGCGGAGCTGCTAAAATCTGCGGTGGAGGAGGTAAGAAAGGCCCTACGGGAGTGTTGCTCTGTTACCATCCACAGCCTTCTATTATCCAGCAGCTTGCAAAATCCCATAATTTGGATTATTTTAAGACTGCTTTAGGAGTAGCGGGACTTAGAAAAGAAATATGAAGAAGATTACTGTTTCAGCCCCTGGAAAATTAATGCTTTTTGGGGAACATGCTGTTGTCTACAGTCGACCTTGTATTGTCATCTCTGTAGGACAAAGGATGACAGCTACAGTAGAACTGCTTTCTGAACCCACCTTTTATCTTAATGCTCCTGATGTTTCTATTTCAAATTACAAAAAGCCCATGTCTGAACTGGGAAAAGGCGATCCCTTGACTCCTTCGACTTCGCTCGGGACAGGTATTCCCAAAGGAGCAAAGTTTGTGGAACTGGCAGTTCTTAATTTCTTTTTGTCATTGCGAGGAGCCCCGCCTACGGCGGGACGACGTGGCAATCTATATTTAAGAAAGATTCCCACGCGAACTTTGTTCGCTCGGAATGACAATTTTGGGATAAAAATCACCACTAAATCAGACTTTTCCTCCCAATTTGGTTTTGGCTCCTCTTCTGCTTCAACTGTTTGTGTAATCAAAGCTTTATCAAAACTCCTTGGCAAAAAACTTTCTAACCAAAAACTATTTGATTTGTCATATAAAACAGTCTTGGATGTACAGGGCAAAGGATCAGGGTTTGATGTGGCTGCTGCTATTTTTGGAGGGACTATATATTTTGTCACTGGTGGCAAGATAATTAAACCATTAAGCATTAAATCTTTACCATTAATTGTAGGCTACTGCGGCATTAAAGCCGATACTGTCACTATTGTTAATCAAGTTTTAAACAAAGCTAAAAAGTATCCAAAAGAAATAGAAAATATCTATGCATCAATCCAAGCTATAGTAGAATTAGCAAAGAAAGCTTTATTGAAAAACGATTTTCAAACTTTAGGGGAACTGATGAATTTTAATGAAGGGTATCTGGCTAACCTGGGAGTTGAAGGGATAAAACTGGCTGAGATGATTTATGCAGCCAGGGATGCCGGAGCATATGGAGCCAAATTATCCGGAGCAGGTATGGGAGACTGCATGATCGCCCTGGCTCCCCCATCTAAAGTAAAGAGTATAAAAGAGGCTATCACCAAAGCAGGTGGTACTATTATTAATGTTAAAACAAATGCAGAAGGGGTCAGGATAGAATGAAAGCAACAGCTATCGCACCATCAAATATAGCATTTACCAAATATTGGGGCAGGAAAGATGAGCAGTTAAGGCTACCTGCAAACAGCAGTATAGCTATGTGTTTAAGCAATCTTTTAACCACCACTACAGTGGAATTTTCCCCTACCTTTAAAAAAGATCAAATAATCATTAATGGTGGAAAAGATTCAGGTGAGGTAGAAAGGGTTATCAAACATCTGGATCATATTAGAAAAATAGCAGGTATAAATTTAAAAGCAAAAATGGTTTCAAATAATAATTTTCCATCAGGAACAGGTTTAGCCTCATCTGCTTCAGGATTTGCAGCCTTAACATTGGCAGCAGTAAAGGGGGCAGGGCTTACTTTATCAGAAAAGCAAATTTCCATTTTAGCAAGACAAGGTTCAGGTTCTGCTTGCAGATCAATCCCAGGAGGGTTTGTAGAATGGTTGGATGGAGACACATCTGATACTTCATATGCTATTCAGATTTTTCCTTCTAACTGGTGGAAAATAGCAAACGTTGTGGCAATCATCAGCCAAAAAAGGAAAGAAGTTAGCAGTAGTATTGGCCACCAGGCAGCTTATTCTTCCCCATTTATGGCAACCAGAGTTGCTAACATGCCGGAAAAAAATAAATTAATAAAAAAACTAATTAAGGAAAAAGATTTTAAAAAGTTTGGTGAATTAATTGAAAGAGAGGCTTTGGAATTTCATGCCATAACACTAACTCAGAATCCTTCTTTAATCTATTGGACTCCTGGTACTGTCTTGTTAATGAAATTAATACAAAAATGGAGGAATGAAGGCCTTTTGGTCTATTTTACTCTTGATACAGGCCAGGATATTCACCTGATTTGTGAACAAAAGAATGTCAATAAAGTTAAAACAAAGCTAAAAAATTTGGAAGAAGTAAAGGATATTATTGTAAATACTCCAGGAGAAGGGACAAGATTAACGAGAGAACATCTCTTCTGATTTTTTAATTTACAGGCTGGTTGTTTCAGATTGTCCTTACTACCGAACCTATTTAAAAACACTCAGGGAGCGTGTTTCACCTGTATAGATTCTTCTTTTACCAATCTCTCAAGGAATATTTTCATAAGTGACTGATACGGTACATCCTTTTTATTTGCAATCCTTTTAAGGTTGTTCAGAAGAGACTCTGGAACACGAATAGTTATTGTTCTTGTTGAAGGTCTCAGATTGGGAAATATAACATCAACACCATGAGTAACATCAAAAACATCGCTTAATTCATGAGTTGCCCAAAATTTTCTTTCTTCATCCTCATTTTTAAACTTCGGAAGTTTCTTAACTTTTTTAAGATCATTGCTCATTTTTTTCAAAAAATAAACTCACCTCGCTCTCTTCTATTCATACTGCTGCTCTACTTGTTTATATATTTTTCTATCTTTCTCTCCCTGATCACGAGCAGAAATAACTCGTATTCTATTATTACGAACAGTAAAGAAAATTACCAGCTTTCTATCCTTACTTGTTTTTCCTAATGCACCATACCGTTTTTCTAACTTTGAATGTACTTCATCATCAAAAACACGCAGAGGTTGGTTTAAAAACACCTCTTCACACTCATCTCTATCCACATTATGCTTAGCTTTATTTTTTCCAATATTACCCTTATCCCAAATAAATCCTTCAATCTTAGCTATCCCAAAATCTAAATCCATTTATGTATTTAATCATACAATACATAACTTAAGATGTCAATATATGTTTGTTTTTAATAAATTCCCATTCTTCTAAAAACCAATCTGTAAATTGTATTGTTTTTTCCTTAATACTTTTATGTATCTCTTCAGGGGTAAAAAACTTACCTTCAGCTACTTCCTCCTTATCAAACCGAACTTTTCCATCATATACACCTACAAATAAAGTAACCAATTCGTTTTCCAAACTTACTTCACCGTTGTTTTGATTCCTGCTTGTTTGGTGATGTGCTTCTCTTATTAACTGAAGACCAACTTCAATCCCCAATTCCTCTTTCAATCCTCTTTTTGCAGCTTGCTCAAAAGTTTCTCCTACCTTTAAATGTTCTGCTGCGCTAATATCCCAATACCCTGGCAGAAGTTTCTTAGGTAATGATCTTTTTTGAAGATAAATTTGATCCTTGGAGTTTTTAATTAATATATGAGACGCCCTATGCAGTAATCCTTTTTGATAAACTTCTCCTCTGGATGCTTGTCCAATAACTTTTCCATTTTCATCTACGATATCAAGCTGCTCATCAAGCTCATCCATAAAAAAATCCTGATTCTTTTAAAATTTTTAATCCTTCTTGTGACCAAGGAGAGTAATTTTTTGGATTTTTTTCCATATCTTTAAACAGTTCGCCTTTATCTACCCATTTACACTCATAAGCTACTTTGGGATTTAGTTTTATCTCGCCATTATATTCTCCTATCAGGAGGTAATCATGTTCATTCTCGCAAAGAGAACCAACTTTGGCAAAGTAATTAAAACTTCCCACCTCTTTAACTTGAACATTTTCAACTCCATATTCATCTTGTAAAGCCCTTAAGGTTGCTTCTTCTAAACTTTCATCTCCATTTTCTGTATGTAAAGGGTGGGTTGAAGCGGTAAAATCCCAGATATTATCAAAGACTTGATGTTTTCTTTTTTGTAGCAACACCTCCCCTTTGTTGTTATATAGCAGCACTGTGACAGCCAAGTGTCTTCTTCCTTCTCCGGTATGCCCTATCTTTTTAGGAATATACTCTAAAAATTTACCTTTATCATCACAAGCTAAAATTATTTGATAAAACATTTATAGTAAAATATATCACTAATACTCCAATAAAAAGACACACTGTTTCCCAAAAAGCTATTTTTCGATTCTCCTGCAAATGAATCTCAGGAATCAAGTTTGTAGCTGCAATATAAATAAAAAAACCGGAGGTTAAAGCTAATATTACCGGCAGCAACCCCTGTATCAAATCTTTACTCAGATACGTCAAAATTGCCCCTGCCAGAGCTGCCAAAGCGCTATAGAAGTTAAGCAGGACCACTCTTTTCCTTGGAACTCCTTTATGAAGCATCAGACCAAAATCTCCTATCTCCTGGGGAATCTCATGCGCAGCAACAGCCAAAGATGTCACTATACCCAAAGGAATACTAACCAGGAAAGTGGCTGCCATAGCAACACCATCGATAAAATTATGCAAACTGTCACCAATCATTATCAGCGGTATCACTGATTTTTTATCCTCATGGTTTTTCCCATGGCCATGATGATGGATAAACCGTTCCAGAAGAAAAAATATTAAAATCCCAATTAACACCCAAAGAAAAACATCTACCTCTTTATTTCCATTAGCAGCTTCCTGCGCTTCAGGCAGCAGGTCAAAGAATACTGTCCCAAGCAAAGTCCCGGCAGCAAACGAGGTTAAATAGTGGGAAATTTTAATTGCAAATTTTTCCTTAACTAATAACAGGATTCCCCCAATTAAAGAAACTACGCTGCCGAGAAAGCTAAAAATTAAAATGTATAATAAAATTAACAAATTAGTTTACTTAAGCAAAGGGTCGATGGCAGATTGAAAAGCAGAATATGGTTGAGCTCCTATTATTAATTGACCATTGACAACGCCTGATTTCTCAGTTTTTCCTAATACAAAAGATGGAGTACCATTAACTCCAGCTGCGCTGCCATCTGAAATGTCTTTAGCGACTTGTTCCTTAAATTTATTTCCCTCCACACAACTTACTAAATTATCAGCATTTAGTCCCAAATCTGCAGCTATTTGGCGTACTTTATCTTTACTCAAACCATTACCATTTGAGGTTGTTTGTTTAAACATTTCATCATGAAACTTGAAATAAGCGCTGTCCCCTCCCTTATCTTTTGCACAAAGCGCAGCCTGGGCCTCATATGTAGCCATTGGATCATGGAAAGGTAAAGGGTAATTCCTGAATACCAGCTTCACTTTGCCTGTATCTATATAATCTTTTTTGAGTTGTGGATAGACCTGGTCAAAATGCCTTTTACAAAAAGGGCATTCATAATCAGAAAACTCAACTAAAGTAACTGGAGCATTTTTATCACCTGACACTGGGTCATCAGCAGTCACTGTTGTTTTACCTGTAGCAAGTTGTTGAGGAGCTTGAGGTTGTGGGGCTTGTGCCTGAGAAGGTTGAGAAGGTTGAGCTTGAGGTTGTGGGGCTACAGCAGTAGTCTTACCTACTTTAATAATCCCGCCATGCATCATAATAGAGACAGCAATTACAAAAGATCCTAATAAGACTGCCAACGGGGTTGTCAGGAAGGAATTTTTAGCATCCATTGTTATACTAGTCTAAAGAGAAAAACTGCTTATGTCAATCCCTTAATTAAATTGATTCTGAGTTGATTCTAAACCTTTTTCCAAAAGGATCTGTATAGCTTTAACTGTTTGCTTGAGCATATGTTTAACCTGGGATTTTTCTTGAGGTAAAAATGGCTCTAATACAAACTTCTCAGTTGAAATTGTCTGACCTTTATATTCTCCACTTTGAGTTCTCAGATTCCCTATGCCCAACCTAACTCTGATAAATTGATCAGTGTTTAAGCCTGAGATAATTGACTCCACTCCATGATGCCCGGCAGCCGCACCTCCCATCCTGATTTTAATTTTTCCCAAAGGAAGATCCAACTCATCATGAATAACCATTACATCAGCAGATGGTAGTTTGTAGTAGGTAGTAAGGAGCCTTACAGCCATACCCGAATTATTCATAGATGTTTGAGGCTTGGCAAATATTAAATCTCCAGTTTTAATAATTTCTGATTTAAGTTTTTCATTGTATTCCCATAATACTTTATACAAAATACTTGATACATACTTATCCACAACTTCAAATCCTAAATTATGTCTAACCTTCTGATATTTAACACCAGGATTTCCTAAACCAACGATTAGCTTCATAATTCTATTGTCATCGCGAGCGATTAGCGTGGCGATCTTCTAGTGCCTTGATTATCTGTTCATGCACTACCCCATTTGAGGCTATAATATTTAACCTGTCTTTAGTCCAGTCTATTTCTTTACCCTCAAAATCAGTCACTTTCCCCCCTGCTTCCTCTATAATAACAGCCCCAGCTGCAAAATCCCAAATCCAGGCTTGATTTATCAAAGCATCCTGAATACCTTTACCAACTAAAACCATAGACATAGCAGCTGATCCAATTGAATAAACATGACCAACCTTATTAATTAGCGGTAAAATATACAGATTAGTTTTCAATGCTCTCTTTTCTAAATGCCCATAATCTAATATTACTCCCGCTCTATCTAGACTTGCCCTTTTACTGACAATTATTATCTTTTTGTTAACAAAAGCTCCTGATCCAACCTCAGCCCAGTATAAATCCTTACTTAACACATGATAAATCACTCCTAAAATTGGCTTATCCCCCTTAAGAAGACCAATTGAGACTGCAAAATAAGGCATACCAATTGAGAAAGAAAAGGTACCATCCAATGGATCTATAACCCAGGTATAATCGCAGTTTCCTTGTATCCTTCCGCTCTCTTCTGCAATTATATTTGACTCCGGAAAGTTTTGAGTAAGAATTTGAACAATTTTTTCTTCTGCTTGAAGGTCTGCCTGGGTAGTAAAATCGCTCTTATCATTATTCTTATAATTTAATTTGTGTTCTTTGCCAAAATACTTAAATATGATTTCCCCAGCCTCCAAAGCAGCCTGTTTAGCAACTTTTAAATATTCATCTTTCATGGTGGAGCAATTGTACCACTTCTTCATCGCTTACACTCTCAAATTGATAATAAAATTGACCAACAGCCCGAAAATTCTGGGGTATATTTAAAGCTACCATTATATCAACTGCTTCTTTTATCTTCTCTGCAGTATCTTTGCTGATTACTGAAACAGCTAAAATTATTGTTCTAACCTGGTGCTTTTTTAGGTAATTTACAGCAGCCAAGGTTGTTGACCCTGTAGCAATTCCATCATCAGCAAGAATAACTGTTTTCCCTATCAGTTTAATTGGTTTCCTGCCCACTCTATAAACCTGTTCCCTTCTTTTTACCTCTATTAATTCTTCTTCTATCTTTTCTCTTAAATCACCAATCTTAAATCTTAAATCTTTTAATAATTTTGTCTCCCATACAACCTCCCCGTCAGTATCCACTGCTCCTAAAGCCAGTTCAGGCTGGTTAGGCGCTCCAATTTTTCTGGTTACAATAATATCCAAAGGCAGATTTAATTCTTTAGCTATTTCTGCTGCTACCACTACCCCACCTCTGGGAATTCCTAACACTACTCCTCCCTGAAGCCCCCGAATTCCCCTAAGTCTCTTTGCAAGTAATATCCCGGCAGATCTCCGGTCTTTAAATAGCTTCATGAATAATTTTTAATTTTAAGTTTTAAATTTTAATTGAATTTTAAATGTTTTAATGTTTTAAAATTTAATCATTTAGTCATTAAGATTTGATTTTAAATTTAAAATTTGTACTTTAAAATTAATACTTTAATCAAATAACCCCAATTGCGGAATTTCATTCTTTTCCTCTTTTACAGATTCATCATCAGACTGCCAAATTTTCACTACCCCATATACTCCATCATAACCAGGATCTATCACTAAATCACCGTCTCTGTCTTTTTTTACTCCTTCTGCAATTCTTTCTCCTGAGATTTTAGCTATTTCCTGAATGTCTACTTTGGTCAGAATCTTGATCTCACTACCTAAAGCAGTTGTTAGCTTTTTGTATTCATTTAAGACCTTCTGGGTTGTTGGAGCAGTATTAAAAGCCTCTGCTATTACCTGTAATAATGGTACTAACATTCTATATTCTGGCCTATCTAGGTTTTTGCTTTTAACCACCCCTTCTTCTTTAATTTCCCCTAACTCCTCTGCTCCTCTGTCTGCTAACTTCTCCACTCTTTCCATTACTCCTATTGTCAAACCTCTTTTGCAAACAGGACAGGTTGTTCCCTTAAGTTTTGAATCCTGCGGAGCATACTTAACATTACAATTTCTATGTCCTGTGTAGTGATACTTGCCTTCTTCAGGATAAAACTCAATTGTCCCAATCACTTTGTCATTGCGAGGGTCGCCGTGGCGACCCGTGGCAATCTCTTTTATTTCCAAGGAAGATTGCTTCGCTTTGCTCGCAATGACGGATAGTTGAGTAATAGCTCTCCATAAATTGTCATACGTAAACTCAGCCAGATCAAAAACTGTAGACTCCCTGCCTAGATTGGGTAAAGAATGAGCATCAGAAGAAGATAAAATTGATCTGTTGTCTAACTCTTTAATTCTCCAATTCATGGCCGGGGAAGAGCTTAAACCAGTTTCTATACCATAAACATATTCTGTTAAATCTTCAAAACACTCTTCCAAACTATCATAGCCGGATTCTGAACCAAATATGCCAAACCAGGGTGTCCAGGCATGCGCGCATACAAAAATAGCCTTGTCTGAAACCTGCAAAGCTAAACTTAACAAATCTTTGGAAGATATTCCCACAATTGGTCTGCCGTCTGAGCCTAAATTAGCCCTTCTTGAAAGAAGTTCTTTTTGAAACCTTTCTGCTGATGAGAAATCCGGTAAGTAAACTAAATTATGCACCCTTCTGCCCCTGCCTTTGTGAGAATAAATTGAAGCAATTTCTACAGTTAATAAAAATTTAACACTTGGATCTTTAGGATAAGTTAAAAAACCTGAGCCATCTTCTTTAAGCTGATTTTTAAGTTCTGTTAACCAAAGCGGATGCAGAAAATCTCCTGTACCTAATAAATCTATACCTTTCAGCTTACACCACTGCACCAAATTAGGAACATTCAGTTGTTGTGAACAAGCCCTGGAATACCTGGAATGAATATGCAAATCTGCAATATATGCCATTTAGCCGAATTTTACCACAATCACCTTTTAAACTGCTGATTATACATCTCAATCAATTCTTTAACAGTGGTGGCATCTTCCCCTCTCTTATCAGCTTCCCTGAATTTAATCAATCTGGGAAACCTTAAAGCATATCCTGGTTCACTATTTTCTTTACCAGCAGTGTGCAGGGGCGAACGGGTGATTTCATCTGCTAATACTTCAATTACTATTTTAGGTTCAACCCAAACACTTGGAACTATTAAAGAATTAACTCTGGTCGGTTTACTTTGAACTTTGAACTTTGAACTTTGAACTTGTATCTCTCTCCATTCTTCATCTGATAAACCTGTTCCTATTTTTGAAACAGTCACGAATTCATCTTTTAACTCATCATAAACACCAACCAACAAAGCACCTGCTCCAAACTCCGCTCTTTTACCCTTGCCATAAATATAACCTAACATTACACAATCTATAGTATCTTGTAACTGCCCTGAGGAATGCCTTTTTAATTTCACCCAGTTAAAATTTCTGGCTCCGGCTGAATAAACCGAAGTCACTCTTTTAACCACTAACCCTTCAAGATTGGCAGTTAATGCTTCTTGCAGTAACTCCTCCAAACGGTTAACCTCAATCACTATTTCACCTGGTTGAGGAATTAAAATACCGTTTTCTTTAATAGTATCTTTTAAAATCTCCATCCTCGCTTTTAAAGGTTTATTAATCAAAGATTTACCATCTTTATACATAATGTCAAAAACAAATGCTTTTAAAGGTAAGCTTTTAGCCATTTCCTCTACCTTGTACTTTCTTCTTCTTTTAGTAGTTTCCTGAAATGGTAAAAACTCATCTGAGGCAGGATTATAAGCTAACGCCTCGGCATCTAATATAATTGTTTGAGCCTGAACCTGATTGTAAACTGCCTCAATCAGTTCGGGAAACATATGAGTTGTCTCTTCTAAATTACGGGAGAAAATTCTAACTACTTTTCCATCCTTATGCAGCTGTGTTCTAAATCCATCAAATTTTTTCTGAACATGAGCTTCTCCTTCAAACTTTTCCAAAATAGTTTTAGCATCAGGCAATCTTTCTGCCAGCTGGGATCTGATGGGCCTGCCTACTTTGACATCCAGTTTTTGCACTCCTGCCAAACCCTTGGTCCATAAAGTCTCCCCAATCAACCCTAAATCAGATGTTTTATTGTATGCTTCTTCTAAACTTGATCTTTGCTTGCGATCTCCTAATTTTGCCAAAGCAAATGCATCTAAAATGGTCGGATCACCAATTCCTAACCTGGATACTCCCAAAGGAATCCTGACCAAATGTTTGCCAGATACCCCATTAACCTGTTTTAATAAATCAGCCAGGGTGGAAACTTTTTTCTCTACAGTTCCCTCACCTTGAGTTTGTGCTATACCTCTTAAAATCTCAAAGACTTCTTTAACTGTCATTCCGAGGTCCGATGAAATCGGACCGTGGGAATCTTTCTTAGTTAAGATTGCCACGTCGTCCCGATTTAATCGGGACTCCTCGCAATGACGTTGGGCAACCAATCCTAAATCCCCTACTTTTCCATATTCTTTTAAAACCTCTTCCCTTTCCATCCCATAAGCCCTGGCAATAGCAGCAGCTATCAGCTTCTCACTCATACCAATTTCGATGGCTTCATAAAAAGGAGCTACCCTGCCCTGGATTAAATAACTCACATGTCCAATCTCCCCAACATTCACTTTAGAAAAAAGCTCAGCCAAAATATCAATTAAAGAGAGTCTGGAGGATGTCTGTTCTAATTTTTCAAAATACTCAGCTAAGGTGGAAAAAGTCATATCTGGATTGTAATTGATTATACTGCTGTTGTAAAATTCATTTATGGCCGAATCTTCAGAAGGGAAATCCCCAATTATTCCTCCTATGCCAGAGATTTTAGATATTGAAAAGTTAAGTATCTGGATGAAGGATCATACAATAAGAGCTCCAAAAGGATATGCAGATATGAAACGCCAAGATGGTACCCCCTTTAGTTTAGATGAGCAAATTGATGCTCATATAAAACAAACAGTAGACATTATTAACTTCAAGAGACAAAGAAATGATCCAAGAGAAACTTATCAAGAAATAGAACAAGGTATACTACGTTTTACTCAACCTGATGATCCTACCTCAAAAGGTAAGTAGCTTTTTTGGTGCCGCCGATTTTTTTTATCAAGCCTTTTTTCCTTAAAAATTGTAACTCTCTTAAAACTGTATCATCTGAAAAATCAGGGAAGATCTTCCTGAAGTCTTTATTCTGCATGCTCTTATGACGATGGAGATATTCCATTATTATCATCTGCCTTTCATTTAATATGACCTGCTCCCCTAGTTTATCTTTAATCCTGGCATCAACAGAAATCCTTTGCACTTTTTCTTTAACCCTGTTTAACTCAATAGCAACACCTTCTGTAAAATATTCCAGCCAGGGAGTTAAATCCCTTTCATGAGTATCCAAAACCAACTGGTTAGATACTGCCTGCAAAGTTAAATAATACTTCATCGGATTTTCATCAAAATACTCCTCAAATGAGAAAAACTTTTTTATATCATATCCATCTAAAAACATTACTAAAGTAGCCACAGCCCTGGCTATTCTGCCATTCCCATCAACAAACGGATGAACTCTGGCTATTTCATAATGGATAATACCTGCTTTTAAGATGGGGTGGACTTGTTTCGCTTCATCAGAGTTGATCCAATTAACTAAATCTTCTATTAAATAAGGCACTTCCACTGCCGGAGGCGGTGTATAGGAAATTTGTCCTGTCTGGGAATTTTTAATAACCACTTGTCTGATTCTAAATTTCCCTGAAGACTGCTCTGGTAATATTTTCTCTGTAGTAAGCTTATGTATTTCTAAGATTGTTTCCAGGGTGAAGTTATATATACCAATTGAGCCTATTTGTACCTGAATAGACTCAACAAATCTTAAAACATTTCTATAATTAATGACTTCCTGAACATCCCTGTCTCTGGCAACCACCTCAGTGCCTGCTAAAACATCCTGGACCTCTTCTTCAGATAAGGCATTGCCCTCAAGATGAGTGCCATGATGGATCGTTCTTTCAATAGCCTCTTTTCTGAATTTAGCTTCCCAGGCAGGCACCAAAGGAGCATGAATTATGACCTCTTTTGCAGCTTCTACAATACCTATGTCTTTTAAAATCTTGTTGGTGATAGAATATTTGGGAACAAACATACCATTTCATTATCTCTCATTTCCCGCAAAAAAGCTATCTATATGCGTACCAATTTATTGTACGATCGCATCACAAAATGGTATTAATGGTATTAGCAGTTAAACGATTGACTTCCATTACCACCACCCACTTCTCTATTCCCAAATCTTTAATATATAATTCCAATTTATCAAAAACGTTTCTTTTGCTCACCCAAACACTTTTTTGTAAATGCTTAAAACCCCATTTTTTAAGATTTCTTCTAAATAAGTTTCTGATAATTCTTTTTTGTTCTGGAATATCAAATATTACTATCCTCCACTTTCCATCCCAATCTTTCTCTTCATAATTATCACTGATTAATTCCTTTCCAGCTTGAGTCAGTTTTATTATTACATCATCCTTGACTTTTGTCTGTTCAATCAACCCCCCTTCCCTTAGTCTTCTTAACGCTTGGGATAAAGAGGATTTCCTAAGCTCAGGGATTCCGTATCTGTAACGGTAATGATGATAGGTAAAATCTTCTAAACGAACATAACCATCCACTGTTTTTTCCAATACCAGAAGAATCTTATTTGTCAAACTCTTTTTATAAACCCTCATACCAATTTATTGTACGATCGTACACCGAATTGTCAATAGTAGTAATTAAATATAATAATAAGACTTATGAAATAAAGTCGGGGGGAAAAGCCTGCAGACTATCTTTAATCAAATCCTCCCCACTTTCAAATTCCTTCCTTAACAGGAAATATATTCATCCCAAGACTTAACTTTTAAATCTTTTAACCTTTTGGGAGTCAGCGCTGAAACCAGAGTCTCAGCTGCCTGTAAGTTGGTAATTAAAGGCACACCTAAATCTACACAATTCCTCCTGATAATATAACCGTCAGTCTCCCCTCTGATTGATCCTTTTTCAGGAATATTAATTGCCAGGTCAATCTCTCCTTTTTTCAAAAAATCTAAAATAGATGGATGCTTAGCCTCTGAAATCTTATAAACCCTGGTATTTCTGATCCCTGATTCCTTTAAAAACTTGTGCGTATGGTCTGTTGCATAAATTTTTAAGCCAAGCCTGAGAAGCTTTTTTGCCGGTATCAGCATGTCTAACTTATTTTTAGCCCCGCCAATTGACAAAAACACCGATCTTTTGGGCATTTTAAATCCTGTGGCCAGCAAGGCTTTAAGATAGGCTTCTGGCAAGTCATCACCAAAACATGCGACTTCCCCTGTTGAAGACATCTCTACCCTGAGGCGCGGATCAGCACCCTTTATCCTATGAAAAGAAAACTGTGGAGCTTTAACCCCAACATAATCTAAATCTAAAGTCTTAAAAGTCTGTTTAATCTCTTCTCCCAATAAAACCCTGGTGGCCAGGTTAACAAAATTTTTACCGGTCACTTTGGAAACAAACGGGAAAGACCTGGAGGCCCTTAAATTAAGTTCAATCACCAAAATCTTGTTGTCTTTGGCTAAAAATTGAATATTAAAAGGCCCTGATATATTAAGGTGCTTAATAATTTTTTTAGTTGCCAGCTTCACCCTTCTAATAGTTTCCAGATATAATCTTTGCGGGGGTAAAACCATGGTGGCATCACCGGAATGAACCCCGGCATTTTCTATATGTTCACTTAAAGCATAAATTATAAGTTTCCCTTTTTGCCCCACCCCGTCAATTTCAATTTCCTTTGCTCCTTCAATAAATTTAGAAACTACCACCGGATGTTTACTGTAATCTCCGGCCTGCTGCAAATACTTTTTTAGTTCTTTGCCGCAGTAAGCTACATTCATTAAAGAACCGGATAAAACATATGAGGGCCTGATCAGTACAGGATAACCAATCTTTTTAGAAAAACTTGCTGCCTCTGAAACAGCTTTAAAGGATTGCCAGGGTGGTTGTTCAATCCCCAGTTTGTCTAAAATTTCAGAAAATTTATTTCTATCCTCTGCCTTGTCAATACTTTCCGGAGAAGTTCCTAATATATTATAACCTGCCTGATACAAAGGCAGCGCTAAATTATTAGGAATCTGGCCGCCAAAACCCAGAACCAAGCAGGCTGTTTGCTCAAGATCGTAAATATCACTAACCCTCTCAAAACTGAGCTCTTCAAAGTACATTTTATCCGCTATATCATAGTCTGTGGAAACAGTTTCCGGGTTACAATTAATAATAATTGTTTGCAGGCCTTTAGCCTTTAAAGTTTGGGCTGCTGTCACACAACACCAGTCAAATTCAACAGAAGAACCAATCCGATAAGGCCCTGAGCCTAAAACTATAGCCTTCTTCACTGCTGATTCTTTCGATTCCTCTGACTCTTCTCCATGGTAAGTTAAATAGAGATAATTAGTCTTAGCAGGATATTCTGCAGCCAAAGTGTCAATATGTTTGACTCTGGGAATTATGCCATGCTTTTTCCTAAATTGTCTGATCTTATCTTCTGTAGTATTTAGTTTCTTAGCTAGTAATTTATCCGAAAATCCCAGCCTTTTTGCCTCAGCAATTAATTGAAAATTTTTGAGCTTCTGCTCAAACTCTACTATTTCTTCTATCTGAGACAAAAACCAGGGATCAATTCCTGTTTCCTGGTAGATATTTTCCAACTGATCGCCTTTACTAAATCTTTGGGCAATTACAAACAATCTCTCAGTAGTAGGAAGCAATTTGGTATCATCTATCTGGTTTGAAAGTAACCCGTCTTGTCCTGTTTCAAGCATCCTGACTGCCTTTTGCAAGCTTTCCGGGAAACTTCTACCAATAGCCATTACCTCCCCCACGCTTTTCATCTCAGAGCCAATCATCTGCTTGGCTCCAACAAACTTTTGTAAATCCCATCTGGGTAATTTAACCACAATATAATCTAGGGCCGGTTCAAAAAAAGCTGAAGTGGACCCAGTCACAGAATTCCTAAGTTCCGCTAAATTAAAACCCAAACCAATCTTGGCAGCAATATAAGCCAAAGGATACCCGGTGGCTTTAGAAGCTAGCGCTGAAGAACGTGACAGTCTGGCATTAACTTCTATTACCCTGTAATCATTATTCTTGGGATTTAAGGCAAATTGAATATTACACTCCCCCACAACCCCCAGATGCTCAATTACCTGCAAAGATAGTCTTCTTAAAAAGTGATATTGATAATTATTCAAAGTTTGAGATGGAGCAACCACTATACTTTCCCCGGTATGGATACCCAAAGGATCCATGTTTTCCATGTTACAAACTGTAATTTTATTACCCTGATTATCCCTGACCACTTCGTATTCCACCTCTTTCCAATGCTTGAGATATTCTTCTACAGCTATCTGGGGAGCATGTTTCAGGCTGACAGAAACCATCTTGATCAATTCCTCTTTATTATTAATTACTCCTGAACCAAGACCACCTAAAGAAAATCCGGATCTGATTAAAAGAGGATAACCTAATTTTTCAGCAATTTTTAAAGCCTCTGAAACAGTTTTGGCAAATCCGCCTTTTGGCACTTTAACGCCTATTTGCCCTAAAGCTTCGGCAAAAAGTTTCCTGTCTTCAGTAATCTCAATACTTTTAACAGGAGTTCCCAAAACTTTAACTTTGTATTTTTTAAATATACCAAGCCGGTCTAAGGAAAGACCGCAATTTAAGGCAGTTTGCCCGCCAAAACCTAAAAAAATACCGTCAACTTTCTCTTTTTTGATTACATGTTCCACAAAATAAGGCATAACCGGTAAAAAATAAATCTTTTGAGCTAAACTTTGGGAAGTTTGAATAGTAGCAATATTAGGGTTGATTAAGACTGATTCAATACCCTCTTCTTTTAAGGCTTTTAAAGCCTGGGAACCGGAATAATCAAATTCCCCTGCCTCACCTATTTTTAATGCTCCTGAACCTAAGACTAAAACTTTTTTCATAGTAAATCCAAAAATTCATCAAATAGAAAACTAGCATCAAATGGGCCTGGACTTGCCTCAGGATGGAATTGAACAGCCAAGAATGGTTTTGTTTTATGCCTGATTCCTTCATTTGTACCGTCATTTAAATTAACAAACCATTCCTGCCAATCATTAGATAAAGATTTCATATCCACAGCAAAACCATGATTTTGAGAAGTGATAATGGCTTTTTTATTCTGCATATCTTGCACTGGCTGGTTTTGACCTCTGTGACCGAACTTCAATTTATAAGTATTGCCCCCTGCTGCTAAAGCCAGAATTTGGCTGCCTAAACAAATACCAAATATTGGTATGTCTGTTTTCAGTAATTGTCTAGTTGTTTGGATGGTGGCTTTGGCTTGTTTTGGATCTCCTGGTCCTGGAGACACTGAGACTCCGTCAAAGTCCAATTTAGAATTTAAAGGATTAAAATCCCAAGGGACTTTGGTTATTTTTACGCCTCTTCTAACCAAACTTCTGATAATGTTCATCTTTACACCACAATCAACTAAGACTATATTTTTCTTACCACTGCCAAAAACTTCTACCTGATCTGTACTAACCTGTGGTAACACATTTCCTGCATTAGGATCATAATTTTGAATTTTGAATTTTGCTCTGCCGAAGGCAGTTTCGCTATGCGAAACATTTTGAATTTCTATCCTTCCCAGCATGACTCCATGCTCTCGCAGTTTCGTGGTTAATTGCCTGGTATCTATTCCCTGCAAAGCAGGTATTCCCTCTTCTTTAAGCCAAACATCTAGGTTCTTTTGACTTTCAAAGTGTGATGGATGATCAATATAATTTTGGACAATTAACCCTTTTACTTGAATTTTTTTTGATTCCCAAAACTCTGGATCTGGTACTCCATAATTTCCTACCAGAGGATAGGTTAAAACCAGTATCTGTCCAAAATATGAAGGATCTGTCAAAGACTCAGGATAGCCTACCATACCAGTATTAAAAACCACCTCTCCTGAGGTACTCGAGAGTCCACTGGACTCTCTCCCCTCTGCCCCAAAAGATTGTCCTAAAAAAACTGTCCCATCGGACAGAATTAATTTTCCCTGCATAAAATGGACTCCTCCATCAAAGTCTTCCCAAAACCAGTGAAAGTAAAGCTTCCCTGATATACAAACCATTTCTGGCTTGTTGAAAATAAATAGCATTAGGATGCGCATCTAATGAGGAATCCATTTCATTAACCCTGGGCAAAGGATGCATAAGTTTTACTCCTTTGTCTAAATACTCTTTAAAAGAAGCATCTAAAATAAACTTATCTTTAATCTTTTTATACTGGCTTAGATTGATAAATCTTTCTTTTTGCACCCTGGTTTGATATAAAAAATCTACTCCCTTCAAATCCTCAGGCAGCTTATCCCAAACCTTAAATTCTCTCTTTTTTTCTTTTAAAATTTTTAGATATTCATCTGGCATAGCCAAAGAAGGGTGAGATATAAAAATCTGCTTTACATTAAAGTGAGACAAAGCAATAGAGAGGGCATGAACGGTCCTGCCATATTTTAAATCCCCCATTAAAGCTACAGTTATTCCATCAAGCTTGCCTGCCCTTGCACCGTCCGGTGCGGGGCCTGCTTCTTTCATCATGGTATAAAGATCTAACATGGTTTGCGTTGGGTGCTGATTAGGACCATCTCCAGCATTAATGACTGGGATTTGAGCTACATCTGCAGCTTCTTTGGCAGCACCGGCTCTGGGATGCCTGATAATCAAAACATCTGCATATGAATCCATAATTCTGATGGTGTCTGAAAAACTTTCCCCTTTATGGATAGATGTAGACTCAGGGTCATTAAAACCAATAATGCCCATGCCAATTTTTTGGGCTGCTGATCTAAAAGATTGTTCAGTGCGGGTAGATTGTTCAAAAAATAATACTGCTGCAATTTTTCCCTGGGCTAGAGTGTAGTTAGATCTGTCTTTTTTAACAAAGGCAGGGTCAAATTTTTTGGCTGTTTTTAAAATAAAAAGCAGTTCCTCTTTGGAAAAATCATTTATATCAATAATGTCTCTACCTTTAAAACTTTTCATTTTTTTCTAAAAAATATACTTTCTACGAAAGACTGTCCCGCTTCGCGTGAAAGTCCCACGGTTTATTTCAAAAAAAATCCCGCCACAGCGGGATAATCAAACTATATTTTTATCTTCAACAATACAAAGTTTTTGCATAATTCTTTTTGCTAGTTTATAGGTTTATAGTCTATCTGTCAACTATCAAAACTTCTTCCTGCCAAACTTCATTAAGTATATTAATAATCCCTTTTGGGAATAGAGTCTATTTTCTGCCTGCAGGAATACTACTGATTGAGGTCCATCTATCACCTCAGATGCTACCTCATTTCCTCTATAAGCAGGCAAATCATGCATAAAGATTACATCTTTTTTAGCCAAACTCATTAAACTTTGACTAACCTGATATGGTTGAAAGATTTTTAGTCTTTTTTCTTTATCCTTATCACCCATGCTTACCCAAGTGTCTGTATAAATTATGTCTGCATTTTTAACAGCTTCTTCTGGATTTTCAGTTTCTAAAATATTTACTCCAGTAGCTTTAGCTATTTGTTTTGCTTTTTGGACTATTTCTTTCTTCATAAAGTAACCTTTAGGTGAAGCGCATCTAAAATCAATGCCTAAAAGAGCACATCCCAATACTAAAGAATGCGGCACATTATTTTCCCCATCGCCTAGATAAGCCAGGGTTAAACCCTCAAGCCTTCCTTTAACCTCTAATACAGTTAAAAAATCAGCTAAAGCTTGGCAAGGATGTTCTAAATCAGATAAAGCATTAATTACAGGCACTTTTGAATTATCTGCTAATTCTTCTAAATCTTTATGAGAAAAAACCCTGGCCACTATCAGATCAGCCATGCTGGATATTATCTTAGCCACATCTGAGACAGACTCTCTTTTACCTAAACCAACTTCCTGGGAACCAAAATAAACAATATGTCCTCCCAGTTGGTTAAAAGCTATATCAAAACTTAGTTTGGTTCTCAAACTTGGTTTCTCAAACAGCATTACCATAGTTTTACCTGCAAAATAATTTGCATTTCTTTGCTTTAACTTTTTTACCAATAAAAGCACCTGCCAAATTTCTTTAGCAGATAAATCTGCTATTGATAAAAAATCCTTTTTCATGCTCCCTTTCCTGTCTGGTTTGCCAGCTTCATCTGTAAGGAATATACTTCTATAAACCCGGCTGATGCATTGGTATTAAATGGATATCCACCTAAGGAAAAGGACGTATGATCCAATCCATATGGCGATGCCATTGCTACCACATCTGCTTTGCCTTTAAACAATTTGACTGTAACTTCACCTGTGGCTTTTTCATTAATAAAATCATTAAAAGCATTAATTGCCTTCATAGCCGGATCAAACCATAAGGCTCCATAGCAAAGATAAGCCCATTTTGTATCTATCATTTCTTTTATTTCATTCAGGTTTCTGGTTGAGACATATTTTTCCAAAGCCTTATGAGCCAAAATGATTACATGGGCTGCGGGTAGATCGTAAACTCCACCATTTTTAACTCCAACTAACCTATCTTCAAACATATAGACCACTCCCACTCCATGCTTCCCGGCAATCTTGTTTAACTTGATTGTTAATTTAGCCAGGCTTAATTTTTCTCCATTTAGGGCAATTGGCAGTCCTTTTTCAAAAGTGAGTTTAACTAGTTCCTCTTGATTTGGGGCATCTTTTGGCAGCGTGTGAGTTAAAAATTTCTCAACAGGAGCAATTAAATTTGGTTCTTCAATTTCTCCACCTTCCCAGGTAATTCCCCACATATTGTCATCACTGCTATAGGGAAAATTTACAGAGGCTGGGACAGGGATGCCATGTTTTTTGGCATATTTAATCTCTTCATTTCTATCCATAGCCCATTCCCTGACAGGAGCAATGATTTTCATTTTAGGATCCTCTGTTAAAATATACCCATCAAGTCTCACCTGATCATTACCTTTACCAGTACATCCGTGAGCTATGGCATCGCAGCCAAGTTTTTTTGCAATTTTGACAGCTTCTTTTCCTAAAATAGCCCTGCCCATAGGAGTTGACAGATGATAATTACCCTGATAAGAAGCATTGGCTTTTATACCTTTGGCTAAATATTCATTGGCAAATTCCTCTTTTAGATCCAAAACTATTGCCTCTACAGCACCAAATTTAAGAGCTTTCTTTTTTATACTTTCCAAATCATCATGCTGTTGGCCTAAATCAGCTGTTAAAGCAACTACCTGACATTTATAATTGTCCTGTATCCATTTCAACATCACTGAGGTATCTAAGCCTCCTGAATAAAGAAGTAAAACCTTTTTCGCTTCTCCTGCTTTTCCTTCATATGAAGATACTTTTATATAATCAGTATTACTTTGCATTTTTATTCACCTCCATTCCAATTTTTTGATAAGCCTCTCTAAAAGACATTCCTTTTATAACAAGTTCTAAAGCTTTTTCTGCTTGATAAAGCTCAGCAGTCATGGAATCTTCCAGCTTTTGCTTATTGGGAATTAAATTTTCCAGTAAAATTTTTGTTACTTTTAAGCAAGATTGGGTAATTTCAAAACTTTCTATTAATGGTTTTTTAGTATCCTGAAAATCCCTGTTATATCCTGAGACTAGATTAGAAGATAGACTAACTATTTGTGTGTAATTTCCTAGCACTAAATGTACTTTTGATCTTAATAACTCTCCTATATCCACATTTTTCTTCTGAGGCATGATTGAAGAACCAGTGGTAACCTGATCTGAAACCTCAAAAAAGTCAAATTCAGATGTGGTAAATAACATTACATCAGAGGCAAATTTATTAATTGTTTGTAAAATACTAATTAAGCTGGAAACAACACTTGCCTCAATTTTTCCTCTTGAATTTTGGCAGTAAGTTGTCTGCTGGACTTTTCCAAAACCTAATAAATTCTTTGTATATTCCCTGTCTAATTCAATTGGCGCTCCATACCCTGCCCCAGACCCTAAAGGAGATTGGTTATTTAACTTGTAAGCAGTTTTTAGAACCAAAAGATCGTCTTTTAATGATTCCATAAAGCTATCTGTCCAAAGGGCAATTGTTGAAGGCATAGCTTTTTGCATATGAGTATAGCCTGGCATCAGAATTGATCCATAATTTTTGGAAAACTTTTGGAAATTTTCAATCAAAGCGAATATTTCTATTTCAATTTGCTCTAAATTCTCATTGCAGTATAATCTTATGGCTGTTAAAACCTGATCATTTCTGGATCTGGCTGTATGAATCTTTCCCCCAGCCTGACCATATTTATCAGTTAAATAATTCTCTATCTTTGTGTGTACATCCTCCTCTCCTTTTTCTAAAATAAATTTATTTTGGTTATCTAATTCAAGAATTTCATTTATCCCTTTCTTAATCTCTGCTAGCTCCTGACTGGAAATAATCCCAATTTTTTTCAACATCTTGGCATGGGCTAAAGAGCCTAAACAGTCATATTTGACCAATTTTTGATCCATTATCAGATCTTCCTCTGTTTCAAAGGCTTCAACATCTGGATCTAACTCATATTTATCTTTTTGCCATAACTTTTTCATATATTTTTTAGGCTTTAAAAAAGCCCTTGCTAAACCACAAAATTATTGTGATCTAACAAGGGCCATCTTTTGGCGGTGCCACCTTGCTTAATTTCCTTTAAAAAACCTCCGCTTTTGCGAAGGCTAAAAGAAATTATCTCTTTCAGCGCTCCGTTACCGACACGCTTAGCTGATTTTACAGTTTGCTTTCTGTCATACTCTGTCCTTCGACTTCGCTCAGGACTGATGTATGCTGCTTGCCTGCTGCGGCAGGCTCAAACGCATTTAAAATATTTAATTGTAAATATACTATATCAAGAAATTATTATTTTGTCAAATTTTACATTTCATTCTGGTATTATTTTAGAGCTTTCAGGAAATCTTCTAAGAGTATATTTGCTTTCTTGACTTGGGATTTTAATAAAAATGGAGCTACCTCTTTGTGGAGCGGAATAGATAAAGAAGGTGCATTTGGTTTTTGTAAAATGGCATGGTCACCAGAAGTATGAACATGGGTATATCCAAATTTTAAGAATGCCTTGACTGCTTTTTTACCTGAAATATTTGCAATCTTAGGCATTTAAAGTAGGGATTGGAGTGTCAACCGACCTCTTCGCATATTGAGTATTACTTTCTTTATTTGAAGTAATTACCTCCATATAAGCTTTAATAGCTTTTTCTATATTTTCTAAAGCCTCTTTTTTGGTTTTGCCTTGGGACATACAACCATATAAATTCACTACATCAGCCACATAGCCTTTGTAGGCTTTATCATAAGTTAATTTAATAATGTAATCTAATTTCTTGGTCATACATGTCAATTATACCATTTCTGGAAAAATGACTTGGCCATATGGACCTATTACTCTACCCTGGTCAAAAACTGTTTTTCCCCTTAAGACAACCTTTTTTACTTTTCCTTGAACCTCCATTCCTTCAAAAGGAGTCCATTTGCATTTAGTAAATAATTGTTTATGGTTTATCGTATATTGTTCATTAAGATCCACTTCTATCTCTGTATCTGCTTGCTCTGGGATCTTAAAAATCCTTCTAGGGTTTTTATTGGTTAATTGAATTAGCCTGTCTATTGTTAGTTTTCCCTCTGCCACTGCTGTTAACAAAATAGGTAAGCTGGTTTCTAAGCCTGGAACTCCATTAACTATCTTTCCTGGTGTTTCTTTTTCCTGCCTGGTATGAGGCGCATGGTCTGAGGCAATCATGTCTATGTAATCCAGATTGTCCCAAAGAGCCTGCTGATCTTCTTTAGAAGACAAAGGCGGCCTCATACACCCAAACGGACCCAACCTTTTAACATCATCAGAATTTAAAAACAAATGATGGCAGGACACTTCACAGCTTATATCCAACCCTTCTTTTTTGGCTTGTTTTACTGCCTCAATTTCTTTTTTTAAAGAAATATGGCAAACATGCAGTCTTTGATGGTATTTTTTGGCTAGGTTAACAGCTTTTTTTAAAGTCTCCCCCTCTGCATGAACCATGATTACTTTTCCTTTAGGCCACTTTGAGAAAACCTCTTCCAAAGCATTCATATCTTCCATTAATAAATCTCCTGTGGTGTAATTCATGTAAACTTTTAATCCAAAAACCTTATCCTTAATTTTTTCAAAAACAGGGTAATTTGCGGGAGTTGCTCCAAAATGAAAACCCAAATCAGAGTATATTCTGCCTGTTGCTAATTTAATTTTTTGTTTTAAAGCTTCCTCTGATATCGTGGGAATAGGATTATTAGGCATGTCCAAAATAGCAGTATATCCTCCTGCTATAGCAGCTTTAGTGCCGGATTCAAAATCTTCCTTCTGAGTGGCACCTGGTTCTCTAAGATGTGTGTGCACATCAATTAAACCGGGCAAGGTAAGTATTTTTGGCATATGCTAGAATGATACCATGGCAACAAAAAAAGAAAAACCCTTTCACCGTGAACTTTTATCCCAGATGGTTACTTTATCAACTTCAGCATTTGGCTTGGCAGCAGCTTTAGCCTGGAATGAAACTATTCAGCAGGCTGTCAAGGATTTTATAGAGCCGTCTTTACCCGGTTCAGGCATTTTATCCAGATTTATTTATGCTATCTTGGTGACTTTGTTGGGTGTCTTGGTTACTTACCAGCTTTCCCGTCTAGCCTCCAGATGGGGAATTAAGAGGTAATCTGCCCATCCTCTACTCTTAAAATCCTGGATGAATCTAAAAAAGATCTGGGGATATTTTCCAGTTCTACAGTAGCTATAACAGTTTGCTGTTGACCTACAATTTCCACTACATGGGCCCTGTGCAAAGCATCCAGTTCTGAAAATACATCATCAAGCAAAAGCACTGGTCTTTTACCAAGAAGTTTAGTCATATATTCAAGTTGGGCTAGTTTGAAAGCTAAGGTAGCTGTTCTTTGTTCACCTCTTGAGCCAAAGTGGGCAATGTTTCTCTTGTCTAAAAAAATCCCAAAATCATCTCTGTGAGGACCAATTAATGTAGCAGCAGCAGCTACTTCCCTACCATTAGTTTCTGTGAGTTTTTCCATAGAAATCGGACTCATTTTATATTCAAACTTAAACTCTCCTAAAGGGCTTTCCAGACTATTTATATACTGAAAAAATTCTTCACGCTTTACTCTAATTTTTTCACCATATTTAATCAATCCTTCAGTCCAATAATCTAGCTCATCTACTTTGCCTTTGCCTTCCCTGATCCTTTTTAAAACTCTATTCCTGGCAGTTAAGAATTGTTCATATAAAGTCAAAGACTTTTTGTAATCCTGATCTATTTGAGCCAGTCCCAAATCTAAATGCCATCTTCTTAAACTGGGAGATCCTGTTATCAGGTTAATATCTGAGGGATAAAAGATTATAGCAGGAAGATTACCTATAAAATCTACCACTCTTTTGGAAAGCCCATTTACCAAAACTTTCTTTCTAAAAGACACCTCTTCTAAGGATCGGTTAACAAGCACCAAAAGCTCTGTTTCAGGACCATCCAAAAAACCTTCTACTCTTAAGAAATCCTCCTGATCTTTGATCAACTCATCTTCTGTAGTAACTCTTAAAGATTTTGTGGTAGATAAAAGATAAATGGCTTCCAAAATATTAGATTTCCCAACAGCATTATTACCAACTAAAATAGTTGGCCTATGGTCGAACTCCAAATTAAGACTTGAGTAATTGCGAAAATTTGTCAGTGTAAGACGTTTAAGAAACATCCCTACTCCCAATGTCCTAATCCCAGAAACTGCCTAATACGGTAAGATAATTTATCTTTTTTGAAAAACCAACTAGGGTTTAAACCAAATAACCCTACTATAAAAATAGCAAGCCCCATTCCGATAAATATCGGAGTAGTGCCAAAAAGATCAGCCAATAGTCCGGACAATATTACTGGAATAATTGATAATCCAGCCATAGCTACACCTAAAGTAGCAAATACCTTACCTCTGTCTTTTTCAGGGGTATTTTCCTGTAAGACTGTTTGCGAAGGAACTAAGATAGATACCACAGCAATACCTAATAGAAATGATCCTGTGACCAGTATTTTAGATAATGGTGGCTGATAAAAAAACGGCAAGGGTTTAGGATACTTCAGATGACGGATAGCCGGCGAAACAAGCGGAGCTATTCCTACCAGGAAAAAAAGCACCCCGGCAAAAATAATAGCCCTTGCCACCAGTTTCCGTTTGATTAACTTACCGCCTATCCTGCCCAAAATCATTCCTCCGGCTACTATACCCAAACCTAAGGGGACAATCACTATATAAGAAGCATCTGTTGCTTTAATTTGCAAGGATTTCTCAAAAAATGAAGGTATCATAACTGCAATAACTCCTATTACTACTTGTACACCTGCCATGATAATAATTGAGGTTAAAACCGGTAATTTTCCTTTGATAAGCCGTATTGTTTGCAAAATTTCAAAATGCCCTGTTTTTACAAAAGCAGAGTAATCTTTTTTCCTTATGGCTGTTATGAGTTTTTTTCCCTGCTCATCTGTTACCCCATAAATAGAAGGGAATATTAATGATAACAAAAATGCCAACCCTAACAGGAAAGCGCCTGCACCAAACACAAAATCAATATTAAGATGATTAATTAATGGCCCGGCTAATCCAAAACCTATCAAGAAACAAGAAAAGAACGTAGCAGAAAAAATAGAGTTTGCAATAATCAGCTCCCTTTTTTTAACAATAATTGACATGGCTGAAGCTTCAGCTGGAGTGTGAAATTGCACTAAAGCGTTTACCAAAAAAGTAATCATCAAAACTGCAATATAACTTTCCTTAAGAAAAATTAAACTGATAAAAGCAAAGCATAACAGCAAATCAACACCCATGATGATTTTTTTGCGGTCAGTCACATCTACTAATACCCCGGCAAACAACCCTAAAATTACTGCCGGTAAGTAGATGGAGAAAAGCAAGGCAGATACTGCAGTATTAGAATCTGTTAATCTAAACACCCAAATAATCAAGGCAAAGTTTAAGGCGTTGTAGGAAAGGGATATTAGAATTTGATTAATCCATAAATTTGAAAACCCCCGATTTTGTAAAACCGAGGTAAAGGTTGGTTTACGTTTTTCGACAGAAAAAGGAAAGCTCTGCTTATTCATCTTTGGCAATTTGGGCAAAAGTATGTTCCCCTACCCCCTAAGGAGATCTTCTTGATTTGAGTCCCACACATTTTACATTTCTGTCTATTTCTGCCGTAACAATAAGCATAATCTAAATAATAACCTTTCTGCCCTTCGCTGTCTACAAAATTGGCTCTGGTAGAACCCCCAAACTTAATACCATCTTTTAAGGACTTGACTATACCATAGTACAGCTTCTTAAATTGTTCGTCAGAAAGCTGAGAAACTAATGTTGCCGGATTAATCCCTGTATCAAAGCAGGCCTCATTAGCATAAATATTGCCTATTCCTGAAACAACAGATTGATCCATAATAGCTGCTTTCACAGACTGAGATTTATGATTTAAGAGATTAGATTTAAGAATCTGCCAAGTGAAACTCTTTTCCAAAGGCTCTGGACCCAACTTTTCAAACAAACGATTTACGATTAACGATTTACGATTAACGATTTTTATCCAGCCGAATTTTCTTTGATCGTTAAAGTAAAGGTGTGATCCATCGCTAAAACTAAAAATAACCCTAGTATGCTTATTGGGCATATCCCCTGTCATATCTTCTGTTGGATGTCCTCCAATAAATTTGCTGTTACCATTAAAAACTAATTGTCCGCTCATCTTTAGGTGAAATAAAAGAGTCAAATTACCAGTTATATCTATGCCTAAAATCTTAGCTCTTCTCCATACTTTGAGTACTTTTCTACCCTGTAGATCCTGAGTGTAGTCGAAGGGTTGTCCTTTTTCATTTTGGAAAGATTTTGGGGAATTTATCTGGATTTTAGTTAATTTCAATCCTACAATTCTTTTCTCTAATCCAATTTTTATAATTTCTACTTCAGGTAATTCTGGCATGAAGGTATTTTAAACACTAAATTACTTTAACTAATTTGCCCCCTTTTAGAACGCTTTTTAAAATAAAGGCAAAAAAGATAATTGATAAAGTTAGATAAATGATATTTAAGATTAAAGAGTGCCAAAAAAGATTAGTATTAAACTGTCCGCTGACAATCACATACCTCATTCCCTCAAATACATGAGAGATAGGAATCAGGTAAGCTATTTTTTGGAAAACTGGGGGTAAAACAGACAGCGGGTAAAAAACTGCGGCAAATGGCTGAACTAAAAAAGGGATAATCCAGGTTAAAGGCCCGATTGAGTGGCCAAATCGCAGTACCAGAGCAATATTAAAAATACCAAAAGAAGCAGCAAACATAAACAGATTGACAGCAAACAAAGCTAAGCCAAAACCTAAACTAGTAATTTGAAAATTATAGAAAATTGCAGCAATCAGTCCCATCATTGAAAAAGCAAAGAAAATCTTAATCAAGCTGACAATTACCAGTGCTGCTAAATACTCTACAAAAGTAATAGGGGTAGATATGACATTAATAAAATTCCTATCCCAGATATCAAACATAAAATTCACTCCTATATCTGTTCCTACTTTCTCAAAGATAATCCAAAGCAGTATTCCTCCTAACAAAAATGCAGCCAGGGTTTGCGACTGTAGGGTTTGAACATACTTTGTCATAAATCCCCATAACATTACCATCAGAACAGGAGAAATTAAAACATCAAAAAACCTCTCAAGCTGCCGCAGAGAAAGAAAATAATGCCTTAAAATAATGGCTGAAATTCTGTTGATATTCATTGTTGTCTTGATAACTGTATGAAAACATCTCTTAAATTTGGTTCAGCTGCTTCACCTTTTAAAACCTGCTGGGTTAACTGCAAAGGACTACCCTGGGCAATAATCTTTCCATGGTTAATAAAAACAACGTCAGAGGCCATCTCTTCTATTTCCCACATATTATGGGAGGTATATAAAATACTCATCTTTTCCTCTATTTGGATTTGTTTAATTAAACTTATCCCTTTATCCACCACATCAGGGTCCATTGAAGCCATTGGTTCATCTAAAAGTAAAAGTTTTGGTTTATTAAGCAAAGCTTTGCATAAGTTTCCTCTGGCTCTTTGTCCAAAAGATAGGTCACGGATAGCCTTGGTCTTAAGATGGCTCATCTCAAAAACATCCAATAATTCTGTTATCCTTTTTTTAAGATCCCAAACCTCATATAACCTGCCGTACACCAGTAAACATTCCCATAAAGACAAATTCCAGGGCAAACTATATTCAGCTGAAGCATAGTTTACCTGCTTTAAAATCTCTGATCTGTTTTTTTTAACATCTTCACCAAAAATGTTAATGCTCCCAAAATCAGGATCAACCAAACCTAAAATACAATAAATAGTGGTTGACTTACCTGCACCGTTAGGGCCTAAAAAGCCTAAAATTTGCCCTTCCTCTAAACTGAAAGAGATATCTTCAATGGCAACAAATTGGCCAAAAGTCTTCTTCAAATTTTTAACCTCTAAAATTATTTTTGTCACCAAATGATTTTAGCAGGTTTTACCTTGGCGGGCTAAGGAGACTTTTTTACTTCGAGTCTTATATTCTCGTCCTATACTTATACACGATCGTATTATTGTATGTCCAGAGGACCATACTTTTCAGATTCAAAAACCCATACCCACTTCTCCACTCCTAAATCTCTAATATAATTGAATAATTTATCAGTAACGTTCTTTTTGGAAATCCAGACACTTTTTTGAAAATGTTTAAAACCCCATTTTTTTAAATTCCTTCTAAAAAGATCTCTTATCAACCTCTTTTGTTCTGGTATATCAAAAATCACTATTCTCCATTTTCCATCCCAACTTGCTGTACCATCACCAGTCAGCAATATCACTGTCTTACCTTCATCTGTCAATTTCAAAACCACTTGACCGATATCTTTCTTGTCAGTTTCTATCAGACCCTTCTCTTTTAACCTGGCAATAGCCTTAGATAAAGCAGATTTCTTCAGCTCAGGAATCCCATATCTGTAGCGATAATGATGGTAGGTAAAATCTTCTAAACGTACATAACCATCAATACTTTTTTCTAAAAAAGTCAAAAGGCTATAACTCAAACTTCCTCTTCTAACCTCCATACCCATAACAATAACCGATCGTTTAATAGTATGTCAACCCCGACTGAGTCGGGGTCAAGATTATATACTAAATATTGATAAAAGGACTATACCTATTAAGGTAGTTACTACCCCTACGACTTGCTGCTTGGTGATAGGATCTTTAAATATAAGAAATGCCAGAAAGACAAACAAAGTAACTGAAGATGAAGCAATAGGGGCTACCAGAGAAACCAAACCCTCACTAATGGCTAAATTATAACTAATCCCCCCTATGTTAATTAGCAATGCAGCTAACAAAAGAGGGATAAATACTCTTTTGTCTGGTTTTATCAATTTGATTCTCTTTACCTGCATTACTATCAGGATGATAGGGAAAGATAACCAGGTGAGATATCCTGGCCAAAACCAACCAATCTGCTTAATTGGTATTTTGATAAAAGTAAAATATACTCCCCATAAAAGCATAGCGACGATGGCATAGGGTATTCCCCGATCGAGTAAAATATTTTTATTTTTTAACTGCCTCAAATTTAAACTGCTTAGGATTATCCCTAAAAATATTATTGAGATAAAAATTGACTGACCAAGTGAAATCTTCTCCCCTAAAAAAATTATTGATAATAAAACTGTAACCAAAGCAAACGAAGAAGCAATAGTCCCGACTACAGCAGCATTTCCTACCCGCAATCCTTCATAAAAAGCCACCAAAGGTATTGGGCCCAAAAATGTGAGTATAATAATTATTATTAAAGACTCCAGAGTAAATTTATTCAAATCTGCAAGTGCAAAAGGAATGTAAAAACTAGATAATATCAATCCTATTACAGATAGATATAAACTAAAGCTATATCCCCCGATTTTCCTAGAAGTTTGCGCACCCAAAATATCCCCAATTCCCCAACCTAAATATGATATAAATGCAAAAATTATAGCTAACATTAGGAAGGCTTTGCTTGGCGGGCTAAGGAGACTTTTTTACTTCTTTCCAAGAAGGCTTGTTGGGCAAGCTTTACATTTTCTTCTTTACCTGCCCAGGCAGTCAAAGCCTCATCCTGCAAGGCCCTGCCATAAGAGTAGGAAAGCTGCCAGGGACTACCTTCTATCAGATTTATTTCATATAAATTTGTGGTTGCTTCATCAGGTGATTGCCCCCCAGACAAAAAGACAATACCTGGCATTGGGGATGGAACTACCTTTTTAAATGTTTCCACTGTAGCTTTAGCTATCTCTTTTGCAGACGCTTGAGTTGGGCATTTTTTGCCTGAGATAACCATATTTGGTTTTAAAATCATCCCTTCTAAAATTACTTTATGGGCAGCTAGTCTTTCAAAAACAGCTTTTAAGGTTTTTTCTGTTACATCCTGGCAGACTGCCAAAGTATTATCAGCATCCATCAATACTTCAGGCTCTACAATTGGCACTATATCAGCCTCCTGGCAAAGGCTAGCATATCTGGCTAAACTTTCAGCATTAGCCCATATACAAGTATCTGAAGGTATCCCCTCTACTATGGTAATCACCGCTCTCCATTTGGCAAACCTTGCTCCCATCTCTTTATACTCAGTCAATCTGTCTCTTAACTCATCCAACCCTTCAGTTACCTTTTCTCCGGGAAAATTAGCCAGTTTCCAGGCACCTTTATCTACCTTAATTCCAGGGATTATCCCTTTGCTTTCTAAAAACTGAGGTACAGGAGTTCCGTCTATACTTTGTCTGATGGTTTCATCATATAAAATCACTCCAGAAATATAGTCTGCTATACCTGAAGTGGTAAAAAGCATTGTTCTGTAGGCTAAATTAGTCTCTGGAGTAGAAGTTAAACCAATTTTGTCAAATCTTTTTTGAATGGTTTTTGAAGATTCATCTGCAGCTAAGATCCCTTTTCCAAGAGCCACCATAACCCGAGCTGTTTGTTTTAAGACATTTATATCCATTGCTATAATATGTCATTGCGAGGGATGTACCATACGGTACGTCCCGTGGCAATCTTCCTACTTGAGGTGGAAGATTCCTCACTACGTTCGCAGTGACAACGGTAACATCTAATGATGTTCCTGTTTATGTAACTTTACACCATTATCGTCTACTGTCAAGGTGGCCACTTCATATCCATCCTCTTTACTCTTAACTCCAGATAGATTAAACCATTTATTGTCATCAGTTATTGCTGAAATTGACACTAAACAATCCTCCTTTTTACCGCTAACCACTTCATCCACACTCCAGACTTTACTGTATCTTTTAGTAATTTCTGGATCAGCAGACCACCCTCTCGTCTCACAAGCAGCACCCAAAGCTTTAGCAGCTACTACTGCCATCACTCCCTCTTCAAATCCACCAATACCCATTATCAGATAAATTCCTTTGTTGTACCTTCGGGGATCAGTACAGGATAAAATAGAAGGCATAAAATCCCCTGCTTTGATTAAAATCAGATTAACCCCAAACTTTTGACAGGCATTAATATAATGGGCATTCCTATCTCTGTCCATCATGACCACATTAATCTCCGAAGGTTTAATTTTAAAAGTATCAACTACCTCTGCTAAATTCTCTTCAACAGGATTCCGAATGGAAATCCTGCCTTTAAGCTGTGGTGGGCCAAACAGCTTATCCATATAATCAATATCCAAAGGAGTAGGCATTAAACCTTTATGTGACCCAACAGCTATCACAGATACAGCCCCAGGACTATTTAGTTTGGCCGCTTTTGAACCTTCCACTACATCATTCACCATATCCAGCTGATGTTTTCCTAAGCCAAAAGTGCCCATTAAAGTTGGTAAGCTTTCCCCATACTGGTGGATATGTTTTCTGCCCTCAGACCCAACTACCTCCAGTACAAATGGAATGTCAGTTAAAGCTGTATACATGGCATCAACCCCTGTTTGATCTATCAGCTTTTCTCTTGCTTTAGATTCTTCCTCATCTAAAAAATCTTCTGGTGTGAAACCTTT
This sequence comes from Candidatus Daviesbacteria bacterium, assembly GCA_016187035.1. Taxonomy (GTDB): domain Bacteria; phylum Patescibacteriota; class Microgenomatia; order Daviesbacterales; family UBA10151; genus JACPKL01. The sequence goes on from JACPKL010000001.1 coordinate 43,850, forward strand.
TTCTTTAATCAGTCTGGCAACTGAAATAGCAGTCAATTCTGTAACTCTGGTTATGTATTTTTTGACTTGATTCATGGTGTAATAACCTGAACATCTGTCATTGGAAAATCAGATTTATTGTGTGTAATCAAAGTTAATTTATTTAATTTTGCCTGGGCTGCTAAAAAGCAATCTAAAAGATGTACCTTTTTTGTCTTTAGACTCATCTTTCGATATTTTGCCGCTATTCTTGCTGCGTCTAAATTCACAGAAAGAATTATAAACTCATTTAACAACTTTTCAAATGCTTTTTCTTCTTGAGATGTGGCTTTTGACAAGAATTCTCCTGCCACTATAGAAGAAATCTTAATTTGTTTCTTTTTGATTAGTTTACTCAAAAGTTCTGATTCTGGAGAATAACCCTTAGCAGCTCTGATAAAGATATTTGTATCCGGTAAATAACCTATCACTTTCTTAGTAGCGCTTTTTGCAACCTTTCCTCTCTTACTTCATCTGACAGTCTTCTCTCTTCTCTGACCCAATCTAACCATTCCTGAATTTCTTCATCTGTTCTTTTGGAACAACCGATAAATTCATCTGCTAATTTTTTCAGGTCAGTTTTTCTTTTTTTATCTTTTTCCAAACGTTCTTTGGCAGCTTTCCTTAAATAATCAGTTAAACTCTCACCACAGGCTTTACGGTGTTGATCTATTTCTCTGCGTAATTCTTCTGGTAAATAAATTTGAGTCCTTTGCATACATCACTATTATACATCATTTGATTACTAAGTCAATCGCGACTACTTGCTGACTTGGGATTCCAGTGCCTGATTGATATTTTCTACAGTATTATCTTTTAATTTAACCCGAACTTTATCTCCAGAAACTGTGTAAGTAGGTACACTGTTATTTTTACTTTCATCCTCAACCATTTGCTGGGTTTGGTTATCCATATCCAGCGAGGAAGACATATTCCAAGAAGCCTTGGATTTAAAAATTTGTTTTACCTGGACTAAATATAAGGTTGCAAAAAGACCTAGAAGTAGCAGTATTATTATCAAAAATAACCATTTATTTTCTCTTATATAATCCATATTATTTTACTGTACGCAACCATCTCCCCATGGGCCTACATCATATTGATCACATCTTGTTGCCCCTTCATGATTTTGGCTACACACTGCATCAGATCCTTCTCTATCATTTGGATCACCATTAATCCAACAGGCTGTTTCAGGAGGTATGGGCACTTCCTCTGCTGGTTGTTCATCAGGTCTGGACTTTTCAATATAAAAGGAGCTGTCTTCTTCGGAAGTTTCATCATTATAAATGATGATAATTTTAAATAAATTAAGATCATTTCTTAATTCAATTTCAGGATTCTGATAACCTCCTTCGTCAGTATAAAGAATTATTTTATTTCCTTCATCACCAACAGGAACAAGATCCACCTCTTTAACTTTTTTAGCTATTTTAGCGATAATTTTGATCCCGCCCACCTCAGTAGTTTCACCATTGTTAAGATCAGCTGAATAATCCTTAACATCCCCATCTTTTTCCACTACCCTGATATAGGTGATATCATCATTTCCATTTTCCGGAGGACTATAGTATATTTCTTCTGTTTGCTCAGGATTATTTATTACCTCAGTTGTGGTGATCTCTTCCCCTTTGGCATCTTGTCTGTCCACAAAGTCAGCATCATTGGAGATTAACACCTGTTGAAGGTCATTATCCTGTGAAGAAGTTAGGTCATTCGGCTCCTCGGATGTGGTAGATGTTGGGGTGGGTGTTAGGGTAGGATTGATTAAATGACCTGGACACTGAGGGTAGTTAAAGAAAACACTATAGATACCATCACGACTGTTATTAAACAATAGCAGCCGACGACGTCCACCATTAGGTCTAATATTACCTATTGGATCAACTACGGCAGAATCATAACCAGAACTGGAAAATTTTAAAAGTGCCTCTCCCTGGTTATTGGTAGTGGCTTTAGCCACTACTTCCTTAGTATCATCTTCTCTCTCCACTCTGACTGGCAGGTTAGGTACAGGAATCTGATCTGGATTACAGGTGACAAGCGCTTTTACAGTTATGCTAATTGGTTTAGAAGTGTCAATTGTTTCCAAAGTTACGTTAATCGATTTGGATTTGTTTATAATGGGTTTAACCTTACCGTTAATGCCAAGGAGGTTTGGAGAGTGGACTGATCTACTTGGATCATTCTTAGTTTGAATGGTTAGATCCCAGTAGGTTGTGAACTCTTTAGTAGCTTCATCCCTAATCTTAATCGTAATACTTGAATCTGACCACTGCACGATGTCAAATTTAGTTAAATCTTCTACCAGAATAGAGTTGTACAATTTGATAGCGCCCGGCTCTTTGCCAAATCCCTTCCCTTCAATGATTACTTGTTGACCGGGATCAATTGCAGCAGGAGAAATCCTGCTGATAATTGAGTTTACAACAGAAGAGGTTGGTATAACCTGACTAAAGGCTCTGCTTTGGGGACTAATGATGAATGGATTCTTAAGTAGTTTTGATACCTCCGGGTTAACAATTGAGTTATTGATATTAGCATTGGGAAATAGAGCGGCGCCAGATCCGTCCCAAGACATCATATCATTGTAATGTTCTATTGCAGGCGGCAGCGGTTGCGGAGCATTTGGTTTGCACTCTTTTAGGCTGGCAATTGAACAAGGATGAAAATAGGCATACTCAGAATTAACCAGGCCAAAAGCATGCCCCAGTTCATGCGCTATAGTGCCAAGACTATAACTCTTTGCATAATCTGAATTTAGTTTAAGCAGATTATCTTCATCCAATATAGCATATGGAATATCCCACTCGTAAATCCAGGCGCAATTATTAAGAGACTTTGATCCTATTACCCAGATTGCATAAATAATATTAGCCTGTTTTTTAAAATAGTCAAACCCGTCAGCTCTTGTAAAGACGTCACAGGCCTGCTTTGCGCCAGTTCTGGCTGATCCTTTCTGAGCAATCTTAACATCAACATCAAGATAGATTTTAAAAGTGGCGCCGTTTAGTCTCTTAGCGTAGAACTGCTGTACATCTTTTAAAGCCTGAATAATTTGCGGTTTAAACCTTTCAATCTCTTTATCAGAAAAGTCGTTTTTATGATCTGCTAAAATAAAAAGTCCTGGTTTAACAATATATTCCTGGGCATAAACTTCTCTTGAAGTCACAAAGATTAACCCTAGACAAATTATAGAAAAGAAGCAAAGCTTTTCTACGAATAAGCAAAGCTTTTCTACGAATAAAAAGCATCTATTAAATTTCATATTTGACCTGTCCAGGCTATACTACCATCAGGGTAAAATAATCTAATGATTGCGCCTTGGGCGTAAACAGTAGTCACACGGAAATCAAGGTCACCTTTAGCTGTTTGCAGTATCTTTTTAGCAGTTGTAGACCAACCTTTTTGTAAAAGCTCATTTTTATTGGAAACAACTTCCAGTCTATAAATAAATTCATTTGGATCATTCGGAGGTTGAGAAGGAAATAAAGGAGGCAGGTCGCCTTTTGTTGTACCTGTGCTAAGTTGAGAGATAAGATTAGTTTTAGGATTGTATTCTAGATCTACATAATATAGGTCTGGGTGAGTATCCGTAGCTAACTTATTTATCGTTGTTTGCTTAATTAATTTAGGTTGAATTTTAGTGGTAACACCAGCGCTTTTTAGAAAAAGAAAATATCCTCCAATACTAAACACTATAATGAGGGCTAAAATTATCAATAATATTCCCAGGAATTTAGAGGTTTCCACACTTTTATCATGTACCTAAATTAATACTCAGTCAAGTCCTCTAAATTTTTCTCCACCAATTCTAAAATTTCTTTTTTAAATCTAACTTTTCCAAACTTCTCAGCGTTTTTGCGGCAGTCTTCGGTTTTGATACGATGATTCGTATCATCAAAGCGTTTAAGGACTTCTATTAAACTGTCCACAGAAATTTGTCCTGGACAACCATATAATAATCCTGTTTTTCCATCTATGACTGTTTCTAAAAAGCCCCCGCTAAGCGGGGCTATGACCGGAGTTCCACAAACCTGGGCTTCTATTGAAGTAATCCCAAAATCCTCATCTTCTGAGGCCACAATTAAAGCCTGAGCATTAGACAGTAACTCTACTCTATCCTGATCAGATACCCAACCCAGGAAAGTAGTTGGTAGTTGGTAGTTGGTAGCAAGCTTTTTTAGATTTTTTAATTCAGGACCAGATCCTGCTACTTTGAGTGGTAAACCTAATCTACCACAAGCTTCTACCACTACCTCTACTCCCTTTCCCCTGACTAATCTACTCAGCACTAAATAATAAAATTTTGAATTTTGATTTGTATTTTTGATTTTTGAATTTTGAATTTTGAATTCTGCAAGATCCACTGGTGGGTAAATTACCACACTATCCCTTCTGTAAAATTTCTTGATCCGCTCTTGAACATTCTTAGAATTAGCAATTAAAATATCCGGTCTTTGGGAGGTCTCAAAATCATAAATTCTTAGAATATGATTAGCTAACTCCCCTAAAATTCTAGTAATAAAGTTTTTTTTATAATTAAAAGAAGTCACATAACCATATAAAAACCTGGGCGGGGTATGAATGTAGCTTAAATGGAGCGTCTCGGGTTTAGTAATAACGGCTTTGGCAAAATATATGGCAGATGAAGAAATGACCAAATCATATTCAGATAAATCAAAACTTTCAAACATTAAACAAGCAAATACTCTGCAAGGAGACAACAGCTTATTGGCAAAAGGAAATTTTTGAAACCAGGAAGGCCTGATATCCCAATCCTTGAAACGCTTGCCATTCTCCCCCATTGCCTCCAAATTTACATAAGCAGTGTAGACAGGAGCATTAGGAAAGATTTCATGAAGGGCTTCTAAAACTCTTTCTGCTCCACCATATTCTCTTAAATAATCATGAGCTAATGCAACCTTCATGCTGATTTTGCTACCTCAATCAACTGTTCAAATGATAATTTAGTAGGTTTACTATCTGGAGCTGATGATGAACCACAAATAACCATATGATGAGATTGGTGTAAAAACCAGTCAGCCTTTGGATCTAACTCTTTGACTTTTTTGTATATAGCTTCTATATCTGCCTCAGGAGCAAAAAATTGAACTGCAGGATACTTTGGATTATACATTAAAAACAGATCCCTGCCTTGCTCCCTGACAAATTCCCTGTCCACAGTTTCTGAAATAACTGCATAAGATTTGCCAAATTCAGACTCAAACTCCACTCTTTTCTCCCAGTCTAGCAAAGATTGTTCTTTTCTTTTTAATACTTTTAAAACCCTATCTAATATCTCTCTACCCAGCGCTACAGATTTTTGGGAAGTTTCATTGGAATTAGCTTTGGTTCTGATAAAAGATTGAATACTAAACTCATCAAACTGGTTATTTGGAGCTTTACCTGTATCAATAAGTTTATTCCAGGAAACTAACTTTTCTAAAGCCTTTTGGGTCAAACCAGAAGGTATAAATCCCTGCTCTTTTAAATATTCATAGACAAGGGACCCTGCGCAAGTGTCTAAACCTTCCTTATGCTCATCAAATCTTCCTCCTCCTGTGCCTACAAATACTCTATCTGCTGTTTCCTGTCCTGCTTTGTCATGTGAGGCTGAAATGAACTCTACCTGGGCATCTTTGAACTGCGGATGGAATTTTTTAAAAAGCCAGATCCCACAAATATCATCCAGGTGTGGATTAATGTGGGTAACCAAAACTTTTGCCATAGTTGTCAAAGTATAACATTCAAGAAGTTTCTCTACAATTTATTCCCATACATTTAAACGATCGTATTGTGTTATGTCTTTTTACATATACTATGATAAGATCATCATATGATTCTAGTTAAAAAGCTACTTTTTGCACCTTTATTTTTAATTACTTTTGCTTTATTAATTTCCCAGCTCTCCCCTATTTTTAAATCTTCTGATTTTATCTTTTCTTTATCCATTAACAATCTTTTTCAGTTAATTATTATTTCCATCTTATTGAGTTTATCCTCTTTTTTATTTATTATATTTGCAACTTTGTCTTTTGACTTAAGACTAATCCTCCCGGTCAATTTACTAATCTCTGTCATTCCTATGTTTTTTTTAGATCAGGCTATTGGAGTAGTTTTAGCTGTGGCAGTGTTTATAAGTTTGCTTGTTAGTTATCTTTCTTTGGAAAATACTCTAAAAACTTACTTGAATTTTCAACCAACTATCTTATTTGGTCCATCTTTCAGGCGTTTATCCTCTTTTTTAATCTTAGTTATCTCTATCACATACTTTTTGGCAAGCAGCAGCATAATTGCTCAAAATGGTTTTCAAATTCCTGATTCTATAATAGATACTACTCTAAAGTTTACTCCTCAATCTGAAACAACTACCAAAATTCCCCAAGAACTAGTTGATAATCTAATCAAACAAACTGTAAAAGATCAGATCCAATCATTTATTAAACCTTATTTAAATTTTATTCCTGCAATTTTGGGATTACTGCTGTTTGTAACTTTCCAGTCTCTAACTTCCATTATCAATCTTTTGATATATCCCCTGCTTTGGATTACTTTTAATATTTTAGAAAAAACAGGGTACGTAAAATTTACAACTGAGATGAGGCCAGTTAAGAAGATGGTTATTTAATACTTATCTCTAGATAATAAACTTCTTTCCTATGACCAATCCTATCTACATAAATAGTAGTTTGGTCTAGATAAAAAGCTATTCTATAATTCCCTACCCTAAACCTATGAGTTGCAGGTGGTAGATTAATTAAGGGTTTTGAAAAGGTTAAAGGATCAGCTTGGTTTCTAAATCTTTCAGGCCACGGGGTGTAAATTTAGCATCAAACATTTAGAGATTGTGCTACTTCTTCTAAAGGTATCCATCTGGTTTTTTTGGCATTCTTTATAGATGATTTTAAATCAGAGGCAAATTTTGGATTTACAGGTAGTTTTTCCTCAATTAAATCAATCAGCTTCCCGGCTGGATTATCAAAAGCTTTTTTAGGATCATTAACTCTTTTTTCAAATTCGTCATCTATTACTGTGCATAAAGAGATGAAAGAATCCCTTCCAAAAACAAAACCTAAAGGATTATTATCTTTATCTACTACTACTGATGCATCAGATAAAGACAGATTATTCTCAGATTTAGTGAATTTTTTAAAGGGAATTAACTTATTCATGGTATAAAAATTATACCATCTTTTAATTAAAAAGTGCCACTTTCACTTTTGAATTTATAACTTAGATGAGGCCAGTTAAAAAAATGGTTATTTAAATCTTATTCATTTCTGCTTAACGTTCTAGGAATTGTATATAAGGAACTGGGTAGGTTTCTTATTAAAGTGTCAACCCCTCTGATATTACTCACTCTAGCCCCTAAAAACTCTTGCTGATAAGTATGACCTGCTGCCAGAAATATCCCTCCCTCGTCTATCATCAAGCTGGTTGATCCACTGCCAGTTCTATAGATATTATCAACAACTGCCTTAGCTCTAGTTTCAACAGAACCTTTATTGACTCTTAGTTGCTCAAGTAGTTTAGGAAGGTAATTAGGGTCTAACGGTTCTTGATTTTCTACTCTTTGGAGTGTTCCAAATGTATCCTGTTCTGTATCTGAAAGATAGCTGGTAGATTGAGCATCCTTAGGAAATATTGTTTGTTCATCAGGAAAATGTTCCAATCCTGAATGAAGACGATCATAACCTAACTTTGCAGCAGTACCAACGGCAGCTATTCCAGTTAGTCCAACCAGAATATCCATCCTTGTTAATTTTCCTCCGGCTTCATTTCTCCCCAAGTTTTGCCTGCTTTTAAATCAACTACCACTGGTACTGATAATTCTAGAGCATTTTCCATTTTTTCTTTGACCATTTTAGCAATCTGGCGGACTTGTGGTGAGCCTGCCGAACCATCACATTCAAACAAAAGCTCATCATGAACTTGAAGAATTAACTTACAGTTATCAGTTTTCGGTTTTCTGTTTTCAGATATTGGTTTGCCGGTTTTCTGTTTACCAGATTGACTGATAACTGATGAACTTTCATCCGACGACTGACCACTGAGAACCGATAACTCCTTATCAATTTCCACCATAGCCTTTTTAATCATGTCAGCTGAAGATCCCTGAATAGGATGATTAATTGCTGCTCTTTCTCCTTGAGATCTGATCATTCTATTTGAGGCTTTTAGCTCCGGCATATATCTTTTTCTACCCCAGATAGTCTCTACATAACCATTTTCATACCCAAAAGCTAAAGTTTGCTCCATCCATTCCCGTACTTTAGGAAACTGCTCAAAATATTCCACTATGTATTGACGGGCTACTTCATATTCCACTCCTAGTTGCCTGCTTAAAGCATGTGGACCCTGGCCATAAAGAGTAGCAAAATTCATGGTTTTCCCAACATTTCTTTGCTCATAAGAAACCTTTCCCACAGGTACTTTAAAGATCTTTGCAGCAGTGGCGCTGTGGATATCCAAGCCTGCTAAAAAAGCCTGTTTTAATCCTGGATCATCTGCCAGATGAGCCATAATCCGAAGTTCTATCTGAGAATAATCAGCTCCAAATAATACTTTTCCCTTGGGAGCAATAAAGGCTTTTCTGACCTCTCCTCCAAGTGTACCCCTGATTGGGATATTTTGAAGGTTGGGGTCCTGGGAAGAAACACGTCCTGTGGCAGCTCCTTCCACATTAAAAGTAGAATGTATTCTGCCGTCTTCCCCAACTGATTTTGGTAAAGCGTCAATATAGGTGGAAACTAACTTGAAAAGTTGGCGGTATTCCAACAAAAGGGGTACAGCAGGGTGAGCTATAGATAATTCTTTCAAAGTCTCCTCATTTGTTGACCTGCCGGTTTTGGTTTTTTTAAAAACAGGCAATTTTAACTCGTCAAAAAGCACTACCTGCAGTTGTTTTGGGCTGTTCAGATTAAACTGATGACCTATTTTAGAGTAAATTTCTTTTTCAATATTAGTTAATTTAGCTTTTAAATCGGTCCCAAGCTTATTTAAAAACTTAAGATTTATTAATATTCCTGACTTGGACATTTTTTCCAAAACCGGCTGGACTTGGAGATCTAAATCAGTAGTGTCATTGCGAGGAAGTTTACCCTGAGCCGATTCGGCCTGAGGGCTCACGGCCTCGAAGGCTTGTCGAAGGGTGGCAATCTTCCCACTTGAGGTGGAAGATTCCCACGGCCCTTCGGGCCTCGGAATGACAGGAAAAGGTAATCTGTTTATCAAGCTCTTAAATTCCAATTCTTCGAATAATTCTCTTACCTTATTAGCATCGTAATCATGTACTCTACAAGCTGCTAAATCTAGCTTGACAGGGGCATTTGTATCTAGAGTAGCTAATTTTTTACTCATCACAGCTGATTCTGCTCCCTCGGCCAGTAACTTTTGCATTCTTTCGGGTAAGGTCTTCAAATTTTTAGGCAAGTAGATTTTCTCAATAGAACCGAATTGGTGAATCAATTTAGTGGCTGTTACATCTCCTATACCAGCTACCCCTGGAATGTTATCTGAAGCATCTCCTGCCAAAGCTTTGTAATCTATCATCTGAGGAGGCATAAAACCATATTTAGCTACAAACTCCTCTACTCCATAAAGGCCCACATCCTGTAAAGTTTTTTTTGGCATTAATACTTTAATATTTTCATCAATCAGCTGCATAATATCCCTGTCACCCGTGACTATTATAACTTCTAATTTTTGAGCTTTGAGCTTTGAGCTTTGAGTTGCCAAAGCGCCTATTAAATCATCTGCCTCATAACCTGACAGCCTAAACTCAGGAATATTAAAAGCTTTCACTACCTGATAAACCCTATCATACTGGGAAGATAAACCATCATCAGCCGGTCCCCTGGTAGCTTTATACTGAGTGTAAGCTTGATGCCTGAATGTTGGCCCTTTTTCATCCCAGGCAATGGCTAAAAAATCAGGTTTTAATTCATTTAAAGTCCGAAGAAGCATTGAGGAAAAACCATATACAGCATTAATTAACTCACCATAAGATGTGGAAAAAGGAGGAGTGGCGTGATAAGCCCGATGAAGTAAAGCATTCCCATCAACCAAAACCAAATGTTTCATCGCCAGACACCCCTTTTCCTCTTTGGTAACAAGTCTGCTATTTTCTTCATAACCAGATCACTTTGTTTCCTGATATGTTCTTTAACCTGTCCATACCTTACCCTTTCTTCATTTTTCTCCTCAGCAGTTAATGTTTCTACTTGAGTCCTACTAGCTGCTTTACCATAACAGGCAGCATACCGCTTCTCAAAAGATTCCCATGCCTCTCTATAAGTCTGATCAAGATTAAAAGGTTGACCAATAATAACTCTTACTTTAGGCCTTTGTCCTTTTATCAATCTTTTGATTGTACCCCCTACATCTGCTGACATAGCAACTGGCTGGTCTGTCTGAATATCAACAGCTACAGGTAACAGAGTAGCATTAGTTCGTTGTGCTAAATAAGCAGCACCCAGACCTGACTTACCGGGAAGCTCCCATGACAAACCTGTAATATTAGATAAAGGTTCATGTGCAGATATGATTAAATCTGTTCCTTTTTGTAATGCCTCTGTCATCTTATCAAAATTCTCAGGGTTAAACCGAAATCGTAAATGGCCTGTTTCTTCATCCGGGTAGGCATCCAACGGGAAAAAGTGCTCTTTCCCTACCAGTTTTATTGGTAGGGCAGTCCTGAGATCACGGAAATTATCAGATTGCAAAGTTATACCCAGCCCATGGCCAGGACGGACCTTTTTTAACTGGGGCCTTAAAACGCTTTCAACTGTCTGCACATCCGCATCTGAAAAGTGTGAAGTCGCAATAATTAATGGTAAATGCGCTGGTATTTCACCCAGATCTTCTGCTCCCAAAACTTCAGAGACTCTAAAAACCAAGCTTTTATTTAATCCCATCAATACATCAAAACGTCGTTGTCCTGGAGCTTCCGGACCACCCCCTACACCTTCTGCCATATCTTTTATTGTATCAGTTTTAGATAAACTAAAACCTAAAACAGCTGTTTGGCTAAGTTTAGATACTCCGGGTAGCCGTTTTGAGCCATTAAATACCACCACTCTACTCCCCAAAGATAGGCTTCATTAAAAGCTGTTTTTCTAACAAAGTTAATATTATCTTTAAAATCAGCCAGTGTAAAAAGTTTTGCCTGAAACTGATAAGAATCCTCCCTTTTATCTCTTCTGGCTAACCACGGTTCTGCCTGAAGCTCTGAAATTATAATTTTTTTATTCTGCTGCCTTCCTGCCACCTCGAAGGTGGGCTTTCTCGAGAGTCCACTGGACTCTCTCCCCTTCGAGGTGTTACTGACCAGATAAGCTTTTAAACTATACATTCCAGGAGTAAAAGGATAACTGGTATACATATTCACCATAGAATTAAAAGATCTTCTGTAAATAGAAACACCTAATACATCAGCCAGCTTAAAAGAACTCACCCAGCTCCCCCATTCACCGCTATCTGTGATAATGACCGGCCGGCTGTCTAATCTTTTAACCAAACCAATCTCTTCTTTCAGAAATAAAGAATTAGGAGAATCACAGCCTTCTCCAAACCAAAAAGCAAAAGGCTCATTTTCTATCTGCCAGGCCCCGATAGCCTGATTACCCTGATATCTTTCCACTACTTTTTGAACAAACTGCATGGTTTTTTGTCGCCTTTTCGGTAAAGATACTTTTTTAGCCCAATCAGGATACTGGCATTCCGGCCAACGAGGCTGCCTGGCGCCCAAGACTAAAATTACATTCGCTCCTCTTTTTTCCGCCTCAGATAACATAAAGTCAGTTTCAGAAAAATCATATTGATCCTGCTCTGGCTCTAGACTATTCCAATAACTGGGAAGCCTTAAATTTTTAACTTTTAACTCATCCAAGATCTGAAGATAGACTTTTTGCCAATCCAATTTTAGAAACCTGGCATACCTGGGGGAAAAAGTTACCCCATATTTAACTTGATCAGAAGAATAATACTTTTCAAAGATAAAAGATATAAAAATTATAACAGTTATAATAGTTATAAATATTATGATAGCGGCTTTAAGTATTTTACCCATCTAATCAATGATATAATATTTTAAGTGAAAATTGCATATTTTACAGATACCTTTTTACCTCAAGTAAACGGGGTGGCTACAGCTTTAGCTAATCAAACTAAAGTCTTGGGTGAAATGGGCCACGAAGTCCTCATTTTTACTCCTAAATTGGATAATATTAACAGGCCGAAATTTAAAGCAAAAAATGTTCAAATAATCCCCCTGCCTGCTGTACCGGCTTTGGTTTATACTGAATTTAAACTGGGAGTATTTGGTTTACCCAGAGTATTCAAACACTTGACCAAATTTGATCCTGATATTCTTCACCTTCACACTCCTTTTACAGTAGGCATGGATGCAGTTATAGCTTCCAAATTATTAAAAAAACCGCTGGTTGGCACAATCCATGTTTATTACACTGATCCAGAATATTTACGCTGGCTGAAATATAATTTTGCTGTGAAACTGGCTGATAAAATTTCGCAGCGTTACTTAAACTTTTTATACAGCCAATGCGATGTTGTTTTAGCTCCTTCAAAAATATTAGCGGAAGAACTAAACAGGAATGGATTTAAAAAAACAGTATCCCACCTGCCAAACGGCATTATCATAAAGAGTTCAAAAACATTATCTTTGCAAGAGAAAAATCATATTAAGAAAAAGTATGCACTTAAAGAAAAAGTTATATTACATTTTGGTAGATTGTCTTATGAAAAAAATGTTGATGTGATAATCAAATCCTTTAACCTGGTTACTAAAAAACACCCTGATGTCAGTTTACTGATTATAGGTGACGGACCTGCTACTAAACATCTTAAAAAATTAGTCAGAAAATTAGGACTTGACTCCAAGGTAGTTTTTACAGGCTTTATAGATTATCAATCCTTAATAAACTCCAGTCTTTTATCTGTTGCTGACCTTTTTGCAACAGCCTCAACCATGGAAAATCATCCAATGGTAGTACTTGAAGCCATGATGTTTGGATTACCAATTGTAGGGGTTAAACAGGCAGGACTCATTGAGTTGGTTTCCTCAAATGGTTACTTAGCAAAAGCAGGAGATACAAAACAGTTAGCAGAAGCAATGGGGAAAATACTTTTTGATAAGCAGCTGGCTAGTAAAATGAGTAATGAGTCCATAAAAATGATCAAGCAATATTCAGTTGATAAAACTACTGATAAACTATTAAACTTATATCATAGTTTAGTGTAATCATTTAAACTACTAAAGCATTTTTTTGCTCTACCCTTTAAAACTACCTGTTCTATCTGATTAAGGGCAGAGGATGAAGCTTCTCTATTAAAAAGGTAGCAGATTGGCAGCCTAGCTTCTTGTGGCACATCAGCCCTTTGAATTACCCTATTCATAGCAGATCTAATAGCCATTTTTGCTCTTGCATTTGCAGCAGACTGATAAACTTGTTCAAGCACCTTAAGATGAATTGTTAAATTATCTCTAAGAATCGCTGCAAATTCATCTGTCTTTTTGTGTTTATCAGGTAAAGTGTTTAAATGAGCTATATACCTTTCTAAGGTTGGGGGGATAAGGTTTTGATCTATTAGTATCAGAGTTTTTGTTTCACGCAACCTTCTAGTAGCAAATTCTAATTGTCTAAGGTATTTTACCCTAGTAGTCTGTGCAGATCCCATTTCCAGACTTTCCCTGACTGTTTTTAAAAAGTAAAAAGGGTGAGCAGGATGAAGCTTGGAAGAATCAATGGTCTCTTGAGCAAAGGTAGGGGTATTTATAACAGTTATAATTATTATAAATATTATAAGCGAAGCTTGAAAAGCGAGCTTACAAACTCGCTTTATAAATATTATAATTTTCACTTTTTTGAACCTACAATACCCTCAAATTCATCAGATTCTAGGGTTTCTTTCTCCAGTAACGCCTTTGCTACTAAATCTAGTTTAACTTTATATTTCTTTAAAGAAATCTGGGCGTTTTTATAACAAGTATCTATAATTTTCCTGATTTCTATATCCACTGCATCATGAAGCTTGGGAGAAAGATCTTCTCCATCACTCATCCCTCTCCAGATGCCAAACATTGGTTTGGATGTAATACTGATTGGACCTAAAGCAGACATCCCATATTGAGTCACCATTTGCCTGGCAATATTTGTGGCTATTTCAATATCAGATGCCGCTCCTGTTGAAATATCTTTAAACACTAAATCTTCTGCAGCTTGGCCGCCTAAAGCAGCTGTAATTTGCTCCAGCAGGCGCGACTTACTTTCGTTTGACCTATCCTCTGTGGGAGGAAATAAAGTATGGCCGCCGGAGATGCCGCGGGAAACTATGGAAATCCTGTGTACCGGATCAACGTTTTTAAGAAAATGGCCAACCACGGCATGACCTGCCTCATGATAGGCTGCCAATTTTCTGTCTTTTTCTGACTGCATCCTTTTCCTTTGCGGGCCTAATTTCTCTTTTGTGGCTGCCTCTTCCAAATCTTTTGGCTCAATGGCTTTTTTGCCTTCCCTGGCTGCTAAAATAGCGGCTTCATTTAACATATTAGCCAAATCAGCTCCGGAAAAACCAACTGTTCTTCTGGCCAATTTCTCCACACTAACATTTTTAGTAAAAGGTTTACCTTTCATATGGAGCTCAATAATGGCTTTTCTTTCTTGCAAATCAGGCAGACTTAAAACTACTCTTCTGTCAAACCTGCCTGGCCTGATTAATGCTGCATCCAATAAATCAGGACGGTTTGTTGCAGCCAGAATTATTAAGCGCTCGTTAGGGGTAAAACCATCCATTTCCACCAGAATTTGATTTAAGGTTTGCTCTCTTTCATCATGGCCTCCAGAGATCCCAATACCCCTTTGACGCCCAATACTCTCAATTTCATCTATAAAAATAATGGCCGGAGCGTTTTTCTTTGCCTGCAAAAACATATCACGAACGCGACTAGCACCCACACCTACGAGCATTTCCATAAACTCTGAACCGGCTATTGAATAAAAAGGTACTCCTGCTTCACCTGCTATGGCACGCGAAATTAGGGTTTTTCCGGTTCCGGGTGGCCCTACCAACAATACTCCTCTGGGAATTCTGGCACCTAATGCTTTAAATTTATCAGGAGTTTTTAAAAACTCTACTATTTCAGATAATTCTTTTTTCGCTTCTTCTGCTCCTGCCACATCTGTAAATTTAATCTGCGGCTGGTCTTTAGTAAATAGCCTGGCCCTGGATTGGGCAAATGAAAAAATCCCCTGGGCTCCTTCTCGGGCGTTTCTAAACAATAAAAACATTAGCCCTACCAGAATTAATACGGGCAAAATTGCAGATATAATGCCAGTCCAAGCCTGTTGCGTAGATAAATCCTTAACCTCAATAGTAACTGATTTTGGATCAACGCCTGAGGATTCCAGGATTTTATAAATGGATTCGCCTTCTTCTTTACGTGAGATCAGCTTTTGGTCAGAAGATTTAACCTCAGCAGTTATTTTATTGCCTTCTATGGAAACCTTTTCTATTTTATTGTCTTTAACCTGATTAATAACCTGAGAGATGGGCACCTCATTACCCGTACCAGATGGTCCCCCTGCCACCTGGTAGAAAAAGATTAAAGCAGATAAAGCAATTAATACATAAATTGCCAAACCCTTTAAAACTGACATCAGCCTTTTGTTTAAATTGAATCTCTTTTTACCATTTGCCATAGGCGGATTGTACCACAGACTAATCTTGGGGTAAAATAATTTATTTACTTTGATGGGGTGAATTGTCTGAAGCCCATAAATTGACCTCTATCTCTTATCCTTTGTCTTTCTGCATATTCCCTGCTCACTTTAACCCGCAGTCTTAAAATATCATCAGTTGTCACCGGAACCCATTCATCCTGATCCAACTTTTCATCAAGAGCAGTATTAATAAGGTTTTCCAACTCTGCCCCGCTAAACTGCTCAGTTTGATCACCAATAGCAACCCAATTAACATCTTGTGCAAATAAATTTTTATAACCTTCATGTGCCCTACTTACTGCAGCCTGGGCCTTACTTTCTAAAATAGCGGTCCTGCCTCGAGCCTCTGGTAATGGTACCTCTATAATCCTGTCAATACGGCCAGGCCGCATAATTGCAGGGTCTATTGCATTCGGCCTATTAGTTGTAGCAAGCAGTGTTACTCCTTTAGATTCAACCAATCCGTCAAGCCTTTGCAGAAAAATAGAAATGGTTTTAACGTCTTCCGGGTGTACTCCCTCTCTATTCTGAGTCACTGCATCAATCTCATCAACAAAAAGAATAACTTTTCTACCTGCTTTAACCCTTCTCACAGCATCATCAAATATGGCATTAACTTTTTGGGCTGATTCATTGATCCATTTGCTGCCAATATTGGCTGCATTTATCTGGATAAAATCAGCATCTGTTTCAGATTGTATAGCTCTGGCAATCATAGTCTTACCGGTTCCCGAAGGACCAACCAGCAAAACTCCTTTGGGAGGTTTTACTCCCCTGCGTTCATACTTTTCCGGCTCGTTGATTGCCCTAACCAGCCTTCTGCATTCTTGAACAGCACGATCCTGACCCTTTACGTCATTTAATGTTAATTTTTCCGGAACAACCTGTTCCTTGGTCAGAACCCTAGGCTCTGGCTCTGCAGCACTTTGTAATTCTATTAATATATCTTCTGCTTTATTAGGTGGTCTTAAATTTATCTCAACTCGCGGAGTTACGTCTGCTTCTTTATACAAAACTTGAATCATATATGCTAATCCCTTTCTATAAAATTCTGTTTGTTCGTAAAACTCTGTTTTATCCTGGGGAATGGTTGGACTAGCAACTGCCAAAAAGTCACCGGCTAATCTGGCTTTGCTGGATAAGTGGATAGATATTTGAGTATTGTTCTTAGTTACCGCCTCTGCTGCCTGCTTTCTTGCTTGTTCCTCCAACTGCTGTGGATCAGTAATCTGCCCAGCATACGTCTGTCTATTTAGGTTATACTCATACTGGTAATAACTCTCTCTAGAAGGCCATCCTAGGATCATCTCAATTCCATAATCTTTATTATCCGGACCATAAATCATAATACGCTGATTACCATTACCTATATCTCCAAAACGGGCATTTATTCTGTCTTTTTGGAAAATTGCCATAAGATTGTGTATTCTGTCCGGGTTATAATACCCGCCATTATTCTTTTCAATCTGCTTAGCGGTAAGGTACAAAGATGTATAGTATCCATAGTTATCTACAGGGAAAATATCTCCTTTTCTTCGTACATCAACCTCTGTATGCTCACTTGAAAAAAGATCATCGTTCAAAACGGTATTACTTAATGGGTTTTCTCCAGTTCTTCCTGAACTTACATTAATAGCTGCAAATATAAGATCTGGCTGGGAAACGTTTACCCTGACAAAACCTTGAGGGCGTTCTGCACTAGGATCTCCAACAGGAAGTCTAGAAGGCTCAGATGGAGGCGGAACAGGTACTTCACTCATAATAGGTCTAAGTTAAACATACCACACAGGGACTATATAAAGCCAATCATTTCTTCCAGAACTCCTGAGGTATTTAGTTTTTTTGCCCATTTTCGGCTGTTTTCTTCATTGGGATTATTATACAATATCGCGGCTTATGACAGATGTAATTTTAGAGGTAAAAAATTTAAGAAAGAAGTTTGGCAAATTTGAAGCTGTCAAAGGAATCAGCTTTAATTTAAAAAAGGGTGAAATCTTAGGATTGTTAGGCCCCAATGGAGCTGGTAAAACCACTACTATCCAGTCTATTTTAGGCTTGATTCATCCTACCTCCGGTGTAGTTTCAATTTTTGGTAAAAAAATGCCCGGGGACAGGGAGGAAATTTTATCCCGTGTTAATTTTTCTTCTGCTTATGTTTCTTTGCCTACTAATCTAAAAATTTGGGAGAATTTATACACCTTTGCCAGATTATATAATGTACCTGACTTTAAACAAAAAGTAAAAGATTTGGCAGGCTTTTTCCAAATTAATGATTTAATGGGCAAAATGTATGGTACCCTATCCTCTGGCCAAGCCACCAGAGTAAATCTGGTTAAAGCTCTGCTTAATTCTCCCCAGTTATTATTTTTAGATGAACCAACTGCCTCTTTGGACCCTGATATTGCTGACAGGGTAAGAAGGTATTTAAAAATTTTTCAAAAACAGGATAATTTAACTATTCTTTATACTACCCATAATATGGGGGAGGTGGAGGAACTTTGTGACCGTGCTATTTTTATTAATGAGGGCAAAATTATTACCCAAGGCACACCTAAACAGTTGGTTAGAAGGTTTGGGAAAAAGGATCTAAATGAAGTATTCATTAAAATTGCCAGGGAGAAACACCTGTGAACATTAACCGTATTTATGCTTTGATAATGCGTTATTTATATCTTTATCCCCGTTCTGTTCCCAGAATTTTGGATATTTTCTTCTGGCCAATGGTGGAACTTTTGATTTGGGGCTTTTTAACTTTATATTTACAGCAATCCAGACTGGCTATTCCCAATTTCATTACTGCTTTACTGGGAGCTTTAATATTTTGGAATTTTATCCAAAGATCCCAGCAGGCTGTATCCATTGCTTTTTTGGAAGAAGTTTGGGAAAGAAATTTATTAAATATTTTTGTCACCCCTTTAAGAATTAGTGAATTCCTAATAGCAACTGTTTTTGTGGGTATAGTCAGGCTTATCTTGATTGGGTTAACCCTGGGTGTGCTGGCCTATTTATTATTTAAGTTTAATATTTTCTTTTTTGGCTTTTTACTTATCCCTTTTATATTAAATCTATTTTTGTTTGGCTGGATTTTAGGACTGCTTGCCACTTCAATTATCATGAGGTTTGGCCAGAGTGCCCAGGTATTGGCTTTTGCCCTCACCCTACTTTTACAACCCTTTATGGCGGTTTTTTATCCGGTATCAGTTTTACCTAAGGCTTTACAATATTTTGCTAACCTGATTCCAGCCACCCATGTTTTTGAAGGAATGAGAGTAGTGGTATTTAGCGGACAGATACCATTAACCAGTTTATTTTTTGCAACCGTGCTAAACATCGTCTGGTTTATTATTGCCATAATAATATTTTTTAAAATGTTTGATTATATTTTGGAAACAGGACAACTGATGAAGCTGGTAGATTAAAAATAATCAAGTTTCATCATCTTTTTAACTTCTGCTAAAGTTTTTTGGGCTTCTGCTCTTATCTTTTCTGTCCCTTTTCTTAGGATCTCATCTACCAAATCAGGTTTATTCTCATACTCAGCCCTTTTTTTCCTAATAGGTTCCAGAAAATTATTTAAAACTTTAGTAAGGTACTTTTTTACCTCAACATCGCCTACTTGGCCTTTTGTGTATTGTTCTTTATAACTTGTTACTTGTGCCTTGTCATCTTCTGTACCAAAGGCATCCAGATATATAAAAACAGGGTTGCCTCCAACAGTTCCGGGATCTGTGGGATGTATTCTTTTTGGATCTGTATACATACCCATGACCTTTTTTTCTACTTCTTCTTGGGTATCTGTTAGGAAAATAGCATTACCCAATGATTTGCCCATCTTAGCCTGCCCGTCAGTACCAGGCAGAGTTGGCACCTCTCCTATTAAAGGTTCTGGGATGGGAAAAACCTCCCCATATTGGTCATTAAACTTTTGGGCAATGTCTCTGGCAAACTCCACATGAGCCTTTTGATCCTTACCCACAGGCACCAAATTGGCTCTGGGAAGCAAAATATCAGCAGCCATTAAAACCGGGTAGTAAAAAAGTCCAACAGTATCTTCAGACCCCTGGTCCAGTTTTTCTTTTAAAGCAGGCTGCCTGGCAATTAAACTTCTGGGAGTAAGCAGGCTAAGAAAATATGCCAGCTCCAAAACCTCCGGCACTTTGGATTGAACAAAAAAAGTTACTCTCTCAGGCTCTAATCCAACTGATAAATACCCAAGCATCAGCCCCCTGATATTTGATTCTAATTCCCGGGTTCTATTAAAATGAGTAGTCAAAGCATGAAGATCAACCAAAGGGATAAACATTTCATATTCCTGTTGCAGCTTAACTCTATTTTTTAATGACCCCACATAATTACCTAAATGAAAACTATCATAAGTAGGCCTATCCCCTGTTAAAATCCTTTTCATGATACTCTTTTATTCTATCTTATTCCAGTGGCGATTGATAGGAGTATTAGACCCTTCTAGCAATAATATTATGATACCTACCACTTTTTGTCCCAACTCTTTGCATTTTTTCGTAATGAACAACTTCGAAACCAGCGAAGATAAGCGCATTCATTAATTCTGGTTTTGTATAGTAGGCAATGAAACGAGGATTCCCCATACCATAGCTAGTTGAAAAATGCTCAGAACTACCTCTTAACATCCCCATACCTAAGATACCTCCAGACACTAAGGTCTCTCCAATCTCTGCCAATGTTTGTACAAACTCAGTTTTTGGGACATGAATTAATGAGGTGTATGCCCAAGCTCCATCAAAAACACCTCTACTAAAGGGGAGCCTGCGAAAATCTCCTTGCACTGTAGTAAATCCTCTTTCAGACGTTAACCTTGTCATACTTACACAAGCATCTAGACAGATAACTTCTAACCCAGTCAGCGACAATAATTTGCTATCCCATCCTGGGCCACTTCCTACATTTAAGACTCTCCCATTCGGTGGTAAATGGTTTCTATAGTTTTCAATAAATCCCAGTGGAAATCTCCTCCAGAATCTGGCAGCTTCTCGATCATACACAACTGCCATTGTTTCATAAGCTTGGTGAGTAAGTGATAAGGCATCTGGCTTAATTCTTTGATAAAGCGTAGCTGGAAAGCTACCTAGCTTATCTTGCGTTACTCTGACCTCTTCAACGGCTACCATCGCATTAAAAAGAAGAGTATTTGTGGCACTCTGTCTCTCAATTGAATCAGGTGATATTGGCATATTTTCCTTTTTTAAAACGAAAAAACCGCTTCTTGGGAAGCGGTTTCAAGTCTTTCTAGATTCTTTTAGAATCTTTAGACACTCGAACCGTTCCCCTTTGTAAAGAGGCGGCGTTGCCAAACAACAATTTGTTTAAAAAACTTCATTGTATTTAAACTAAAAACATCCCCTATGGGATATTTCTATAGTAATTTTAACCACAAACAAAATACTCTGTCAATAGGGATTATACTATGGGGCTTAATTAAAATCAAACTTTAGCGAACTGCTTTTCTAGCTTATCATCAAACGTTCTAAAATCTTCAACCTTGAGCTTCTTCGCATAAAGTAGGTTATAGCAATCTTCTATTTCTAATGTAGTGTTTCTGAATAAATGCAAAACCTCAAACAATAAATCTCGATTTTCAATATTAAGACTTAAGGTCAGTATCTTGTATAAAGCCTCAGTCAAACTATCTCTATCTTGACCATAACTAGCTTCCAAAACCCAGGCTACCTCAAAAAAGACCACCACGGAAGTTATCAATTCCAATTCACCTCGAGCTGCTTTGAGAAATAGCTCTTTAGACTGCTGGTAATGAGAATCAATATCATTTAGCAAAAATCTAAGGAAGTAGTTTGTATCAACAAAAGTCATTTAATGTGGTATTTTCTTAAAAAATGTTCTTCTTTGGCTTTTCTAACAACTTCCTTAATACTGTTACCATACCATCTCTTAGGCAAAGCTACTGATCCAGCAAGCTCCTCCACCACCCTTTCAGCTGGAGTAATCTTTAAAGACCCATTTTCCTCTGATACCATCACCCTTTGTCCGATTTTGAGCCTAGCTCTTTCAAAAATCTTGGCAGGGATAGTTAATTGTTTTTTGCCAGTAATTGTAGCTATCTGAACCATAGTAAGGAAATTATACTATTGCAAGGAAGGAATGTCAATATCAAGGCAAGAAACTAATTAGTTCTTCCCCTTGGCTGGGAAATACTGAATAGCTACCAAGGCAATTTTCTGGGTGAAGTCCCATCATATTCAATCTCTTCACTAGGTATTCTTCTGAATGGTTTTTCTCTGACCCATTCTTCAAATACATGGGCTATGAGTCCTACTACCCTACCGATTAAGAAAAATCCCTTGCCTAACCTGTAGTCAAAGCCCATATCAGAAATAACAGCTGCTATGGCTCCATCCACATTAACAGGTATTTTTTTACCTTTCTTTTGCTCTAAAACCTGTTCTACTTTAACTGCCAACTCACAATATTCCCCAAAAAAACCTAATTTTTTAGCCTTTTCAAAAATCTGTTTAGCTCTGGGATCCTCCGTCTTATAAACTTTGTGTCCAAATCCAGCAATTCTGTCTCCTGCTGCTAATACTTTTTCCACCAATTTTTCAGCAGACAGGCCCATCTGCAGCAGTCTGGCACATTCTTCAATTGCTCCTCCATGATATTCCCCTATTCCTAATACTCCTGCTGCCACAGCAGCCTGCATGGGATTGCCGGCAGAGGCAGAATTCCTGGCATTAGTTGTGGATGGCGGACCCATGCCATTATCAATGGTGGAGATTAAAATAGCATCCAGCATAGCTTTCTCTTTTTCTGTAGGCAGCTCCCCTTTTAATTCCAGCCAGATAGCCGCTGTGAAGTTTACCTTATCCATCAACTCAGTCACTTTATAACCATGAATCAAAGTCTCCCCATCAACAATTCCAGCAATAGATGTTTTCCACTTTTTATCAGACATAATAGTAACTAGTAACAAGTACAGTAAAGGTAACAAGTTGAAATAAAAATAACTTGTTACTTGTGCCTTGTTACTATTTCTGTGAAATGTATAACCTCCAAATTATATGTCCTGTTTCTGATCTTAGCAAGCAGACATCCTGAAATTCTGTTTCTTTTATTAATTTTCTCTGGTAAGAAAACTCAAGCAAATATTCCGTTTCTGCAAGCGAGCCTAAGGCTATAGATAAAAATCTATAAAATTCTTTCTTACTGTTTCTAGCATGCCCTTCAACAATGTTTGTTGGAACTGATAAGCACGCTCTTTGTAGTTGTTACTTGTCACTTGTGCCTTGTTGCTTTAGTAATTCTGGGATTTCATCTGGAGTTTTGGCAATAATAACTCCAGCTGCTTTTAAGGCTGTTATTTTTGATTTATAACTGCCCTTATCACCATAAACTATGGCTCCTGCATGACCAAGTTTTGTACCTTGGGGCAACTTTTCGGCAAATAACCCTGAGATAAAGGCTACCACTTTTTTGCTAAACTTACCACTTTTAATAAGCTGTGCAGCCTCTTCTTCATAAGTTCCCCCAATTTCTCCAAATAAAACTACTGCTTTAGTTTGCTCATCTTTTTCAAAGTCTACCAATAAATCAGCAAAGCTTGACCCCACCAGTATATCTCCTCCAATACCCACAACAGTTGATTGCCCAATGCCATTTTTGGTTAGAATCCAGGATACCTCAGATGCCATTCCCCCGCTTTTAGAAATTATCCCCACATTTCCTTTAGAATAAACGCCTCTGGGATCATCCCCGCCAATTGAGCCCACTTTACCTATACCTGGAGAAATAATCCCAATAGATGAGGGGCCTACAATTCTCACTCCATTTTGTTTGGCTAAAGCTATGGCCTTGGCGCTATCTGCTATTGGAATATGTTCTGTTAAAACATTGATTAGAGGAATTTTGTTATTGATTGCCTCTTCTATTGCACCAAAGGCGGCAAAATTTGGCACAGCTATGAAAGAGGTATTAATCCCGGGGTGATTATCCAATGCTTCAGAAACTGTATTATATACAGGTATTCCGGAAACCTCATATCCACCCTTACCAGGAGTTACTCCGGCTAAGACTTTAGTTCCATAATTCCTCATCTGTAAGGCTGCTTTAGAGCCTTCTTTACCAGTGATACCCTGGATTAAAACCTTAGTCTTTTCTGTTACTAAAACACTCATATGAATTCTTTACTCCTTTTTTTATCTTCGTAGATTTAAGATGTAAGAATTAAGAATTAAGATCTTAAATCGTAAATCATAAATCACTTAACTCCATATGCTAACTCCACCATGATTTTTGCAGTTGAAGTCATTGGAGTCTCCCTGCCAAATATATGAAAATCAAACCCTTCCTTACGGCCTACTCTTTTTAGCTCCTCAAAAGCTTCCTGATCCCTTGGCCCGCCTCTTCTTATCACAATTGGGTAAGCAGGCTTTGGTTTAATTTCCCTAAGCCCTTCTACAAAGCCCATTAAAGTTTCATAAATATCAGTAAAATTGGCTGTGCCTCCCACAAACCAACAACCCTTAAGTCCTGGTTTTCCTAGAACAATTTTAGTTAATTTTTTCAATTTTTCTCTGGGAGGGTTGCCTGAGTGTTCAGTATAATTAGCCGCCCTTCCTCCAAAAGTTACTAAAGCATCCATGTTAACTATAGACCCTCCACCTCCTGCAGCAATGACTGCAATGTCTCCATCCCGAAGGTCCCAATAAACAGAGCCTGCAGTACCTCTGTGATCTCCTTCATCTATTTTTCTGGCTTCAATTTCAGCCTCAGTTGGGGGTCTGCCAAACAAATTTCTTTGGGGAAATTTAATTTCCCTTCTAAAGTCTGCATCATCGTCCAAGATAACTTTGGCATCTAAAGCATAGACTCTCTTGTCATTGCGAGGTCCGCCCTGGCGGACCGTGGCAATCTTTCCATTTGAGATGGAAGATTCCTCGCTTATGCTCGGAATGACAGAAGTGGTAGAAACTACCAAAGGATTTATTTCTGCCAGTTCTAAGTCATATTTTGTGAATACCTCCCAAAGCTCTGTAATAGTATCTGTAAATTGGACATAATGTTCAACGATCGTTGAAGGTAACGTCATATTTAGAGGATCAACAGGAAAACTCTCTGCGCCTTTTTCCTCTACTCCTGTCCCACCTTTGCCAAAAGTTAACACAGGTCCTCTTGTTGCTGTGGAGTATGAGAAAGACAGATAATACTCCTTACCAACATCAACCATTTGTTCAACTAAAACCTTCTCCACCTTCTCATTGTTAATTGTCTTTGAAAGTAATTCTTCAATCTTAAATCTTAAATCTTCCATCTTCTCTACCACCAAAATCCCCCCAGCTTGTGCTCTTTTTCCAGACAAAACTTGAGCTTTCAAAACCAAAGGAAGTTTTAAGGTTACTTCCTGATCTGCAGATTCTAAGAGTTGTGACTGGGGAACATTAATCCCACAACTTTTAAAAAGTTGTTTGCCTTCAAATTCGAAGAGTTGCATAGCTTAAAGTTTTTTTCTGAACTGATCGTAGCTGGTTAAAGAAGGAGTACGCTTGGATACCTGATACTGCTGTTTAACTAAAATCCTGGTGTTGTCTTTGACATCTTCATGCAAAACCACCCCTGGGCCAATCAGGCAGTTTACTCCAATCCTGACTCCAGGCATGATTGATGCATTTACTCCTACTCTTGAGCCTTTACCAGCTACTGTCCCCAGTTTGGTTCTGCCTGTATCAATTTTTTCATCCCCTATTCTAATTGTAGCATCATCCAGCCTGAGATTAGCTAAAACTGCACCAGATCCCATCCCAAAATCCCCTTCTATTACAGAGTCTCCTACATAATTGGTATGAAACCAGCTGTTTCTGCCTATATATGAGCGGGTGATATCGCAGTTAAAACCTGTTACCACCCCTTCTTCTAAAATAGATTCCCTGATCATAGTGTTGTTACCAACAATGACATTCTTGCCAATGTAACAAGGGCCTTTAATGACAGCCCCTTCAAACACTTTTGCTCCCTCTTCTATCTTCACATTACCCTCTATAATTGCTTTATCAGACACTTTTGACCCCGGGGAAATATTTTGTTCAAGTGTGGATAAAAAGTAAGCCCCTGTTTCTAAAATCTGCCAGGGATATTTTAAAGGAATCCACACTCCGTTATATCTAATAAACCTGACATCACAACTATCACAAATCTTAGCTAAAGCTACTTCATAAACATCATCTTTTTCACTTGAAGCTTCTTCTAGATATGAAACCAGCTTTCCACCATCTCTAAAATAATCTACTACTAGTTTAACTAAATCAGACGGTTCATTACCCTTGCCAGGTTTTTCCACTATACCCTGTATCCTATCCCTTTTAACCTCTAAATATCCTCCCGGAAAATAACTTTTAACCTGCAAACCTGACAAAACCACATCAGATTGAGTATCTGAAGCTGTAGTCAAAACATCCTGATAAACTCTTTCTTCCAAAACATCCTCAGCATTAATAACCAAAATCTCACCGTTTATATCCTCTTTTGCAGATAAAAGCGCATCTGCCATACCTTTAGGTTCTTCTTGGATAGCTATTTTGTGCTTTATGCCTAGGCTTGAGGCTATTTGAGAAACCTGATCCCTTGAGGCTTCTTTGGTAACTATAATTACTTCATCAAAGTTTATTCCATCAGCTATTCTTTTCAGAGTATAAGAGATCAAAGGCTGGCCTAAAAAGGGAATCAGATACTTATCAGTCTGAATAGGCCACATTCTTTTGCCTTCCCCCCCGGCTAGAATTATTATTTTCATAAAATTAATATACTACTTTAATTATGATAAACTATTTTACACTAAACAGAAAGGTTGATAGACTTAAATTATGAAAGTTAAGAAAATTAAAAAGAATTATCTTATGCTAATAGGATTAGTGCTCGTACTTTTTATAATATTTTTTTACTCTACAAAGTCCACAACTCTCTTGCAAGAAATTAGTATTGAACCAGCTTTTCCTTTCAAAACACTCCCACCAAATACATACAATACAGATAGTTTTTCCTGTAATTCTAATGAGGATTGTGAAATAAATATCTGTCAGTGTACGGCTATGAATAAGAAATACATTAGCCCCGAAGATAGGTTATGCACAAGGGTATGTGAAGGAATAACTCAATGTATAAACAACAAATGTAAGTTCAAAGAAGATAAATCAGCAAATTGTTATTATTCAAGAATAATTTGTGTCATGGGTCCATGTAATCCTAAACGGGTTTGTAGTAGTAAAAATCACAGTTTAATAATGGCTGTAGTTAATGATTTATCAAAAAGGCTAAGGGTGGATAGGAATACAATTATTGTTAACAAAGTGACTGAAGTTATGTGGAGCGATGGTAGTTTAGGTTGCCCAGAACCTGGCAAAATGTATACACAGGCGACTATTGGTGGCTACAAGATAAGTCTATCTCAGGAAGATAAAACTTATCTTTACCACACTGGACCCCAAGAAAGGTTTATTCTTTGTGAAAATCCAGAAAAAGATTAGTCCGATATATCAATCCATTCAGCACTTTGGCGAAGAGGGTGCCCCGTATGGTGGCAGCGACAGGGATCGAACCTGTGACCTAGCGGTTATGAGTCGCTCGCTCCGCCACTGAGCTACGCTGCCATACCATTATTATACCAAAGCTGGTCTTGACTCACCCTAAAATTGGGTTTACTGTTAAATTATGAATGATTCAGAAAAATTTATAGAAAAAATGGCTGGGGCTCCAGCTTATGTTCTGGATAAAACTTTGGATACCTCAAGGCAGATAGGTGAAACAATCATTACCAAAAAACAGATAGGCCATGCCAGGAATTACTGGAAATCATTAGGACCAGGGGTTATCACCGGCGCTGCTGATGACGACCCTTCCGGGATCACCACCTATTCTCAGGCTGGAGCAATGTATGGTTTTAATCTGCTTTGGCTGTCTGCTTTCACCTTTCCTTTAATGGCTATTGTGCAGGAAATGTGTGCCAGAATTGGCCTGGTAACCGGCAGGGGTCTAGCTGCCAATATCAGGCAGTATTTTCCTAAGTGGGTGCTATATCTGGCCACATTTTTGCTATTTTTTGCCAATTCTTTAAACATTGGAGCAGATTTGGGTGCTATGGCTAAAGCAACTCAACTGATTTTCCCTAAATTGACCTTTACTTCCCTTCTTTTAACTTTTACCACCCTTTCTTTGGCCCTGCAGATCTTTACCACTTATGAAAAGTATGCTAAATACCTAAAATGGCTGGCTTTGGTATTATTATCTTATGTTTTCTCTGCTTTAACTTTAAATTTAAATTGGGGGATGATTTTACAAAAAGCTGTGGTGCCTGCCATTACTTTTTCCCGCGATCAGATCTTTTTAATTACAGCTGTTTTAGGCACTACTATTTCACCTTATTTATTTTTTTGGCAAACCTCACAAGAAGTTGAAGAACAGATCTTAGGCGGCAAAACTACCCTTAAATTGCGCCGGGAAGAAACTACACCTTTAGAGATTGGAAACATGAGAACAGATGTCTGGTCTGGCATGTTTTTGTCAAACTTGGTAATGTTTTTTATCATTGCAGCCTGTGCTGCCACACTTTTCACTGCCGGTATTACAATTACTACTGCCTCTGATGCTGCCCAAGCCTTAAGGCCTATTGCCGGTGAGCAGATTTATCTGCTTTTTGCTTTAGGAATTATTGGAACCGGGATGTTGGCTGTGCCAATTTTGGCTGGATCTGCCTCTTATGCTTTATCTGAAAGTTTTGGCTGGAAATTGGGATTATATAGAAAGCTGAAAGAGGCTAATGCTTTTTATGGAGTGATTATTATTTCAACCGGTATCGGATTAGCTATTAATCTGTTAGGTTTTGATCCTATTAAGGCTTTAATTTATTCAGCTGTGGTCAATGGGTTAATTGCTCCAGTGGTATTAGTTTTAATAGTATTAATGAGTGGTAATCAAAATATTATGGGCAGATGGACCAATGGCGCTCTCACTACCCTACTTGGATGGTTTATTACCCTACTGATGGCTGCAGCAGGCCTAGCCACTATCTTCTATTTATTTGTCTAAACATTGACTTATTAACTTCTCAAAGCTAAAATATGCATTGTTCTTTTAAATATCGCGGGGAAGTGTAACGGCTGCACACAAGGCTCATAATCTTGAGGCAGTGGGTTCGACTCCCGCCCCCGCAACCTTTTTTAATCTTAAATTTCTTCATTCTGTTGGGGCATTAAACAAAATTAAAAAATGATAAAAAAAGTTGGTTATAATGTTGACCATAGGCAGTTTGATAAAGATAGTTTCATGTTGCCCATTCTACTTTTTAGAAGTAAAGATAAATTGCCTTTTTGTGTAAGAAAATAGTAATAGATGAGTGTTTTATATTGAAATTAGAGATAAGAATCTGTTAAAGTTTGTAAGAAGTTTACGAAAGTCTTATGATTTATAAGATATTGATTGCAGAAGACGACATAGGGATACAGAAATACTTAAAAGAACTTCTTTTAGATAACCAATACTCAGTGCAGGTGGTGTATGATGGTATTTCTGCTTTAAACAGCATTGCTAAATTACCCCCTGATCTAATTATATTAGATCTAGGGCTGCCAAATATGAGCGGGGAATCAGTTTGCCAGGAAGTCAGGAAAAAGTACCCCCATCTTCCCATAATTATCTTAACAGCCAAAGACAGTGTTTCAGATATAGTCCAGGGATTAAATTTAGGAGCAGATGATTATATTACCAAACCCTTTGTGGCTGAGGAGCTGCTGGCCAGGATTAAAGCCAGATTACGTTCTAACGGTGAGGCTGAGACTAAACTTAAGGTAGGTAATTTGGAACTTGATGATAAAACTCTGGAAGTTAAAAGGGGTGGAAAACCAATTCAACTTACTCCCCAAGAGTTTAAGCTGTTAGAGTATTTGATGAGAAATAAAGGCAGGATTTTAACAAGAGAGATGATTTTGAATAGAGTTTGGTTATATTCCCAGGATATAGAAACCAGAGTAGTGGACGTGTATATGGGATATCTAAGAAAAAAGATTGATGGGGAGAGTAAAAAGAAACTGCTTAACTCAGTCAGGGGTTTTGGTTATATGATTAAGGAGTAATTAAGTTTATTGAGCTAGAGTTAGGAATTTATCTGGTTGGTGATCATGTAAATTATAAATATAACTTCTTCTTCTAAATTCTTCAATCTGTCTTGGCGAGGCTGGTAGTCCGGGTCTTGAGTTCTCACAAACCAGTACTTGTTCAGGAGGTACATTAAAATTTTCAGGTCCTAACAGCCAAGGAATACCAAATGATCTCCAAATAAACAGTCTAGCTGCGTCTATACTAACTAGATCAAGTTCCTGGCTTAGATCAGGCAATTCATCCCCAGAAGCAGTAGAATAATCCCTAATAAATTCCTCAAGTTCCATATTACCAATTTCTGTTGCCAAAACATTTCCACCAGGTCTTTCCGGAGTTCTACTATCGATAGCACGGCTTTCCAGGTTTCTTTTGTATTGACCCGGCAATGCTGTCATGGCAGTAACCCATAATTTACTTCTTGAATTTGCAAAGACACCTTGATGTGTACTTAAATCGCAAACAGCGCTCGTACCCCGATCTTTACCGGTTATTTTTGTTCTGCCCCATCTATCAGTCATCCTATATCCTCCTATACAGGGAATCTCTGCAAATACAAAGTTATAATCAACTCCAGCCATATATAAGGCATTTGTCAGAATACGTGTGCCGCCTAAAAAATCTCTTTCATCCCAAAGTTTTGAAAGATCTGCTGGATTAGAGGAGTGTTTGGGACTCACAAAAAACGATCCATCTGCTCTTGGCAGTCTTTGTCCGGCCCACAATGCATCTTGAATAGTCACAATCGTGCTTTGTATCTTCTTTGCTTCTTTGCCAACTGCCTCTACATGTTCATCAAAATCATCAATTCCTTGGGCAAAGGTTAAGGTTTTCCCGGTTCCCTGCGGCCCTATTATCACACAGTACTGTGTATCCCCTGTTTCTAGGAGAGATCTCACAGCATGATCATTCATTTCCCGGGGAGAAGTTAGTCCACCATATGAGCTTGTTAATATAGTTAAATGTCCGAATCGAAAAGTTGAGGTAAGATAAGCTGTGGCAGCAACATCACCGGCAATATCTGGTTCTGACTCAGGATGACGCTCGACCCAGCTTCTAATTAGAGCTATTCGTTCTCCAGAGGTCAATCCCTGTTGTTCAGTCATATATATGAGGGCAGTATTATTTTAACAGTTGTACCAATATTCATTTTTGATTTAATATCGATCTTACCGCGGTGCTTTCGAACAATTTCTTTGACCAGAAATAACCCCAGACCCATCCCTTCCCGGTCATGACCTCTGCCACGATAGAACTTATCAAATAGTTTATTTAGATCTTCTCGGGAAATTCCTTGGCCAAAGTCTTTGATAGTGATGTGTATTTTTTTGCCAATTTTTTTGGCTTTCAGGATGATTTTTGATTTTTGAGGGGAAAATTTAACAGCGTTATCTAAAATATTAGTCAGCATCCGCAATAGCTTATCCTTATCTCCAAAAATTATATCTTCCTTTAAAGAAAGCTTGACCTCGGTTTCCAGCTCTCTGTCTGTATGAATAATCTTAAAATCTTTCTCTGCCTCACAAAGTAATTTCTTAAGGTGTAGTCTTTCAAAATCAATGAAAAAAGGTTCCCTGGTTGTTCCCACCTGAAGTAATTCCTGAATTAATTTTATTAAACGGGTTGTTTCAGCAGTAATTGAATCAACCCAATCCTTTTTCGGCAGTCTATTTACATCCGTGTATTGTCTTATCAGTTGGAGATATCCATAAATAGAAGTTACAGGGGTTTTAAGTTCGTGAGAAGCCATCTCCATAAATAACTCCCGAGCTTCCAGCGCAGACTTGGTTTCCATATAACTTTCCCCTTTATTGATTGCCAAACATGCTAAAGAGCCATATAGTTTCAGCATGCCTAATTGATCTTTGGATAGTTGTTCTTGCTGTTTTGATAGTATATTTAATACACCGATCGATTTCTGTCTATAAGTTAAAGGAATAAATATAATAGATTTGATATTAAGCTTATATATCTTGGCATTTATATCTGCTTTGGTTTCTATTCTAGTAATTACAGGTTGTCTGGATTTGAAAGCCTGATATGCTCTACCTCTTTGTCTGACAGCGGCAGCAGCTATAATTTCATGATTTGAGTAAATGCGCTTTAATTCCCCTTTACGGTATAACAAAATGGTTCCATAATCTGCAGCTAGTAATCTTAAAGCTTCCCAAACTATAGCCTGATAGATTTCATCAGGAGTATTTAGAGCTAAAAATCTCAGGGCAGCCTGATCAATCTCCAGTAAGAATTTTCTCAGGGTTATTGATGGATTAGTACTATTTTTTTTCATGGTTATTTAGAAAAAGACCTTCCACCAGCCTAACCAATTGGGTAATTTAATTTGAGCTGATTGACTAACCCCCATCACCTGTTTTAACCTTTCTTGGGGAATAACCACAATAGTTTCTCCTATCTTAGAAAGTCCAAGTTTATTTCTGGCCTCTTTCTCAATAAATCCTTCTGATTGAATCTGGGCAAGTTTCTTTTTCAGCTCTCTATTTTTAGCTTCTAATTTATAAACTTTTTCAGCAGCTTGAGATAATCTTTCTCCAGATTTAACAGCATCCATAATTTGAATCACTAGGTTATATGTAATGATTGAAATAATTATGATTGCTACAGCCAAGATGATTTTTTTCATGTTCTTCCAGTATTGACAAAGATGACCTATAACATTACAATATATGATATGATATCACTTCGTGATGCACACCAACAATTTATTGGACACCTGCAAGGTAAATCCCGCGCCTCAGCTACTATCTTAGCCTATGGTAAAGACATAGAGCAACTGGTGGATTACTTGCAGAATTTGGGTAAGCTTGATCCTAACGAGATTACAACAGAAGATTTGCAAATCTTTATGGATAGTTTAGCCAAACAATCTTACACTGCTAAATCTATTTCCAGGAAAACTAATTCCACCAAAACCTTCTTTAAGTTTTTGAAAACCACTGGTGTCATTTCTAATGATCCAGCTACTAATTTGGCTCATCCTAAGTTTGAAAATAAACCTCCCAGAATTTTAACTAAGCTGGAATACAGAGCTTTAAGAGATGCTGCCAGAACTGATGTCAGGATGATGGCAGTAATTGAGCTGCTTTTACAAACCGGGATCAGAATCGGAGAATTAGCAAAGCTTAGAGTTGAGGATGTTAATTTGGAAGAAACCTCATCTTTACATGTTCCCCTCTTTGAGGGGGCCAACGAGAGAACTATCCCTTTGATAAAAGCCGCTTCAGAAGCAGTTGCCAAATATTTAGAGATCAGGCCAAAATCACCTTCACATTCTTTATTTATCACTAAAACCGGCAGGCCTTTGCTTATCAGAAATATCAGGACTGCAATTGACAGGTATTTCAGAATTGCTGGAATTAAGGATGCCAAGGTAAATGACTTAAGACATACCTGGGTTGCACACCAGCTCCAATCCGGTGTACCTATGACTATGGTTTCAAAGCTGGCCGGACATAAAAGATTATCAACCACAGAAAGATATCTTCAGTTTATCCAAGGCCAGGCAGTTGATGCTAAAGTCAAACTGGAGGAATTGTAAATAACTTGTATCTTGACATAGTTCTGATTTTCTGATATTCTGAAATCATGAAAACTGTCAGTATTGTTCGAGATAGAGGTCAGCTAACGATACCTGATTCTATTCGTAGGGTTGTAAATTGGATTGCTCCTATGTCTGCTGTATCTATTTCTGTTGTAAAACCTGATGAGATTATTATCAAACCCCACCAGCAACAAATTGATTGGGATCAGGTTTGGGAAAATATAAGAAAATCTAGAGCCAGTTTAGGTAAGGGTAAGATTAGTGCAGCAGAATTTTTAGAGCAGGATCGTAGATCACATTAATGAATACCCTAGTTATTGACACATCAGTATTTGTCAAATGGTTAAGCCAAAATAATGAACAAGATCTAGAAAATGCAGATAAAATTCTCCAGGACGTTAAAAATGGTCAAGCAGAACTTATAGTTCCGGAGTTAATTAAATACGAAGTTGGAAATGTTCTTCTAAAAGGTAAGCAATTAACACCAAATCAAGCACATATTTCTTTTGGGACTGCATATTCCTTACCGATTACCTTCATTGCAGATTCAGAGCAACAGGCAAAAGATACTTACTCCCTCGCTTATAACTTAGGAATTAACTACTATGACGCCTCGTTTATGTCATTGGCTAAACAATATAATGCTACACTAGTAACGAATAACATAAAACACCAAGGAAAAGATTCAACTATTAAAGTTGTCGCACTTAAAGATTACTAAGTGGGCGGACCAGGATTTGAACCTGGAACCAAATCTGTATAAGAGATTTGCTCTACCGTTGAGCTATCCGCCCGATCGGTAGTCATTATACTAGAGCTTGGCTCTCTGGGCAATTGAGACCTCTACCTGGGTAACATCTCTGCCATACTTTAATCTTGATAACTCCCTGATGGCTTGTCCTATTTGAGGCTTTAACATTGCTTTCCATTTAACCATGTCTTTGGTGGTATCCAGAGAAAACGGCACTACCGGTTCACCGCTGACTATAGTCTTGATATAAGCATGAGGAGATTCAATATTAACCAGATCCTGCTCAGAAAAAGTAGGGGAAAACTCATGTTGTAAATAGTTAGCGTCTGTTACTCCTACTCGGAAAGCTATTACAGTACCCACATTACCAAAAACCGCATTCTTTAAATCTTCGCCAATTTGGCCGATAAATTGATTTGCCACAGTTAAATTAAGTCTATATTTCCTGGCTTCTGATAATATATCTGCAAAAGTATCTGTGGCAAAATTTTGGAACTCATCAACATATAAATAAAAATCGCGTCTATCCTCCATCTGCATATCTGTTCTGGACATGGCTGCAGATAAAATCTTTGGCACTAAAATAAGTCCTAAGAAGTTTGAATTCTCCTCCCCCATTTTCCCTTTAGACAAATTCATAATCAATATTTTCCCTTCATCCATTACCTTTCTTAAATCAAATGAAGACTCCGATTGCCCAATAATATTCCTCATCATTTTATTAGTCACAAAACGGCCAAACTTAGAAACCGTATAATCTAATACTTCTGATTTATGAAAATCAGTAGTCTGGGCAATCTGGTCGGTCCAGTAACGTCTGACAACCGGATCTGCCACAAGCGGTAGTAGTTCTTTGACAAAGTTAGCATCTGTCATAATTCTCATCACCTCTACAAAAGTAGCGCCCTCTTTTGCCATAGCAGTCAACATGGCATTCCTGACCCCATGCTCAAAGCGGGGGCCAATAATTCCTGTTTTATTTGGATCAAACAATTTGTACATCAAACCTATGATAGAAGCCACTACAAAGTGTTTTTGCTGTTCTGTGTGAGCTTCAAGCATATTCAAACCAAAAGGACGGGCAATATCTGAAGGATCAAAATAGATTACGTCCTCTGCCCTGTTTGGCGGAATTAGCTCTAACATTTCCTCTGCTGCATCACCATGAGGATCAATAAAACAAAGTCCTTTACCAGATAAGATATCCTGAAGCATCATACTTTTTAAAAGCTCTGACTTACCAGTGCCGGTTCTTCCAATAATATACATATGACGCCTTCTATCATCTTCTGAGACATAAACCGGACGTATCACACCTCTAAATATGGACCTGCCCAGATAAAGTCCAGAAGTCGGAATTTTTTCAGGTGCCGGTGCTCTTTTGGAAGAAAGCCAAGCAATATATGGTGTTTCAATGGATTTATTTGGAAAATGGAAAATTGAGGCTAACTCATCTGCAGTCAGGACTGATCCTTTAGAATACTTTGGCAGGTAACGGTAAATGAAATCAGTTAAGAAACCTTTTTCAGAAGTTGCTTTAGCTCCACTAAATTGGTTATACGGACCGCTGAATTGCTCACAAGCAGCTTTCATGTTAGTCAAATGAGCTTTGGCTGAATCTTTAGAAACGCTGGAAGCTACTATCCTAATCACAGTATCAAAACCAGCCTTAACAATTTTTCCTTCGACTGCTTCTAATTGCTTGGCATCCGGTGGAGGCTTAGGATTATCCGGCTTGCCTGGGTCTTTTTCTCTTTTCACCCATTTTTTGCCTGCTTCTTTCCACTTACTGCCTGCAGGAGAAATGATTATTTGGACAGCTGCGCCTTCATCAATTTGCATTTTAGCCAAAGCTGAGGTTAATGCAGATAAAGGATCAGTTGGCAGATCACGGAAAGTTTTAAGCGGAAAATAATCAGCACTCTTAAGTTTAAGTTGAGTATAAGCAGTTTGGGAATTTTCAGAGAAAATATTATATTCTGACACCTCTTTAATTTCTGCGTCAGGATAAGCCCCGTGGATTTGTTTTTCTAACAAATCCTGATAAGACTTATGACAACTGACAAAAAATTTAATAGATTCATGGGTAGCTACCAGCTCAAATGCTAAATGAGGTTGGGGAATAAAATTTGCAAACATACCGCCTGATTTTCGCAAAGAGGCAAAGGTGGCAAATAATTGTTCTGCAGCATCAATCTTTATTTCATTTCCTTTAGGAACCTTTACTTGTAAAAGCACAAACTGCAAAGAAGTTTTTTCTCTATTCCTATATTTTATCCAGCCTACTAAATACTTTTTTAGAAATAGGAAAATTCCCAAAATTAACAAAATTACAGCCAAGGCTGCCACTAAAGCCATTATTGAACTGACAAAATCCATTCCTGTGCTTGTTGTTACTTCCATGAATTTATTGCTTTCTTCTAAACCTGTCCAAAACCCAGCGACCAAACCTTCTCCCAGAACTAACTCTAATGCCTTTATCTGGACCTTCTGTTCCAGAAAGAGTATTTTCAATATGGCCACCTATTGTGTTTCCTATGGCTTCCATAGCATCTCCTGGACCAAATACCGGCTTTTCTCCTGCCGGGACTGTTTCAGTAGAATGACCCATTGTTTCCAAGGCTTGGCCAACCTCTTGGTGTAACTGAGCGGTAGTTTGTTCAACTGATTGGATAATTCCTTTTGGGACAGGTTCTTGCATAGGTATTATTATCTCATACCAGTGTAGTATCATTACAGCCATGATTTTAAAAGTATTAGAAAAAAGATTAGAAACCAACAAATATTTTAGTCTAATCTTGGAAAAGAGTGTTAATTTTAGCTTCTACCCTGGACAATATTTAGATATTAGGCTGCCTGTTAATGATAAACATGGCAGCACTAGAACTTTTACTATTGCTTCTTCCCCTACTGAGGATTTTTTAATGGTCACTACCAAAACAGGAGTTAGCAAATTTAAAAAGATGATGGAGAAGTTAAAGAGGAGAGCTACTGTCACCACTGCTCATCCAGCAGGCACTTTTACCCTGGATGAATCTACACCGGCAATTTTTATAGCAGGAGGAATTGGCATTACCCCGTTTAGATCAATGATTAAATATGCTGTAGATAAAAAACTTACCTTCCCAATCACCTTGATCTATTCTAACTCTGATAACAACTTTCTTTTTAAAGAGGTTCTAGATCAATGGCAAAACCAACTACCTAATTTGAAAATTATTTATCACAATACCAGACAACAGGATCATTTGAATAGGACACAACTTACGACGATCGTTCAAATGTATGGGAATCCTATTTACTACTTGGCAGGACCACCTGGATTTGTAAACAGTATGGAGGAAAAACTACTCCAGTTAGAAGTAGACAAAACAAATATCAGAACTGATAGATTTGATGGGTACTAAGAAGTTTATCTATCAGATTCAACCATGGTAAAATATCAGTATGAAGACAAATGCTGTTAAATTCCTTATCATTTTGATAATGAGCGGTTGCCTGCTTGTTTTTACATATCTTTTTCTTGCTTCTCCTCACCGAGTCAGCGGCTCTCCTATATCTCCCTTTAAAAGAGGACAATTTATCTTATCAGAAAAGATGACTTACTTATTTTTTCCTCCAGAAGTTGGTGATAGAGTCATCTTCCAACCAGTAGAAAAACAGGTTGATTCTGTCGGAGCTGGTGACTTTGTGGGAATCATCATGAAAAAAGATAGTGACTTGCATTACACCATCCAGTCAAGAGAAGGTAGTCCCTGGATAGTATCAAGGAAAGAAATCAAAGAGAGAATATATTATCCATTCTGAGGATGATCTTTTTTTCGTCTCAAGATCACTGCAACAATTACCAATGATCCGCCAATGAGTAATACTGCTGCTGCATAGAAAGGAATAAGACGAAGCTTATGCTGAACAGTTTTCTTAAAAACAGAGAATGGATCTGCTTTGGAAGTTCTGGTAACTATCATTTTGCCAACCGCAGAACTTCCCCATACCTCTGGCGCATACATCAAAGAGGCAGTAACCGGCGGCACGATAAATGTCCCTTCACTTACCACCCTTGCTTTGTAGGTATATACTCGCTCACCTGGAACTATTTGATAAAGTGACAACACCATACCATTCTCTGTAACTTCAGTATCAGAAACATCATAGGAAGTGTAGTAAGTATTTGGATCATATCCATATTGTTCATTTTTAAATGATTGGTTGATCGGTACTAAACCAGAGGGCAACTCATCATTTATTACTCCGTAATTTTCATTTGCCTTAAGACCTCCTACAGTTATCTTGACAATCACAGTATCGCCAACACCGATAGAATACTCATCACCCTTTTCATTTACATATTCTCTTTTAACAGATAAACCACGATTAACTGATTTTGCGTTTCTATCTGTATGGAACTCGGAAGTTACAAGAGTTGAATAGACTTGGCCATCACCTGCTTTATCGATTGATAGGGTTGACCCGCCATCCTTAATGTTTGAAACTGGTACAGTAATATCCTGGATAGTCTGTTTTGAATTTGTAACAGTTCCTTGAGCGATTTGTTTACCATCCAAAGATACAGCGTAGTTATAATTTGGAGTTAATTCATCACCAGTTTTTGAAAAATCAACCAAGGCTTGAGTAACTTGAGCAGTGGCATATGTATTTGACCAATAATCAGATTGTCGGACACGAGTAAGATATCTTACACCTTTAGCTGCTAGGTCTCTATCTCCACCTGCTAATACAATTGCTCTTATGGCGAGTGCAGTTGAAGCATCTTTTGATCCAAAGTTAAGTTTACTACCTGACCCCCAAAAAACTGCGTCCCCTTGAGTCTGCGCCATAGAAACCAGTTTGTCCAAACCATTACTACTAGAATTTTTATCTCCATTTAAGTAATTTGTCATGACAGCAAAAGAGAGTAGATCAGGAGTTAAGTTGTTAAGATCACTTATATGTACACTGCTTTTTTGAGCATTAAGCAGGGTTAAGGCGTATGTCTTTGCTACTGTAGCTTCTATGCTGTTATCTTGACTGTTTTCAAGGAAACCTTGAGCTCGTGATAACAGATCATCATCAACTTGAGTTCCAGCTTGTTTTGCCTGAAGAAGATACTCTACAACATAAGCTGTTATGAACGGGTCTGATTTACCGGAGAACCACCATGCCCATCCGCCATCTCCTTGTTGCAAGGTTGACAGCCTTGAAAGACCTTTTTGGATAACATCATTTAGATCCTTATCTTTTAAGACTTCAGCAAATATATCCTGATTGACTTTTGCTATTACTGCCGGAACAAATCTACTGGTTGTTTGTTCAACACAGCCATAAGGATAGTTGATTAGATATTTCATTGCTGTAGCTAAAGTACCTATGATAGTCGGTGATAGGGATAGAGTTACTTTGGAATTTTGGGTATGAGCATCAGAAGAAAGTTTTACAGTAAAGCTCTTTGATCCTTCTCCTGCTTCAGCTCGTCTTTCTTCAAAACCGAAAGGCAAAATAGGTATTTCTTGGGTGACAACATCGGCCAAGTTATTATTGTTTTTCACTCTGGCAGCAAAGACTAACTTGGACTTTTCATTTTCTGTTGTGGGCTTTACCTTCCAATATAATTGTTTTATTTCATTTGATTTGACAGTCACATCTGAAAAAAGAGGCTGGTCTATATTGCCTGCGTCAAACTTTAGGTCAATATCAAAAGTTTGATCAAGAGTAGTAAAATTTTGCACAATTGCAGATAAAACTATTTCATCACCAATGCGCATGATATTTGGCAAAATCGGACGGACTATGACATCTTTGGTGACTACTATTTCATTTGTTGTTTGTCCGACTCTTGTGTCTGCTGTGGCTGCTACGGCGGCAATAGTCCAGGTAGTTAAGTTATCAGGTAATTTAAAGCTTACTTGAGCCCTGCCGGCAGCATCTGTACGGATTGAAGGATTCCAATAGGCAGTATCTTTGAAAGCATTTCTTTCTATACCCTTATCATTGTGGACCCAAACACCATTGGCAAAATATGTATGATATTTTTCAATCTCCAAATTATAAACGCTGATTTTACTTCTTTGCCACTCAACAGAGCTGACCACTACTTTTCTGCCTTGGCTATCAGTTAAAGTATCGCCAACTTGAATACTACCTGCTTGCCTCCAAGCTTTGCTGACCCACATTATATGGTTGGCTGTCACTTTAAGGTCGCCATTAATGATTAAGTAACCAGCTTCCTCTGTTTGATGAGTTTTTAGCACTTTTGCTTTTACTAATTTAGAATCTGTCTGACTACTTCTTGTTGAAATATAATCCCCCACCTTGACATCTTCTATATTTTTTAATGTTCCATCAG
The DNA here is from genome assembly GCA_016187035.1 of Candidatus Daviesbacteria bacterium. Lineage (GTDB taxonomy): Bacteria > Patescibacteriota > Microgenomatia > Daviesbacterales > UBA10151 > JACPKL01. The sequence goes on from JACPKL010000001.1 coordinate 84,394, forward strand.
CCATGAGCACTTTTGTTCCCGCAGCAAAACAGCCACCGCCGGCTCCTCCCATCTGCTGAACTAAAATACCCTCCAGTGAATGGGACTTTTGAGTTGTATCGCTTCTTTCTTTCCAGAAGTTTTTAAAAATATCACCAAGTTTATTGTCTGACAGCTCAAAGATTGCTTTATCCACAGTCCAAAGGGCAAGCTCTGTTGAAACAGGGTTTCCTCCCACATCAGTGGTAGATACGTTGACATTTACCGTTTCCCCAGGACCAAAAGTTTTACTGTTTGGGCTAACTTCAACCAGTAATTTTTTACTCTCTGATGAGACAACTACATTAATTTGATTTGAATCAAGAGCGCTGCTGGAAAAACTTGAAACTTGGGCATAAATATTTGGTATATCTGTATTTACCAATGGCGCATCAATTGCACCAGTTTTACCATTAAGATGAACTACTTGAAATCTATTAACTCTTCCTCTTTCAAGAGACAAAAAGACATCTCTATCCGGCACCTGTGAGAAAATGTTGAAACGCACTGTATCGCCGGGTAGGTATTTTTGTTTATCCGTAGAAATTGTTAAATCGTTATTCCCTCCTTCGGTATAATAAGGCTGGTCTTCTGTGGAGACATAAGAATAGAAGATTTTTGAAACCAGATTACCCCTGCTGTCTTTACCTTCAACAGTTATGGTGTATGAACCGATTTTGTTTGGCGTCAAGGTAAACGTAGCGTTCCCTTGTCCATCGGTTCTGGCTGTCAGACCTTGTAAGTCTTCCTCCTCTTTTTTGTATGAAGGGTATTTTTTATCCGGCTCGAGGATCGATACCCAATTTGTTCTGTGCAGCTTGGCTGTCAAAGAAATATTAGAAACATTGCCACCGCTTCTGTAAGGGATAAGTGTTACCGGAATATTTTGAGAGGTATTCACCTTTGTTCCATAGGAGGTATCTTTGCGGTATATTCCCCAGTCTCCCCCGTAAACTAAGATATTTTTTCTGCTGAAAGACGGATTTTGTGAACCATCCTCGTGAGTGGCCTCTATAGAAAATACCTGGCTTTTTCCTTTATTGAAATTCATTACGGTGTTAAGATCTATTTGCGCTTCGCCTTTTTTATCAAGGGTAGCTGTTCCTTCTGTCACTTTATTGCTGCCGTACCAGTGCCCATAGCGATAATCATCGCTTAAATCTTGAGAAAGGCTTTGCTGGTCAGTTGCATATTGATACTCATAAAAATCTGCTGCAAAGACAGTGTATTTTACTTTTTGACCAATCATTGGCTGACTTGAAAAATAAGTACCGGAAATTGTAAATGATGTTTTATCTCCGGCTATAAGTTCTGTTTTTGGTGTGGTTACATCAATTGAAAACTCGGGTTTCCTGAAAAATTGCACTTCAAAGTAAGCTGTATTTGAGGAGTATTCAAAGTCCCAAAAATTCTCTCTGCCTTTCTGCGATGGAACAGTAACAGAAAGATTATAATAATCAACTTTTGCATCGGCTGGTAGCTGATATTGACCACTTATTGTTCCATCAGAGGATATCGGATAACTTTTTTCAAATACTGAATTCTTTTCATCATACCCTGTATAAATTTTAACTAGAGCTTGCCCGCCTGAAATTGAATATCGGGCGTCGTCGTCGTCTCTTAGGACTGTTTTAAAATTAACTGTATCTCCTGGTTTGTAAAGTGGCCTGTCAGTAAAGATAAAATATCGAGTTAACCTGCCTTTTGGTTGAAACTGTGTATATGAATAACCTGTATTAAGGTATTTTAAGTTTAAAGGAACTATTACCCTATCAGTATTTTGCTCTACTATGGCAATATCTGCTTGGGCATTTAAGCTTGCTTTGGCTATTCCATCAGCATTAAAGGAAACAGTCTGAAGCTCTTTTTGTAAGTCTGTCAAATTTAATATTTTTATCGTTCCATCCGAGATACTTCTTTTAGTTTTGAAATTCTGCCCCCAAAAAATAAATTCATTATCTCCTTCTTTAGTTAAGACGCCAATATTTGATCGTAGTACAAATGCATCAGCAAAAGTTTTGCCAATTTTGACTTTCAGATACCAAATACCTGTCTCGCCAAAGGGCAAAGGGACTTTTGAACCCTGATAAGAAGCGGTATTAACAGCATGTTTTACAGTAGTGACGTATTGGAACGAACTTACATCTGGATTTTTCTTTGTCTGTTTACCATCTTTATCGTGAGTTAAATAATCAAGCATGGCAGCCTCGTTTGCCTGATACATTGTTACTTGCGCCTCACCGGAAATGTTGTATCCGCCTATTATCACTGCCGGTTCATCTGTTGAAGCAAGCGCTATCAAACCGCCACTACTATAGCCCTGTTCTCCGTCTGAGATATAAATTTGCGGAATTTGTGTATTGCTTCCCAGGACTGTGGACTGCTCAGTTTGTTGGTTCTGTTGTTTAGCTTGCTGTTTAATCTGCGGGGAGAAAAATAGTGCGAAACCAGTTATTGAAGATATAACCAAAAGAAGGAGTAAAATTAAAAATTTATGGCGTGGGAATATTTTGGCCATAAGATGAATATACCACTTTTCCCACAACTTGATCCATGCTAACTGGACCAAATTCCCTTGAATCAGTACTTTCTTTTGGGTTATCTCCTGTGACAAAAACTTCACGGTCGTAAACATTTTGTACGCGTTTAACTATTTCCTTACCATCTTGTTTAAGCACAACAATATCTCCTGCTTTTACTTTATAAAACCAGTTAACAGACACCAGATCTTGACCTTCTCTTAAAGCAGGAAACATAGAATTACCATGGATGGTGAATCTGGAGATAGGAGCTTTCATACTATTTGTGTGATACTATCTCTCCTCCTGTAGGGTATCCTGAAGGAATTCTAATAGGCTCTAGGCCTTTTGATTTCCAAAAAATCTCTGCAAATTCCTGTACCTGTAACAACAAATCCATTACTACTGATTCATCAACTCCCTGTTTTGCTTTTGAAGCTAGTTTCATTATTTTCCAAACCTTCTCATGTAAGTTTGGGGCATCTTTTAAAGCCTCTTCTTTAAAATAATCTCCCCAAATTATTCTAATTTCTTTTTTAACAATTTCTGCATGCTCTTCTTTAATATGAGTTAACCTGGTAATATCATGGATAATCTTTTTTCTTTCTTCAAGAGGGATGCCATCGCTTTCCACTTTAAGACTTTTTATTAATTTAGTCATTCTCAAAACTGTGTGGGCTGCTATTTGGGCTGGGTATGGATCATATATCCCACAGGGAATATCACAATGAGCAAAAATGGGTTTTGCAGGAAGGAGTTTAATTAGGAGATTAACTAAATTCATAACTTTCGTATTATACCACTTTGTATCCTTTACTTTATAGTCTTTCGACTACTTCGACTATGCTCAGTACAGGTACGCTCACCACAAGTACGCTCAGGGTCGGAATGACATTTTCTTTGACTATTCCTGAACTATTACGTCAATTTGACATAAGTCTTCACTTCATATTCTCTAAATATTCTTCTGCGTCAAAGGTAGCTTTACAGCCTGCTCCTGCAGCTGTGACTGCCTGGCGGTAATGATAATCAGCCACATCCCCTGCTACAAACACTCCATCTACTGAGGTTTTAGTTTCATCATGGATAACAACATATCCTTTTTGATCTAAGTTTATTTGCCCTTTTAAAAATGTTGTATTTGGTTTATGGCCTATGGCAATAAAAATGCCATCTATTTGAAATTCTTGGGTCTCCCCGGTTTGGGTATTTTTTAATTTTACGCCAGTCACTTTATCCTGCCCCAAGACTGCCTCTACTTGAGAATTCCAGATCAAATCAACGTTTGGTTTGGATTTGACTAGCTCTTGTAAAGCCAGTTGGGCCCTAAGTTGATCCCTTCTGTGGACTACTGTGACCTTTTTACAAAGCTTGGATAGATAAGCTGCTTCCCTCATGGCAGTATCCCCTCCTCCTACCACTACAACATTCTTACCTTTGAAGAAAAACCCATCGCATACTGCACAGGCAGAGACTCCTTTTCCCCGAAGCTTTGTTTCCGATTCTAAACCCAACCACATTGCTGAAGCTCCTGTTGCCAGGATAACTGTTTGAGCTGACAATACTTGGGTTTCTGTTTTAATTTCAAAAGGCTTTTTGGAAAAATCCACTGATACCACATCTTCACTGATAAATCTGGTGTTAAAACGCTCTGCCTGTTTTCTGATTTTACTCATCAACTCCGGTCCTTGAATACCCTCAGGAAAACCTGGAAAATCGTCTACATCTGTAGTCTGGATTAACTGTCCTCCTGCTTCCCTACCAGCTATTACTAACGGGTTTAGGCCTCCTCTGGCAGCATAAATGCCGGCTGTTAATCCTGCCGGTCCAGAACCAATAATAATCAGTTTCTCACTCTTTTCCATATCCCTATCTTCTTGTTCCGCCGGAAGTAGCGCTTCTCTGCCTTACCGAACCAGTCGCTTCTTTACCTTGAGGGCTAGCTGATGGTGAAGCAGATTGCTCTGGACTGCTAGCAGGACTAGGTGTAACCTGTATCTCCTCGTTGATCTGAGGACTAATCGGCGGCTGATATCTGCTTCTCAACCAAACCAAATACCCCGCTATTACTACTAGTACCAAAATTGTCACCACAATTGTGATATTTCTATTGATAAAAATCACCTCCCAGGCAGTTTGACGATATCTTAAACCTTTTTAGGCTGTAAAATCAACCCTTTGACAGACCCAGGGTAAATATTGATGCAAAAAACCCCATTCCTGCCCCCAGTAGCGCCCCGCCAATCACATCTGATGTCCAATGTTCCCCTAAATATACCCTGGTTACTCCCATTAACAAAGAAAAAACCAATATAGAAAGCGTACCGATATATTTCATCAGAGGGTTTTTTGATTTATAGATCATAGCCAGCAAAATGGTAGCAATAAAAATTGTCCTGGTCATATGCCCTGAAGGATAAGAATAATCAGTATGAACATAGAAAGACGGTAATGTTGTAAATAAAGAGGTTCTATTTAAAAAAAATGGAGGAGCAGGATGAAATAATACTAGTTTTCCAAATACCTCTCCCATTGATGCCGGCACAATCATTGACCAGCCTAAAATTGCCAGCCACTTTAACCTAATCATTGATAGAACAGCCATTATCAAGCAAAAACCAATTGTGACTTCTGCACTGCCTAATAAGCTAAAGTAGGAGAAATATTTATCAAACCTTCTTGAGATATGATCCTGCAGCTTAACAGTGGTATCAAAATCAAATTGAACCCATCTTTCTTTGGCAACAGTATAAGAAAAATAAGTAAACAAAATAGTTAAGAGCAAGGCGCACAGGAATAGTTTTTTTCTCACAGAAGATAATTGTACTTAAATTTTCAGCATCTTGCTAGTAGAGTAATTACCTGCTAATTTAGTCACATATTTTAATTTTGCCCCGACCAGTTTAGCTGCCCTTTCTTTGTGGTGACTGTCAGGATCTCCTTGGGTTGTTGCAATCACATCTGGTTTAATTTTTTTGACAATAGCATCATATTTATCTTCTGCTTCTATAAAGGGAAGTAATACTACTTGATCCACAGACTTTAAAGCTTTTAAAACCAATGCCCTCATCTTCTGTTTATGAACCGGACGGTTAACCCCTTTTATTTTCTTGATTTTCTCATCACTTTCTAAAAGAACTATTAATTTATCTCCCATTTTTTTAGCTTCCTCAAGAAAAATCACATGGCCTGGATGTAACACATCAAAACATCCTCCAACCAAAACAATAGTTTTCTTTTGAGAATTCATTAAGAACGATTATAACGTTCTCATTACAAGAAGTGAACGATGTAATTAAGAGTAGACAACTTAGGTTAAAGACATTTCGTTTTTTGGTTTTTGCTGCCTAAGTTCATTATGGATTTTTATTTCCGTTACAACATCAGCAATCATTAATATTAACATGATCAACAGCACTATAGGAATAACGCTTTGAAGAAACTCAAATCCCTCAGTATTGTGGGTAATTATATAAGATACCATAAATATTTACAGTATTTTATCTATTCCTATTAATAGGATAGCTATATTTCTGAAAGAATCATGTAAGACATTTAGAAGTCATATTCATTTCAGAAGCGGGTGGACATTTCTATGCAGTAAAGTTAATACGGTTATTTAGTTGTTTCTCGAGTAAGAACTATCTGGCTCCCTAACCCTCAGGCCAAGTTATTAAAACCCCAGCTTTTCTTTAACTAAAATAACTGTAATCCTTCCCAGGCTTACCTCTTTGTTAATGATGAGAATTTTATTGACAGCCGAGGGCATACCATAAGCTTTTCTGGCTCGCTCATCCTCCAAAGGCAAACAGTATTCATAAATTCGCTTTATTCCTTCTTCTATACTTTTGACAATTTTTTGTGTACCTACTACAAAGATTGCCTTACCTCCGGCATAGGCTTCCGCTGAGAGCTGACTGCCCGTATTTGAGGCAATTAAAAGATTGCCGTCTTCTGTGACTGCAGAGACTGAAGCCACCACCCAGTCAGGAGCAGCACCAAGCTTTGCCATCTCTCTGCTTTGGGTATTTCTATCCATGGCATAAAGTTTCGGTCTGACAGCATTATATTTACCAGACTCGTTAATTTCCCTGTCTACCCCAATGACTTCCAAAGTTTGAGAGCTCATGGTAAAAACCTCTGTCCCAGAAGGTAGAAGCTGTAAAACTTTATTCTTGGCTTCTTCACTGTTTCCGACCACCTCTACCTTAAAATTGTTCGACCGTAAGGCTTTCACTGTTGTTTGAATGGCCTCTGCGTTTGCCAGTTGGCCATATTTTTCATTTGGCTTCATATTGACCCACCTCCTTTTTTACTGTCAACTATCTTTGTAAGTTCCTGACGGGAAATATTACTCTTTCGTTTTAAGGCTGATAAAATCTGTTTTTGACGACTACTAAGATTCGTATCATTCATATGCTTTAATCGTACCATAAATGATACGAATAGTGAATGTAACTACAATATCTTAAAAAGACCTTGCAGCAATTACTGCTATAAATATCCCGATTGAGTTTAAAAGGAAGGATAGTATAAGAAACTGCCAGTTCTTTAACTTTGACACGCCAAGTAATCCTATTCCTAGCTCATCCGGAAAAGGAGAAGCAATAATCAAAGCCCCTAAAAAGGGTAGTAACCATCCAAAATATGGTGTTTTAAATAGTTTAACTAATATATTACCTCCACTATTTAGAAATAGAGGTTTAAGCTCGTCAAATACCCTGTCCCTTAAAAACCTGAAGATTAAATAATCACCAACTACCGCACCTATTCCGGCAAATAACGCTACCATTAGAGGATTAAGGTGATCTGCAAGAAAGTAAAGAACCACTATTGCAGGAGCCACAGTAAAAATAGAAACAAAGAGTATTCCTGTAATAAAAGCTCCGATATAACCGAAGCTGCCAATCAAATCGATGGTGTTTCGTACAGCGGGATGCTCCGCAAAGAGAAAAAAGACAGTCAAGCTAAGAATGAGTAAAGCAGTATTTTTATAATGCCAATTTTTCCATCTGTTATTTAACCTAACCAATTCTTCCATATATTTATCTTACTATCGTCTAAGCTATCTTAAATCCTTTTTCATTTATCCAAGATGTTATGGTAGATGAGACTAATCCCAAGATAAAAGAAGAGATTGTTATATTTAAAGCTGCCTTACTAAACCCAATACCATGAAACCAGGATCCCGCAATGGAAAATGAAATATCAGGAAATAATCCCACCAAGATAGCACACAGTACAAAAACAGAAGCTGTTGTCACAGCTAAAGCATTAGGGATAGCATATGATTGTGTTTTCATCAATTCCACCTCCTCTCGAGAAAATTCATTAGATAATCACATCATTGCATTAATAACAAGAGGTGTAAAGAGGAAATGAGAACAAAATTGGCTCCGTATTCCTAGTTTTAATCGAACTTGAAGTATCAATTCGAACCTATCTTGCTAATCTAGGACTACTTTTTTCTCCCCTTTTATATATTGACGAATTAATAAACCGATTAAGGTTTGATAGGCTATACCATTTCTCTTGGCTTTCGCTTTAACCTTAATCAAATCCTCAGTATTAACCCTGAGTGTGATACTTTTTGTTTGTTGTAACTGCCTGAAGTTTTCAGCAGCTTCCTGAAACATCTGTTTAGTAGCTTCTAAATTAGGTACGCTAACAAATTCGCCCTTATCTAGCGCATCCTCTATTTCTTGCTCGTATTTATCAAGTATGACTCTCATTTTTTGATACCTCCTTTCAAATATTTATCAGTCAACACCCTACTTGGATAGACTGTTTTAAGGAAAATTGCTCTTCTTTTTTTATCTATTACGTAAGGCACTGCATACACGTATTCTTTTATCTTTATTACTAATATTCTCTGGTGAGGATATTTTTTGCTACTATGCTGTATGTCAACTAGTATTTTCTTCTCTTCAATAGCAGTAACTACATCCTCAAACCCCACCCTCCTAGTTTCTTTTAATAACCAATTCTTCTCTTCGGCGAATTCAATTCTGTAACCTTTGTACTGCACAAAGATATTATACTCTGTGTACATACTTTGTCAATACATAAAACGAGGCTAAGTTCGAGTAAGTAAAGCTTGCGATCCTTCGGATCTAAAGAACTATCTGGCTCCCCCGGGAGGATTTGAACCTCCAACCTAGCGATTAACAGTCGCGCGCTCTACCGTTGAGCTACAGGGGATTATTAATGTGCCTGGGATATTTTATCATCTAATAAAACACTTATCCATCCGTATTCTCCGATTAGGGTGATTAGGGATATTTTGGGAAATTAGGGAAAGCGGAGAAAATAAGCATTTATTCCAGGTAATCTCTTAGCTTTTTGGCTCGGGTTGGGTGTTTGAGTTTTCTGATGGCTTTGGCTTCAATTTGTCTGATACGCTCCCTGGTTACCCCAAATTCTCTTCCTACTTCCTCAAGCGTCCTCTGTTTGCCATCTTCTAATCCAAACCTAAGCTGCAAAACCCTCTTTTCTCTGGGAGATAAAGAATCCAATACTTCATCTAAGTGAATCTTCAAAAGCTCCCTGGTAGCTTGCTCATCCGGTTGTAAACCCTGATCAGCAATAAAATCACCTAAATGTGAATCCTCTTCGTCTCCAACCGGAGTTTCCAAAGATGTAGGCTCTTGCGAAACTTTAATAATCTCTCTGGCTTTTCCTTCATCAATCTCCAAAACTCTACCTACTTCTTCAGGGGTTGGTTCTCTACCTAACTCCTGCATAAGTCTTCTTTGAGTTCTATTAAACCTGTTAATAGTTTCAACCATATGAACTGGAATGCGGATGGTCCTGGCCTGATCAGCAATAGCCCTGGTGATAGCTTGCCTAATCCACCAAGTGGCATAAGTTGAGAATTTATAACCGCGCCGCCAGTCGTATTTATCAACAGCCCTCATCAAACCAATGTTTCCTTCCTCTATCAGATCAAGTAAGCTCATACCACGTCCTACATATTTTTTAGCAATAGAAACAACCAAACGTAAATTGGCGCTAATCAGTCTATCCCGCGCCTCCTTTTCATCTCTTTCAGCTCTTTTAGCAAGATCAATCTCATCAACTGCGGTTAAAAGCGGAATCTTTCCAATATCTCTTAAGTATTGTCTAACTGGATCTGTTACAGCACCTTCTTCTAAAGTGGACAAAAGTTCTAATTCTTTCTCTAAATCTGTGGTAATTTTGGATTCTGATTCTAATTCCTCAGCTGTTGTTTCAAATACATCAATATTTTCATTAATGAGCTTTATATAAAACTCATCCAAAGCCTCAATTGTTTCTTCAGGCTTGGGAAAAACTTGCAATATTTCTTCTTGAGTTACAAATCCTCTCTCCTTACCCAACTTGAGTATTTTTTTTAAATCTAATAATACTTCTTTTTTATGTTTAGCCATATTTTTAGAGATTTTTCAGCTTTACTGACAGATCTCTGAAACGCTTATTCAGCGTTTCCACCATTTCCATCTTACCAAATTCCTGGGCATTTTTAATTTCAAAAGACAATTTTTCTAACGAGGCTTTAATTAAAGCCTTTTTCAGCTCTGCCACCACCCCTGTCATCTCTTTTTGCCAGTTTTTTGCATCAACCAGCTTACCATCTAACTCTGTTAAGTATAATGTATCTACTTCTGTTAGTAATTCTTTAGGTAAGTTGGCAGAAAACTCATTAATATGAAAGGCCCTCATTTTAAATGAAATAGAATCTAAATATAACACCAGTAAAACATATAACTGCCTGAAAGCTTCTTTTAAAAATAAAGTTTCTGGAAAAGATGGCACAAAATCAGAATCCTTAGGAGGATGTAAAAGCAAAGCAATTAAATATTCCTCAAGTAATTCTCTTCTGGACCTAGCTCCTACCACATTATCTTGTTTATTTTTTTGCTGAAAAATCTGTTTAAAGTTGGGCTCAGCTGATTTTCTGATCTTTTCAATAGTGTCCCGCAGGATCTTATCATCTATTTTGAGAAAGGCTGACAGCTTTTGAATATAGTGTTCTCTGACTAAATCATTAGGTATTTTTGCCCAAACAGGAATCAATTCTTCTCCAATCCTTTTTAAATCAGATGCTTTTTTAATATCAAAACGGCGGGCTGTTGAGAAAAGGTAATAATCATAAATAGGTTGTGCATCCTGAATAGCTTTTTGCCAAAGATTTTTATCCTCTTTAATAATTTCTGCAGCGTCTTTACCCCCCATTATCTCTATAACTTTAATGTTTAAATTTGCTTTCTCAGCTAACTCAATACCTCTTCTGGAAGCACTATCCCCAGCTAAATCCATATCAAAACAAAAGCTTAAATTTTCAGTATATTTTTTCAACAGTTCAATTTGACCCTCAGTTAAAGCAGTTCCTTTGCAAGCTACCACATTTTTAAATCCTGCTTGATGAGATAAAATCACATCCATTTCTCCTTCCACCAAGATAGCTTCTTTTTTATTTCTAATCTCAGTCTTAGCTAAATTCAAACCAAACAAAAATTGGCTTTTATCAAAAATTGGTGTTTGAGGACTATTAATATATTTTGGTTCAACTGCATGTAAAACACGGCCTGAAAAACCTCTCAATTTCTCCTTTCCGTCAATTAAGGGAAAAGTGATTCTACCCCTAAAACGATCGTAACAACCAGCTTTTGAACTAACACCTAAACCTGAGGTTACTGTTTCTGAAATAGTAAAGTTCCTTTTGAGCAAAAATTTAGTTAGGGATTCCCAGGAATTTGGGGCATATCCTAAACCAAACTCTTCAATAGCAAGGGATGTGATATTCCTACCTCGGAGATACTCTAAAGCTCTTTTACCCAAGTTATGCTTGGTTAGCATATAATGGAAAAACTCCTGAGCTTTTAAATTGATTTCAAATAGTCTATCTTTAAAATCTTTTTTAGCCTCAGTTTGCCTAAGAGTTATACCAGCTTTTTTAGCTAAAGTTTCTAGCGCATCTTTAAAATCCATCCCTTCCTTTTCCATTAGAAAAGTAAAGACATCACCACTTTTACTGCAGCCAAAACATTTAAAAATCTGCCTTTCCGGGGAAACTACAAAAGAAGGAGTCTTTTCATTATGGAAAGGGCAATTAGCTTTAAAATTTACACCAGCTTTTTTAAGGGGAAGGTATTCCTGGATTAAATCTACAATATTTACTTTTTGTTTAATCAGTTCAACATCATCCATAGTCTAACAATCATCCCAAAAGTCCCCTGTACCAGACGGCGCAGGGAGGCTTCCAGGTATTGCGGTGGGAATTATACCCCAAAGAAGTCCCGAAGGCAATACTACTGGTATAATAGACGATACTGGAGGAGTCAGATAGCGGTTTATTCTACGCGCTTGGAAAGCGCGCGAGCGCAAGCTCACGCGGGTTCGAATCCCGCCTCCTCCGCCAAACTTGACAAGTTGTCAAGAAAATATTATATTTTACATAGTATGCAACAGTTGACTGTAGGTCAGTTTAAATCAAAATTTTCACAAGTATTGGAAAAAGTGCTGCAAGGTGAAAGCGTTGGCATTACCTATGGCAAGAGCAAAAAAAAAGTAGCAGCTCTGGTGCCGTATAATAAGGTATTTAAGAATCACAGCATTAAATTGGGTTTACTTACAGGAAAGGCTTCGTTTAAAATAAGGCGTGGTTTTAAGATGACCGACGAAGAATTTTTGGGATCGTGAATTATCTGATTGATACACATTTATTCTTGTGGGCTCTATTTTCTTCGAAAAAAATCTCAAATTCTGTAAAAAAGATTTTACTAAACCCTCAAGATGCAAAGTATATCAGCGCAGTTACGTTTTGGGAGATTTCTCTTAAATTCCAACTTAAAAAAATTGAGTTAAAAGGAGCTTTACCGGACGAGTTGCCAAATCAAGCCCAAAAAATCGGCTTTGAAATTTTAAACCTTGATTCCGAAACAGTATCTTCATTTTACAAATTGCCTATAATAAAAAATAGGGACCCATTTGACCGGATGCTGGCTTGGCAAGCTATTAATAAAGATTATTGCTTGCTGACACAAGATCCTGATTTTGCAGAATATAGGGACCATGGCTTGAAGGTAATCTGGTAAAAAATTACCAACTTGCCCGTTTGAATTTTGTGTATAATATTAAAGAGATGTTTAATTGGAAATTTCCAGATTTAGGGGCAGGAATTTTTATCCTTATTTTATGGGAGGTTTTTTGGAAAGGGATTGCTCTTTGGAAAAGCGCTAAAAGAGGAGACCTTCTTTGGTTTATTGCTATATTTTTAATTAACCTTTTTGGTTTCATACCTATTTTCTATTTGTGGCAAACCAAACAATTAGGAGATGTTTTCATAAAATTTAAGAGCTTCTTTAAGTAGAACTTTATCCTGTGAGAAAGTTAATTGTTTTAAAGCATCTTCAGGTATATACCAGCCAGCCTCTTCCACCTCCCAGTCATGCAAAGAAGGATCTCCGGATAAAAATTTCATTAAAAAATATGTCACCACCTTAAAGATTTTTTCATTATTAAATGTATATACATATTTTGAATAACCAATCTTATCAATAATTTCTGCTTCCACTCCCCCTTCTTCTTTAACCTCCCTTAAAGCAGCTTCTTTGGTGGTTTGGCCCGGGTCAATTAAACCCTTAGGAAAACTCCAGTGTTTACGTTCTGCGTCAGCAGAAGGCAAGGTTCTACGAAGTAGGTCCTTCTTTTGAGACCGCTGAATCAATAACACCTGTCCTTTATCATTAAAAACTATCCCTCCAGCACTAAATTCCCGTTTCATCCAATCTATTGTACCATTGACAAAATATTGGTAATACTATAAAATTGGTAATACTATGCAGATACAACCTACCACTATCACCCAAAAAGGCCAGGTCACTATCCCTGTTTCCATCAGAAAAGCTCTGGGGCTTAAACGCGGAGACCAGGTAAAATTCATCCTCGGTAAGAAAAAGGAGGTAAGGATTAAGCCTGCCAAAAAGTTTTCTATAATGTCTTTATACGGCTCCTTAAAACCCCGGATAAAGTATAAAAAAACAGATGATATTTATCAAATTATCAAGAGAGAAGAACAAGCTTGGCCTGAGGCTGCTGCTGAAAGAGATTTAAAAAGTAAAAGCAGATGATATTTTTGGACACAAATATAATCTTAAGATTTATTTTAAAAGATCATCCTATTTATTCCCCTAAAGCAGAGACAATCATTGAAAAAATTGATAAGGGTATTGTCAAAGTTTACATCTCTTGGCCGACTATTCTTGAGGTAGTATTTATATTGCAAAATTCCATTAAGTTACCCAAAAAAGAAATTACTGAAAAATTACTGCCGATTTTTCATTTAGAAAACGTAAATTTAGAACACGGAAAATTACTTGACAATATCTTTGGATATTATGTGGATAAAAATATCAGTTTAACAGATGCATATCACGTTGCATTAATGGAGAAGAAAAAAGTTAAACAGATTTATTCTTTTGATCAAGACTTTGATAAATTCTCACAAATCAAGAGATTAGAGGGCTAAATTAAAGTACGCCTGAGAGGACTCGAACCTCCAATCTCAAGATCCGGAATCTCGTGCTCAGTCCAATTAAGCTACAGGCGCATGGCGGAGGGTGCAGGAGTCGAACCTGCTAGGGCTTTCACCCGATGGTTTTCGAAACCATTACTTTACCGTCCAGTCCACCCTCCTTAAGCGCCCCTGGAAGGACTCGAACCTTCGACCTCAACGTCCGCAACGTCGCACTCTAATCCACTGAGCTACAGGGGCAGTATGGGTATTTTAACAGAAATCTAGTCTGAAAGCTGTGGCTACTTGACAAAAAGTAATGAGTTTGATATGCTTTCCTTACTTATGCAACAAAGCATTACTCCAAATTCAACCTCCAGAGAGATTGTTTCCACTGTTACTGGTAAAGGCCAGGTTACTGTCCCTAGGGAAGTCAGAAAACATTTAGGGATTGATATAAATGACAAAATTGCCTTCATTATTGAAGAAGGTGGAGACGTGAAGGTAACACAGGTCAAATATCCAGATATTCAGTCTTTACGAGGGGTTGCAGGAACTCTAAAACAGCCTCTAACTTTTAAGGAGATACAAAACATAGCCAGGGAAGACAGATTAGCTAAGAAATATGCCAAATGATCCTCCTGATCCATATGTAGATACTGATGTTATTATCCGACTGATAACTCACGATGACCCTAAAAAACAAGAAGCTGCTGCTAAACTGTTTGGAAAAGTTGAGAATGGTGAGTTAATCCTGACTGCCCCGGATACAGTCATTGCTGATGCTGTTTTCGTTCTCTCTTCTCCTAGACTCTATAACCTTCCCAGAACAGAAATCAGAGATGTTTTGACTTCACTTCTACGTTACACCAACTTCAAAGTCGATAATAAACAGGCGGTTATAAATGCTTTAGACCTTTATGCTTCTACTAACCTCGACTTTGGAGATTGCATTCTTATTGCCTTAACAGCTCAAACCGAAGCTAGAGAGATTTACTCCTATGACCGTGATTTTGACAAAATTCAAGGAATAGTTAGAATTAAGCCATGAGTTAAGCAAATCAATGACTATCTATGTGTATTTTCCAGGGGGAAGTGTTTTTGCAAACCTTCAGACCATTTTTCCATCCATGTTCTATATGGTTTTTCGTAAAATGGTAAGAATCTAGATAATATTTTTTTAATCTTTTCCTCATCAACCTCCTCTAATACAATTATCAGTTGCGCTGGAAAGTTGAAACGGGTTTGGATATGAACAACTCTATGCCCTTCCTTTTCTTTAAACCAAAAGAAAGATAAAAAATGCCAAAAATAGAAATCATCCCCAATAGTAACACCCTGGGTAGAAATTCTATAGTTAATTCTATGAGGAGGAACAAAAGCCAGTACGTAGGTGACAAAAGCTACAGATAAAATAGCGCCGATCAGTAAAAACTCCCTGGCCAAAAGTAGAATTAGTACCAAAAGAATCACAATGATAGCTAAAGTAGTATAAAAAGATCTGTCCTTTTTTCTAAAAGGACGGGCTGGGGCATCCCAAGCAAGAAGTGTTTTAATTTCTTCTTGGGCAGGTTGCTCTTTTTTGGGCATGTTTTCCTTTCACTGATAATTATACACCTTTAAAGAAAGGTGGAGAGGGTGGATATATGCGGAGAGGGTGAGATTCGAACTCACGGCTGACTTGCGTCAGCAGAAGTTTTCAAAACTTCCGCACTCGGCCACTATGCGACCTCTCCATGGCGGAGGGTACAGGATTCGAACCTGTGGGCGGCTATTCACCGCCGCGGATTAGCAATCCGCTCCATTAACCACTCTGGCAACCCTCCCTATGCCTAATTTTACCAGAATAGAGCTTCACTATCTAGCCAAAGTTATAGCCCAGACTTTTTTGGCACCAGCGCGTTTTAGAAAGTAGCAACATTCCCGAAGGGTTGAACCTGTAGTCCAAACATCATCTATTAAAAGCACATTAGTATTATGTATTAGGTATTTACCTCCGAAGGAGGGGTGTGTTGTATTAAGGGTAAATGCATTTTTGATATTTCCTTTTCTATCCTTTTCCTTTAATCCAACTTGCGACTTGGTGTAACGGGTACGTTTTAATGCTTCGCAGTAAGATAAACCTAGATTATTGGATAATAGTTGTCCTATTAGCGCAGACTGGTTAAATCCCCTTTTATTTTCCTTAAACCAGTGAAGAGGCACAGGAACAACAACCCATCCCCGACCTTGATCTTTTTTGATTAAATCCAAAATAAAAGGTTGATATTTTGCCCAATATTCTATAGTTATATCCATCAAAACAGGAGCAAAATCTTTTACTAGAGAAGGCTCATATTTCAGCTTTTGAATGGCAGTTTTTAGTGGACCTGCGTAAACTCCTAAACTCCAAAGTCCATCCAGTCCAAATTTCTTTCTGCAAATTGGGTGAGTTTGGCCACCTACTGCTAAACCTTCACACCTTGGACAAACTAGATCAGCTTGGAGGATATTACTGATACAAGATTGACAATAATAGCTGCCTTCCTTTTTACAGCCTATGCATTTTTTAGGAAACAAAATATCCAAAATCCAATTTGTCATTGCGAGAAGCGAAGCGACGTGGTAATCTTAATTAAAGAAAGATTCCCACGCCCCTGCGGGGCTCGGAATGACGATAGTTAGTTATAGTATTTGATTTAAGACTGATTATATGGTAATATAATGACCTGGGGATGTATAGTTTCGACAGGATTGCTCTTTAAAAACTGCAAGTCGAAGAGGAAACATTATTCGTTAAATATTGTTTCAAAACATACACGCCAAAAATACTGGCCGTGATGATGTAGTAAAAGCTGTAAAAAGCTTCGGTAGCGATGTTCTCGCCTTTATTGGTGGAACTCAAACCGCTGCATACGCAGTAGCTTAATCATCTACTTTAGTAACTCTTCTTTCTGACGAGAGTCTAAGGTATGTACAAAGTCAGGATGCACAATTTTACTTAATCCAGGTAAAATTGGACAAGCAATTTGGATTAAGCGTTAATCTTCCTGCTAACGGGTTACAAATTAACGCTCAAAAAAATACATTAGCTAAACTTGTAGAAGTTTTTTTGGAAATATTTCTGGACGGCGGTGCAAAACCGCCCATCTCCACCAATTCCTCCACCTCCGAGGAGTCAAAGCCCACCTCGGAGGTGTTCTACTCTTTTCCTCTTAATTCTTGTTCTATTCTTCTTTGATGATCTCGTTCCTTAATTATCTTCCGTTTATCAAATTCTTTTTTTGATTTGGCAAGACCTACCTCTACTTTAAATCTATTATTTTTTTCATAGATAGAAACAGGAATTAAAGTATTCTTTGAGCCGGAAGTTTTACCTATTAAAGTATTTATCTGGTCTTTGTGCAGCAGCAATTTTCTGGATTTGGTGGCATCATAAGATGTATCAGAACCTTGCGCATATCTCGCAATATTGGCATTAAGTAAATAAGCTTCTCCATTTAAAATCCTGACATAAGCCTCCCCTAAATCAATTCTTCCTGCCCTGATGGATTTTACCTCCGAACCAGTTAAAACAATACCTGCCTCAAGCAGATCAAGGATATGGTAGTTATGGAGAGCTTTTTTGTTTATTATTTTCATAAGTTACTTAAGTGACTTAGAGATTATTTTAAGTCTACTTGAAATATTTTGCTTCCATCCAATAAATACACCTTCTTTCCCTTCTCATCCACCACTAAATCAGTGGCTTGACCAAATTTTTCACCGCTCATTTGGGCTTTATAACCACCTGTTTTAGTTAAAATTAATAATCTTGAGTTACCTGAGTCTAAAAGATACAAATTATCTGTGTCTGATGAGACAAAAAAACTTTTAGGATCTTTAACATTCTTGTCTAACCCATCATATGAGAAATTATCTTTGTCACCTCTTGTAAATCGCAACATGCTGCCATCTTTTTTGAGAACATAAACCGAAGACTCAATCTGCATTCTTAAAGCATCTGTAAAATCCGCTTGAGTATTTTTAGTCAGGTATTCTTTTTTATCTGAATAACCTTCTGATGCAGGCAGATATTTCCAGATCTTATTTTTACCTATATCCAGAAGGTAAACATTTGAAGCAAAGCCATAGATATCTTCCACGCGATCCAGCTCACTGTCCTTTTTAGACACTGAGGTTATTTTTTGTTCTGGCGAAGCCAGGTTATTTTTCGTACTATCAATTTTGAGCACTCCTTTGTCTTTTGAGAAAACAAAAGCCAATGCCCCATTTAAAGAAACAGCTTGAGCATCTCCTAATTGTTCTGATCCGGCTAAAATCTGCGGACTCTTTTTAGCCACATCAATTAACACTAAAGTTTTAACAGCAGGATCTAAAAGTATCAGCTTGTTAGCCGATAAATTGATCTTCGAGGCTGTAAAGTTTTTCTTGACTAAATCTAAATCCAAAAATATGGGAAATTCAGATAACTGGAATTGCTGTAAAATTGCGCCTGAATCTTGTTCGATTTGTTTTTTTAAAGCTTGAGCTTCCATTTCCTTTGGTTTTAAGCCCAAAGCTTGATTAACTTTATCTTTTGCGCTGTCTAACTTACCTTTTGCTTCATTAGAATTAAGTGTGGCTATATTTTTGGCAGCATTAAAATCGTCTTTAGCTTGTTGCAAAACTTGTTTGAAAGTTTGTTCTTTTTGAGCATCTTTTGATGATTTAACCTTAAAGCCAACTCCTGAAGCTACTATAATTATTAAAACAACTGCTATCAAGAGTCTGCTTCTGCCTCCTTTTGGCAGGTAAGCAGCAATAGAGCGGATGAATCCTAAAATCTGACCCAGGGTTTGTAATACAATAGCGCTTGAATCAGACTGAGTCCCTGCTGCAGAATCTTGATAAGAACCCCCAGAAACTTCCCTGCCAAGACTGGGGATTGTTGACTTTGAATCAACAGCAGATTCTGCTGGTTCAATATTTATCAGCAGCGCCGCTAAATCTTGGTTCTCTAAAACTGAATTTGAGTGCGTTGGATCAGAACCACTAATCCGGCCTGTCACTTCTTCTTCAAAGTTTTGAGCAGGTAGATCTAATAATTTATTTAAATCTTCCCCTAAAAAGTTAACTAAACTGGAAGTTGACAGCAGTAACTTATCCCCTTCTTTTAAAAATCCAGAGATTAACTGGTTGAGAGCGCCTACAGAAAGCAAAGGTGAAGTGTTACTATCTCTTTTAAGCATAGCTTCTACTGCACCTTGGCTAATTAAGTACAGAACCTTGCCAGAAAGCGCTGCTAAAAGCAGCGCCACTTCTTCTGTCTCAAACTTTTTCAGAGACTGCTCAAAGGCAGCTTTCAGTTTTTCAGCAGGAGTACCCTCAAAATCAAAATAAAAATCTGAGATTTCCCCTAAAACCTGTCTGCCTTTAGTGAAAGCGTCATCACAGGTTAAATCCAATACTGCAAAAAATGAATTATCCCCATCTCTTGACTCTGAAATAACTTGAGCTGCTTTTTGATCTGTATTTAAACCTATTGCTTGAGCAACTTTAAGCTTCATAACACCCTCCATGCCACTAAAATTAATCCTATGACAAAAACTGCATGAACCAGAGATAATAATTTAACATATGGAGAAATGCCAGTAATTAAGGTCTTGCTCATTAAATCAACCTGCCTTATTATGACTAAAGCAAATATAGCGTAAAAAACCAAAATAAGCAAAATAGCAGCTTTTAAAAAAACCAATATTGCTTCCTGGTTCAATAAATTAACTTCCATATAATTTATGCACCTCATCCAGGATAAAATCTGCCACATGATGAGGTCTTGGAACAGAGTGAAAATCAATGTTTCTTGAGGCTCCTGCTGTCTGGATAAAAACATTGCCATAGTTAAAAATAGACTGCAGCAAACCACCCATTGAGGATGAGGTATCTTCTACATTCCTAAGAGGCGCTACATCAATATTTTTAAAAAGAAGTGAGTGGAAATCTATATCAATAATATTTTTATCAGTCACAATAAAAACATTAAAATACCAATGTAAAAAACCCTCAAAAGCAATCACTGCCGCTAATAAATAATTAATTATTAAAAAGATAAGCCTGTATTCTACAGGAAATTGAGATATATTAAAATTAAGTAAGGTTAAAACTGGAGGTATGAAGAAAGGAAAAATAATAAGTGATACAACTGGTATTATCCAGATAAAATTAGTAATAGGGTGAGCCCTTAAAAGCAGGAGAATTTTCTCATTAGGATCCTGGCCTTCAAACCGGCAGTTTTGCGGATGAACTACATAGGACGGGAACATGGCTGGCTACAGTATAACATAATGAGTAACTTAGGGAACTTGGGTTACTTAAGTTCTACGTTAAATAAAGGTCCAACTATTTGAATATTTGCAGGGGCTCTTAGGTTAAAAAAGTTTTTAAATTCTGACCCGTTAAAAGTTTCTGAATGACCATCTCCTGAGATAGTCACTAAAGTAGACATACCGGTATTAAAATCTGCCAAAACAGAAACAATGGAGACCTGGTTAAACGGAGCGCCGCCCCTGTTTTTTAACTCCTCCTTAACTTTATCATGATTCCAGGTATCAGTACCTTCCGGATTAGGTTTATCTACCTGATATAGATGTTCTGACAAACCGCTGTCACGCTTGGTAAGCATAATCATATTGGCAATATCGGCAACTTCCTCAGGCTTTAACCAGGCTGATTTAGCATATTCAGACCTGAAACCCTGGGCTGCATAAAAACAAGGAGAATCTTTATCATAAGCTTTACTAAATAGGTCAGCAAAAGAACCTATATCTCCATTTGTATCTTTGGACCTTTTAGTAAAAGAGCGGTCACTCCAACCAACATCCTGGGCTGAAAAAGTATATCCCCCATCTGTTGATGAATACCAGGCAGTCACAGCTGACCCGCCTGAAATCATAGTCTTGCCTTCGGTAAGTTTGACAGCCTGCTCCCAATTACCTCCTTTATTGCCTCCTTTATAAACCTGGCAGGATTGGGTGGTACAAATCTCTTTTGAGCCATTGTTAGTATAAGATAGGGCATAAGAGCGGGCAGCAATAGCCTGGGCTTTTAAAGCCTCAATCGGCCAGGACCCAGGCATCTCATAAATACCTAAAAGATAAGTTTCCATGCTCATGGAACCAAAACCGGCAACAGAGATATTAATATTTGGTTTTTGCTCAAAACCAAAGTTAGCAAAATATGCTCTTAAAATATCTTCATGATTTTGCCCTGCCTGGGCTCTGCCTAAGGCTCCATATTGATTCATCCCTACTCGATGAGGAATACCAAAAGTAAAAAAAACAAAAGCAGGCCTAAAGCCAGGATCCAATTTCCGATCATCGCTGCAAAATAAAGGGCCTGCCCCCAAAGAAGTAGGCAGATTTAAAGAGGCTTGTCTTTGAGCAATGATAGCTTGCTGTCTTGCCGAAAGCTGGGCAATTTGTTTAGATATATCAGCCTGGTAAGCTTTAGCTTTTTTAATCTCCCCTCCTAAAAAAGAGGCGTTTTTATCCACTTCTGCTTGTAAGCCGGCCAGCCTTGCTTTATCTTTCTCCAGTTTGTTTTTTTCACTGAGCAAATCAACTACCTCTTGAGTAATTGAGGTAATGATTTGCTGGTCTTCTTTGGCAATATTTTGGCGGAAAGATAATTCTCTGAATAAATCTGCAGAATTAATTGAGGAAAGTATCACCAGCATTGGGTTGACAAGATATGAACGGATATAATATGCCCTGACTCTTTTTTCCAAAAGAGCATGCTGCAAGGCTAACTTATCTTCCCTTAAGTTTAGATCATTTTGTTTTTGCCCAATAGTTGCTGCTAAATGATCAATGCCAGCCTGGATTTGGGCAAGCTGCAGCTCTAAAGATTTTAACTGGCCTTCTAAAGGTTTTTTAGCCTTTTCTACCTGCTGCCATTCACTGCTTAGTTTATTGATCTGGTTTTTGATATCATCCAGCTCATCAGCATAAACAGGTAAAGGCAAATGTAAAATGTAAAGTGTAAATATCAAAATGACAATGCAAAGTTTAAAATGTCTTAAAAATTTTGAATTTTGATATGTATTTTTGATCTTTGAATTTTGGTTTTTGAATTTCCCTATCATGCCCTAGAATTCTACCATTTTTAAATCCTTTGTGCTAAGCTTTAGGTTGATGACTAAACTTAGCCTTTGGTTAATGCCAATTATTATTTTGATTTGGCTGTTATCCGCTCCTCAAGCTTACGCGAAAATAGTAGCTCCAACAGGAGATTTTTGTATATCCAATAAGATTAACGGCGCTTATATAGATTCATCCGGGGAAAACCTAATAGTAGAATATTCAGGGATTGACTCAACTCCAACTTTATTAAATATCCAGAAAATTGGTAATATTCAAGTCAATGCCAGCTCTGCTCAAGCATTAAACCTGGGAGAAAATTGGGCTTTTAGGATTCAGGTTCCTAAACCATCCAGAGACCTGCTTAATTCTGAATTTAAATCTTCTACTAAAACTCAAGTTAGCATTGATTACTCTTCTGATCTGCAGAAACCAAACACCGATCTGGTGACTTGCAGATCCCAACGCTCAGATGTGCAGCTTGCCAGAATTACTCCACAACTTGAGCAAAAGGTAAATGAAGCTATCCAAAAGCAAGCCCAAGCCCCTGGAGCTGCAGCTTCTGCTGCTCCTCCTGTTGCCCATCCCGCATCTCCTAATCCACCAGGTCTTAACCTGCAAAGCAAGCCCTGTGATCCAAATGACAAAGCAGCAGAGGCCAAGTTTGGGCCTTGTCCTGCAGGAATTGGGGAATTTGAGCAAATTTTTAGCAAAATTATTACTGTCATAGTGGGACTGGCCTTTGTGGTAATGTTAGTAATGTTAATTTGGGGAGGTATTAAATACTTAACTTCAGGGGGAGAACCTAAAGCAATCCAATCTGCCCATTATACAGTGACCTGGGCTCTTTTGGGAGTATTATTTATGGCTGTTGCCTGGCTGATTTTACAACTTATTAGAATCTTTACAGGCATTGATGTAACTATATTTAATATCAGAGTCCTTATTTAATCTTTAAAAATGTGCTAAGCTTTGGGTAATGTCCAAAATAATGTCTTATTTTGAGGTTAGACGCTGGAAACTAGAAGATAGATCTTGATGTTAGAAGATAGAAGTTAGAAGGTTTTCCAATTCCTTTGTAGATTAGTTAACTTACCGCCTAATTGATTATACCTGGTAAGTAAACTATTGCAAAAATCCCTTTGCCAATAATCTAAATCTCTAGCAGTCTCAATATGAACTTCCATTTCGTTTGCCGAACCAATTGATGCATCCAGGTGATGTTTAAATTCTTTCTCAAATCTCCTCTTTGCCCAGCCTTCAGCAATATTTGCAGGACATGATTTTGAAGCTCTACGCATCTGGGATACCAAATCGTTTCTCTCGTAAACAGGAAGTTTCTTGATAGATTGATGAATCATTATCATTAATCTGATCTTATCAATCTAGCTTCTATCTATTCAAGCTTCAAATTCTAGATTCAAATTTCTAATGTCCATCCTCAAAAAATTCTACCATTTTCCTATCCTTTGTGCTAAGCTTTGCTTAATGTCCAAAGTTATTTCAGCAAGGTAACAAATTCTTCTTTAGTAATTCTCAAATCCTTTTTAATAATTTTTGTCAGTAAACCAATACCAATAGTATCCGCAGGATGAACAGGTATAGTCACCCTTCTGCCATCTGAATGTATATAGACTGCATGACTACCGCTTTGATCCCGAAATTGAAAACCCAAATTTAATGCTACCTTTACTAAATCACGCGCTTTAACTTGGGGTAATTTTGACATTTAGATGGCAACTTCAAGAGACGTTAGACTAACAGGTTGCATTCTGGGAATTTCTTGCCTGTCTTCTTTGGAAATCCTTAAATTAAGTTTGATAGCATCACGGATATTGGTAATTGATTCCTCCAGCGTCTTCCCTTGAGTATGACAACCTTGTATTTCAGGACAATCAGCCACAAAAAATCCCTCCTCATCTTTTTCTATGATAACCGGAAAGTTGTAGGTTTTAGTTTTAATCTTTTTCATGAAACAATGATACCATAGACTAAAGTCTATGGCTAGACCCATGAATCTCTTTGTGCTAAGCTTTGGGTAATGTCCAAAGTAGTTTTTATAACCATTTCATTATTGGTTGTGATGGTAGCTTCTGCTTTATTAGCTTACCCCGTACATGCAGCATTACCAAGCTGTTCTAGCCCCACTGTACAAACTAATCCCACTCCTTTAATCAACAATCAGCGCAAAGCTAAATTTACTATAAATATTGGTAATAACCAAAATTATGCTGATTATAAAATGGAATTTCGATGCGGAGGCAATGCTGTAGTAGACGCAACAAAAGAAGGATCAACAGATATTTCTGTGGAGTTTGATAGGTCAACTACTTCATCACCATGTGAGTTTAGCGCAAACACCCATGAAATAGTAGTTAAAGCTGTAATTAGCAACCAAGATGTGGATCAATGCACAGCTACTTACAGGGTGCTTGATTCCAATACCCAATGCAGGTTAACTATTAATCCGGACAGCGGAATTAGTTCTGCTACCAAATTAGAAGTTTCAGGAGAGAACTTAACCAATGGGGGCAGATTTTCTGTTTTTGTTGATGATGATGCTATTGATTTTGCCAATAATATAACAGGCCGTGCGCTTATTGATTTACCAGCCGGACCAGGAGCCGGCAATGTAGATACACCTCAGTTTGGTCCAAAATCAATACCTCAGGAATTGATGATACCGGGCGCACATATGATTTCTTTGCGGCAAAAAACAAATACCAGAGATTGGTTTAATTTACGAAAATCCGAGGCAGATTTTTTTGGCCCTCCTGTATGTCATATTACCTTCACAGTAGGAACACCTACTAACCCAGGTGGGGTTGCTACTGCTGGAGCTGCGCCTAAAGTTTGTAAAACAGGAGATCCAACTTGCACTTTAGGCGGAGGAATACCCTGCCCTGATGGTAGTAATGGATTTTCCACTGCGATTGGCTGCATACATACTAATCCTGTTGAATTTGCCAAGGATATTTTGAAATTTGCCATAGGGATAGGAGGAGGGTTGGCATTTTTAATGATGCTTTTGGGAGCATATCAGATGTTAACCTCCCAGGGTAATCCTGATATTTTAAAAGCAGGACAGGAAAGATTAACCTCTGCTGTAATAGGATTATTATTTGTAATTTTTGCTGTGCTGTTTTTACAGATAATTGGGGTAGGAATATTAGGCTTACCTGATTTCAAACCATAATAATATAGTGATTTACGATTTAAGAATTAAGATTTAAGAATAATGAAAGATGGCAAAATACAGTCTTTTACAGATTTGAAAGTTTGGCAAGAAGGGCATATTCTAGTAGTTATGGTTTACAAAATAACTAAATATTTTCCTAAAGAAGAAACTTACTCGTTAACTGATCAGATGAGAAGATCAGCATCTTCCATTACAGCAAAT
The DNA here is from genome assembly GCA_016187035.1 of Candidatus Daviesbacteria bacterium. Lineage (GTDB taxonomy): Bacteria > Patescibacteriota > Microgenomatia > Daviesbacterales > UBA10151 > JACPKL01. The sequence continues at coordinate 109,924 of JACPKL010000001.1, forward strand.
ATTGCGGAAGGTTTTGGCAGACATTCTTACAAGGAAAAATTGCAGTTCTATTACCTTGCTCAAGGATCATTAACTGAACTAAAAAATTTTATACTTATCTCAAAAGATGTAGGATACCTTGATACCGAGGACTTCAACTCTTTAGTAGACCAGGCTAATCTAACTCATCAGATTCTACAGGGATTTATTAAAAGCACAAAAACATTCGTAAATCATAAATCATGAATCTTAAATCTATTCAATTAGCGTTACAATTCCCAGGAGGACAAACAATTGAACCTAACCCTAATATCCCGGGTTTGGGTAGTTTAAAGCCTGAATTTAAGGATTTGGCTTCTTTTATCTCTCCTTTATTAAACATTGTTTTTTATGTAGCAGTTTTTTTGGCTTTTTTCTACTTTGTCTGGGGAGCCTGGGCTTATATATTTGCCTCCGGTAATAAAGAGAACTTAGCTAAAGCCAGAGCCAGAATTATGTGGGCTCTAATAGGATTAATGGTGGTATTTTCAGCCTTTTTTATCGCTAAATTTGCCTCAGAAATATTGACACCCAAAGGAGGACTGCCATTTTGATGATTAGAATCAAGAAGCATGAATCAAGAATCAAGGTACTTATATTTGTCTTATCCATGATTCATAATTCAATATTCATGATTCAACCTGTCTATGCACAGGTTAATATCGGAGATAAATTTGGTTTTGGGGATATTACCTCTTTCGGTGATGCTACTTCTAAACTAATTGCTCCTGCTTTTTCTCTATCTACAGCAGCGGTAGTAATTTATTTTCTTTTAGGGGCATTTAAGTATTTAAGTGCAGGTGACAGCAAAGAAGAGGTGGAAAAAGGCAGGCAGATGATTACCCATGCCATAATTGGTTTTATTTTATTAATGTCAGCTTTTTTAATTTTGCAGTTTTTATTGTCTTCTCTTTTTGAAACAACAGGTTTAAAAATTATTTAAGGTTAATTACACCAGTTTCATATTGTCTGGAATGTAGACTAATCTTTTCCCGGCAAAACCCAACCACTTTTTAAAAGTATCCAATTCAGGAGATGCAAAATTAAGAGTGTAATAAGTAGACCTGCCTGCTTCCCTTTTTTTCAGAATATCCTGGTCTACTGCTCTTTGCAGGTATGTCACCAGAGTTTGACGGGCTATCTTTCCTCTAGTTGCTTTAGCCAGATTCTTAAACTGTATTTCACTTCTTTTGATAAATGGTTTTAGGACAACAGGGATTTGACCTTCTAATTCTAGTTCTAGTCTCCCTATAAACTCATTCCGTTTTGTCTCAAGACTGGTTTTCACCACACCAATTATTGAGAGCACTAATGCCTCAAGAACAAAATTTACAAAATGATTTAGGTTTTTGCGCTCCAGTGAATACAACAAATACTTATAATATCTGGCCTTTTGTTTATGATAGTAGTACGAAGTACTGTAAAGATTTTTACCATTTATGCCTAAGCTTCTTAAAAGCACATGCTCCAGACTGCGGCAAACTCTTTTATTCCCATTATTAAAAGCATGCAAACCATAAAGCGCGGTATGAAAGATGGCTACCCCGTCAACTGTCTGATGCTTTTGTAACCAGTCAATTAACTCCTTTACCCCACTTTCTATTTCTTCATATGGCGCTGGAGTGTAACTGCCTACTCTAATCATATTATTATCCCGCCACTTCCCTGACCTATAGACTGTAAAATCAGATAAATACTTTTGAAATAGATCTAGTCCTTGGGTTAAATTTTGATGCAGCTTTTTTATTTTCTCCGGGGTTAACTCTGCTATCTTGATGGGTTGCTGATTTAAATTGCGGAAAGTTTTAGCAATGTTGAAAAATTCTAACTGATCATAGTCTTTTTGGGTTAACTTTACCCGCGCTTTTAGTAATTTAGCAACAAAATCATAATCTGGATCAGAGATAAGCAAATTATAAACATCCTGGGCTTCTGGAAGCGTTAAGTGCGAATCCTCTGCTTTAGAAATGGCAAAGGAAGCAAGCAGTTCATTTTTACTGATCAAGTTTCTTTCAATATCAGGATTTAAGAACACCTGCTCATATTCAGACAGTTCCCTGTCAAGCGATAAAATCTCCTTATTGGTAAATGGTTGTATTTTTGGAATCCAGACAAATTGTGACAAAAAGCCTTTAGAAAAGGGTCTTAAAATAAGCGTATTCATGGTTATATTTTAGTCTAAAATCAGTCTAATGATTAGTCTAATAATTAGTCCAGATTAAGTCTAACAGAGATGTTTATAGAAGTCAAATAATGTGTTTGGAAGATTGCCACACCCCGCTGGGGCGGGGTTCGCAATGACATTACTCTGGCTGTATATCATAGAATTCTGAAGCGCTGAGAGCTAAGTAAGGATTTATTTTAGTTTTATAAGTAAACCCCGCATCATGCAACATCCGTTTGATATCTTCAACCTGGGATCCCTGACATGCAACTTCTCTTAGTGTAATCCCTCTTATAAATCTTGCTAACAAGTCCATCCCGCTATCACTCTCAGGATCAACCCCCAAAGGAATAAGATAACCTCTGTTTCTCTCTGCTACAGTTTGAACAAAGGCAACAGCAGCTTGTGCCAAATTGCGGTTTTCTGCATCACCCGGGCTCTTTACTTCTAATCTTGCGACAAGCTCATCAGGTGTAGTGTTTAGACCAACCCATTCTGACGTTGCCACTTTTATAAACGCTTCTCTCCTTCTCTCTTCTTCTCTACGAGCTGCCTCCTTATCGTCTGATGTGGGTTGGGGTGCTGAAGCAGCAGGCTGCTTCTGAACATTCCTGATGAATACAAGATTGTTACCGGGAACTAAACTTGTTTCAAATGTATATCCAGCATTCCGTAGCATCTCTTGAAGATCTTTATCGCCTTGGGAACCAGCCACACATCCACTTCCTCTCCCCCATAAAATCGTATTTATAAAAGCTACCATCAGTTTTTGTTCATCACTGTTTTTAGAATCAATGTTCTGAAAAGAAGGGTCATACTTTATCATCTCAGTTCGCAAGAAATTAATAGCAGATTGTATATAATTTCGAGTTGTTTGATCATTTACCCAAGGCTTGGGAAGACGCTCGAGTTGTTTCATAAGGGTATCAACAGTGGATGTCGGAGTAATTTGTATATACATTTCCACAAGTTCTCTGTAAGCGCCTTCGTTGGGCTGAACTTCAGGAACAGAAGGAACTTCAGCAGATGGAGGAGGTGAAGAAGCTTCTGCAGCTGAAGATACTGGCTGAGGTGTTACAACAGCAGGGCTGGCTGGAGAACTGCTTTGTGAAGCAACAGGCTGCTCCTGACGGATATTATAGAACTCTGTTGCATCCGCTATTCCAGGCCTTGTTTTATACTGATAATTTAATGCTTGCAATGTTGCTTGGATATCTGCAGCTTTGATCAAACCACTCGTAATTATTCCTGTTACAGTTCCTCGTATAACTTCTGCTATTAACGTTCTTGCAATACTGCTTCCCTGCTCAATGTCAGCAGGTACATGCCGGGCAATCCTGTTTGCTTCATTTCGAACAAAAGCAAGAGCAGCTTGGGCACGTTGTTGACTTTCTGGATTTCCTGACCATTTTCCATGTAATATCAGTTGATGTACAAGATAAGGAATCGTCGTTTCCGGACTAATCGATATACCCAATTTCATGTATTCTTCGCAAGCTTCTTTTCCTTGTTGCTGCGCTTCTAGTTCTCTGCGTCGCACAGTTAATCGCTGTATTTCAGCTTGATCTTCAACTTGCGTACCTGGTTGCAATGCTACTGTAGCTTCGTCTGCTGATACTACAGCATGTTCAATTCTGGCAGGCTCTAAAGCCTCTCCTTCACCTGTTGGGACCGTAGGTTCTGGCGTAGCTGCTGCTTGCGCCTCTGCAGGTGTTCTCTTAGCTTTCCATGTCCCAGGTTTCCACCAAACTCTTCTAGAAACATGTTCTGGTTGTGATTCTTCCGCTGTAGCTTCGTCTGCTGATACTACAGCATGTTCAACTCCGGCAGGTTTTGAAGTTTTAGGTTTAGCAGCTTCTTTAGAGCTACCACCACGCCTACCCAATAAGTAGGCCCCCCCTATCGCAGCTGTTACTGCTGCTCCACCTTGAAGATAAGGATCTTGAAACCACTCTCTCCTGTTATTCCTAGACCCAGCAGAACCTGAAGAACCGGAAGAAACCCTACCTGATTCTGTACCTCCTGACCCAGCTGATGTACCTACTGCAGGCCTAGGTGTAGCTGTTGGAGTAGGAGGATTTGCGGTCTGAAAAGCTTTTATTTTCTCTTGTCTAACCCTTTCACTTTCTGCATCTATTTGCTCTTGAGTTCTGGTCGGAGCTGGTGGAGGAGTTTGAGCTGCTGCTGTTTCCAGTGTAACTACACCAGCTACTGCTCCACCAACTACAGCAGCTGCTTTTGCTGTATGCTTTAGAAAATCTCTTCTACCCACTTTTCCTATTTCTGCAACTGGTACTTGTCGACCTTCTGAAGCTTCCATAATGATAAATATCTCAGTTTTAATATTATAACATTTAGTGATAGAATATTTTTAATTGTCTCTCTCATGAATAAATATTATAAAAATAATAAAAAAATTCTGATTTTCCTTTTAATCAGTATTATATTTTTAAAAAGTGCTTCTCGTGTATCAGCTTTAACAGTTGGTAATCCGTGCAGCATAGACAATGATCAGTGTGATAAATCAAGCAATTTATATTGTCAACCCAATCCTGTAGCTGGAGCCACCATAACGCATTACTGCCAGCAGGCCTTAACAATAGGACAAGAATGTAATCCCCAACGCGATGTATGTGACAAAAAAGCTGGTTTATCCTGTGATCCTAATCCTGTGGCTGGAGCTACCATAAAAAATTATTGTCAGCAAAATGCTATTGGCAGTATTTTTGGCAAAATTAAGCCTCCTGATGCTTTAAAAGGATTGATAGCAAAAGATCCCACAGGAGCCGGGGGGATTAGCCTATTTTTATCTAATTTAATAGCTTTAATATATTCCATAGCATTTGTGGTGTTAATCTTTATGCTGATTTGGGGAGCTTTTGACTGGATGACTTCAGGAGGAGATAAAGAAAAACTAGCCAAAGCCCAACAGAGAATTATCAATGCTTTTATTGGCATTTTGCTTTTTGCTGTTGCTTTTGCCATTATCCAGGTCTTAGGGGTATTTACCGGCTTCAAGTTTTTTGAGGGTCAGAAACCATAGAATTGGGGTATTGTAGGACTTGACAAGCGTCTTGTTTTATGAAACTATAATTATAGATGAAAAAAATAGCTTTTCTTACTTCTTCAATTATATCCTTGCTAACACCAGTTACTGCTTTTGCTCAAAGCCCTGCTATTAAAGTCTCTGCTCCTCCAGGAAGAGGATTTCCTTCAATAACTAATTTTATCACTAACTTCTTATTTTTAGCTTTTGGGATAGCACTATTAGTAGTGCTGGTAATGTTGATCCAGGGAGCGTTTGAGTGGATTACCTCTGGCGGAGATAAAGAGGCTGTGGCTAAAGCCAGAAACAGAATTATTAATGCTTTAATTGGTTTGGCTGTTTTGGCAGTAGCTTTTGCCTTAACCAGGGTAGCAGGCCAATTCTTAGGATTTAATATTACTGATATAGCCGTTCCCTCTCCACTTCAAACTGTACCCGCAGGTGAACTATAATTATTAAGTTTAAGGATCGAATGCTTACATCTTTATTATCTGTTTATTATATTTAACAAGTTGCAATTTTTGATTAAACGCTATACGATACTTGTTAATATGCATGCCCCAAGAATCAAGGTTTTAATAATCACTATTTTTTCCATAATTCTTGCTTCATTATTCATAATTCAACCTGTTTATGCGCAAAACTCTGCTTCTCCTTCCTCCACCTCGAAGGAGTCAAAGCCCACCTTCGAGGTGTCTCAAACGCTACCAAGTACTATCCTTCCTACTTCTCCCATTTATACAGACCTTTTAGTCCATAATATATTCCATACTTTTTCCTGCTTAGCTGTAGGGCAGTCTGTCATTAGCCAGCCCTGTTTAAATTATGTAAAAGGGGTGCCGGTTTTATCCTCGGTTAATTTGTCAGGAGGAGCTTTAGGAACAGTTGCAGGAGTAATTGGGGCTTTATACCAAAATCCACCTGTGAGGACTTATGAATCCTTGGCTTCACTGGGGCAGACTTTGGGAATAGTTAAAGAGGCTAAAGCCCAGGTAGTAGGATCTGGAGCAGGAGTGCTTCAGCCTATTCAAACCCTTTGGCAGGTATCCAGGAATATTTCTTATGTGATCATGATTGTGATTTTTGTAATCATAGGTTTAATGGTAATATTTCGGCAAAGAATTAACCCCCAGACAGTTATTACTGCCCAGGCAGCCATCCCAGGATTAGTAATAGGCTTAATTTTAATTACCTTTAGCTACTTTTTAGCAGGACTGGTTTCTGATACGGCCTTTGTTGGAACAAATTTAGTTGGAGCCTACTTTTCTGCAGTCAGAGGAGAAGCAAGTAACCCTCAAAATTTGGTTCAAACTATAAGCAATCAAAATGTTCTGGATATTTTTGGACCATTTACCAAAATTGTAGGTTTAAGAGAATTAAATGGCGCTATAAATTCTATCTGGCCTAGTCTGGCAGTTTCTGGCAGCAGCTTTTTGCCCTGGGCTTTTGGCCCGCAACAAGTTCTACAAAGCCTTTCAGGAATCCTAATTTCCCAAGTCATCCTCCCTTTTGGCAGTATGTTCGGAGGTGCAGGACAAATAGTTGCGGGTATAATTACACTTACAGGCGCCCTGGCAGTTCCTACAACCATGATTACTGTAGCTCTATCTTTTGTAGCCATGGTGATTTTAATCTATGCAATGTTCAGATTACTTTTGCGTTTGATTAACAACTATATAACTATTATTTATTTAACTGTAACAGCCCCATTCCAATTTTTATTTGCAGCTTTACCAGGCAGACAAGGAATTGCTACTGGCTGGATATTAAATTTCTTAGGTAATATTTTAGCATTTCCAGCAGTCTTGGCTGTATTTTATTTTGTGGCTTTTATTTTAGGACCGGACGTTGTAAACCAGCACTGCACAGATCCATGCCCGTTTAAAGTCTCCTACATTAACAATTCCCAAAATAGAGCAACTTCTGTATACGCCCAAGAACCTACTAGCAGAATCAGTGTCACAGACACATCAACTTTTCCTTTGTTAGGAGGTTTTGATTTAGGGTTTGTGAATTTACTTTTAGCTTTTGGGGCGCTGGTAGCCTTACCTGCTATTCCTGATGCTATCCAAAGAACTGTTGGTAAGGTTTCCCAGGCAGGGCAATTGATAGGCCAGGAGATTGGGGCAGGAACCGGCGCTGGACAAAGATACGCAGGCCAATTCCAGCAAGGAGTTACAGGTTTTGCCGGACAAGTAGGAAGAGTGTCAGATACCATAGGTTTAGCTCCTGTAGATGTAACTGACCCGACAACTGGCAAAGTGCAAACTGAATGGAGATATAATCCATTAGTATCTCAGGCTGGAACAGGACGTAAAATTAGACTATGGTTTGGCAAAAGATTTGGCAAGAATCCTTGATTAGTTAACGGCCCATTTTTTCAAATAGCCATTGCCTTCTTGTCTTCTTTCCTGCAGGATCTAATAAAGTAGGCTTTTCAAGCAACTTATACCACCACTGCGTATCTTCATATGCATCTCCTCCTTTTTCAGGATCAACAAGCCAGTCTATAAAACTATCAAAGAATAGTTTTTGGCTATGTCTGGAACTGCCAGTATTCATCTCTGACCAAACTAAACCTTCATTAAAGCTGCCATCATCTTTAAAGATCTCTTTTCCCTCAGTTAATAAAGCGCCCTGGGCATTCCTGACAGTTGATTCTTTAACCCTGATCAGTTTCAACACCCTGTCTAACCTGCCAAAAGACTCAAGCATAGCATGCAGTAGCTCCACTTCGACATCCTTGCTTTTTCCAGCCATTATTTCACTCATTTTTTTCTGTAATTCATTTAACTTTTCATTATTATTGGTTGGCTTTTCATATAAACCTTCTACATCTATTCCTTTTTCAGAATCTTCATAACCATATAATGCCCCAAACAACATCCAGCCATAACGCATTTCATTAATAAATTTAGTATTGGCAAACTGCCCAGCTATTCTTTGACCTACAATATCGCCAACCGCATCCCCGTACATTTCAATAAGTCCTAATACCCCTTTTGCCCCTAATTTATCCGGATGAGAAGATTGATGCATTGGTGAACGAGCAAGCTCAGCAGCATACCTTCTGGCAAATCTTTTATGATGAGCGCCAGTATATTCTATATTGCCGACAATAAACCTTAACACTCCTCCAAAATCTTCACGATTATACCCAACACCCATTTCATCTCTGGTTAAATCCTGGGGAAGAGTTGATTCAAACAATTCTCTGACTATTTGCCAATGTCCATAATTTGACTCTTCAACCGCAGCATCAAATATCATAATTTCCCTGTTCTGTTGGAAAGCAGGCAGTCTGGCTGTTCGCCTCAGGGTTGGATCAATAACCAAAAGTTGAGTTGCTGACAAATGCTCATCTTCTGGCCGAGATACTCCTGCCCTGATACGTTTGGCTGCAGCGATAGTATCTTCGTCTGTAAGCCTATGCCTGTCTTCCTGCTGGTAAGACAAATAGGTATTAGATGACCAAAGCGAAAAAACGCTTTTGGATGCAGCTTGTATATCTACTACTTCTTTTCTAATGCCATCAGCGCCAAGCACATTTCCGTCGGCATCAAACTTAATAGCAACAAAAGCAAGTTTTGCTTCAAAACCCTTTGCAAGCACCTCCTGGATGGCTGCTTCCCGCGCCTGATCTACTGCTGCTTTTCTTTCTTTTGCAGACTTATTAGCATGTAAAATCTTAGTACGGGTGACAGCATATTGGATAAACTGAATAGCCAAATCAGTAGGTAAACTATCAACAACATCAACTCTTTGTTCAGGAGGAATTGTTTGATAAAACTCCTGGTCATCTGGATTTAAATGCGCTACTCTTTCACCTTCTGGTAGATGAGTCAGGCTTCTTAATTTATACAAAACCCGTCCGATTCTTTGTTCTGTTGTTAGTCGGCCATCTGACACATTTTTTAAATCTTTAAGATGTAGTTTATAGTCTCGAATAAAGGAATTTCTATCTACAAATAACACACCCCCGCCTCTTCTGACTTTTTCTCCTGTTACCCCAACCATTTGAAAAGCAACGTCAAAGTTGGCTTCAGCTTGAGCGCGGGCAGCCTGATATACTGCTTGTTCTTTTGGCGTTAAGTCTTCTAATTTCTTACCATTTTTCAGCTGATACTGAACACTACCTAACTCTATAGATTTTTGTAAGCTGCTAGGCAGCTGGCTGAGTTTTATTCTCCCAGATTCCAAATCCTTCTCAAATTCCAAAAAGTTTTGAATATGGCCACCATCTTTTTCAAATCCTTGGTATAAATTTTTAAACTCCTGTTCGGATTGATGAACTCCTATATGCTCCAAGTTATTCTTAAAGGCATTGTGGATTTTCTGATCATCTTCGCTTAATTCATTTAATTTTTTACCACTTTTAAGTTCTCTCTCAATTCTGCCTAATGCCAATGCCCTAACTTTTCTTGCTTCAACTGATACTGGTTGATCTGAGTTAAGAGTTTCATCATGCGGATCATAATACTTAAGCGCAACACCCATACCTTCTTCAATTAATATTTTCTTAATTTCGCCTTGGAGAGGATTTTGTGTATCTGTATCATCGCCAATTTGCCCCCTGGAACCACCTGAATTATAGAAAAGGGTAAACCTGGGATCATTATCAAATCTCCACAAAAAGGCGCCAACCTGCCCGTCTCCTGATCTGGCTAATCTAACCCATCTTTGAGGCCCTTCATGCAAAGCCATCGCCATCATGAACCTGTGATAAAGATCCATATTATAGGCTTCAGCCGAATAATCAGCGCCCCAAACATATGACAAACCTTCGAACTCTTGTCTTAATTCTTCTGCAAATTCCCTTGTGACAAGACCTGTCTTTATCTGATCAGATGCTACCCGCCCAAGAACTTTGGCAAAATTTTCCAGATGAACAAAAAGTTTTTCAGGAGCTAACCCTAAACCCTTATTTTTTATCATCTGCAGGAAGGTATCCTTAGCCTTGACAAACTGCTCAGGAGTTTTGGCTAATACCTCATAATATTCAGGGTAATGAGCGCTGGCCCGCCAAAAAGTTTCTGTTGATTCCTCATCTCTGAGTTGTTGAAAATCAAGACGATACTCTCCCTCAATATAAGGAGGCTGTTCCTGACCAGTTAACAACCTTTCAAATCTAGCTAAAGCCCGATCAATATAAGGAAGCCATACTTCAGCCAATACAACAACCTCAGGATCGCTTGCCAAGTCTAGAAAAGTAGCTTCCGCAGCCATGATGGCTTCTGGTTTATCACCTGGATTACTAGGTATAAGACTTCTCCTTAACATTGTCCGGACTTGATCGCGGGGAATCCTACCATCAGCATAACCTTGATAAATTTGGTTTAAAACATCATCTGCTCCGCGTAAAAGCCCTTTGTTTTTGGCAGCTCTGAAATATTTTAATAACCCTTTCTCTATATCTACCCTCTCAGCAGCAGGAGTCCTTAAGTTTCTGCTTCTTTCAATTAAGGCAACCAATCCACCCTTTTGCTCTAGATCAGATAAATCTTCATTAAACGGGCCTTCTTGAGTAGCTTGAGGTGGTTGTCCTTGCTTTCCCTCTGTTAAATATGCATGAACTGCCTCTTCAACACTTTGATACTTTGACTTTACTTTATATTTTTCCCTAGGATCATAGCATTTAGCTCCTGGCCGTGTTTTTTTAAAATCCCTGACATACTTTTGAAGATCCTTATAGAGCTGATCTAAATAGGTACCATTTTTTTCGTTATATATATCTGGATTAGTAGCAGATAAAAGTCCTACTTTTACATTGTATCTATCGGTATAAGATAAGGTCGTTTCTAATCTAATAATCTCTCCGACAACCATTCTGCATTTTTCTGGACTTGTCTCCCATTCTAGATTACCTGGACCTTCTGGCCCTCTATCCCCCCCCCCCTCCTCCCCCCCCGTATTACCCCCTCCGCCAATAAGCCTATAAATGGGTTGACTAGATGCATCTTCTCCGTAATAACCATACTTTATACCATTATCTTCAAAAATACTTATTGGTTGCCGGGGAGGTTTTGGTCCTGAACCAGCAGGAAAATTGATATTTACAGAAGATGGAACTGCTTGTTCTGATGCAGATGAGGTAGAAAACATACCGGAACTACCTATACTTATACCCGAAGCCTGATCAGGCTGAGTACCTGACAATCCAATATTCCCCTGTTTGGATTGAGCGCCTACTTGCTCAGCACGAGGTGCAGTAGCTACGGTAGCTGCTGATCCTCCTACACCTGGTATGTTTTCTGCCATATGTTCTGGTCCTGCCATAATTTCCTTTCTAGTTCTATGACATTAGATTAAGCATAGAACAAGTTAACTCAAAACTCAAATGTCAAAACTCAAAACTACAACTTAAATCTTAAAACTAAAAATTATAATTTGCTTGAGATAAAACTGATAAAATCCTGATGAATTTAAGGCTAGAGAATTTTCATTCCCCGTAGAATAACTAAAAATGCTTCTGGTTTAACAATCCTAGTATCCTCCCATTTTGCTCCAGGCAGTTCTAGTAGATCTTTATCCCTGGTAATAAGATAGTCTGCTTTTGAACTTTCTACCAACTCTAGAAGAAAATTATCTTCAGGGTCACGGCATGCAGTGATCCTTATATTTGGACTTACCATTATACCTTTTCCCAAAATCGCCATTACCTTGATACTTATTGCCTCATCCACCTGAAAATCATCTAGTTTTTTATCAACCTCTTCCACTAAGCTTGAAGAGATAAAAAGTTGTAATTTATTAGCAATAACAAGATCAACAACTTGTTCTATCATCCCACCGAATAATGAGGCTGAGAGGATAGCGTTTGTATCAAGCACAATCTTAATCATGTTTATGATCGTTTAAGATAAGATCATAAAACTGTTGTTCAGTAATCTTTTTGGGATCTAAGCCTTTTTCTCTCATCAATCTGTTACCGATTTTTTTACCCTCTTTTTTCAAATATCCCCAAGCTTGTCTAATGCGTTCTTCCTTATCTGCAATGTTTTCCTGTTCCTGGATATATTTTTCTGAAAGTGCTAATTTAATAATATCTGCTTCAGATAACAACTGATACTTACTCCTAAGGAAGGACAAAACTTTATTGACATCTGAAGTTCGAGCTAATCTTATTTGCGGTTGTGACATATACTACCCATTTTATGACATTAAGTGCTATTTGTCAAGATACCGAAAAATGGATTTTCTGCCATATTTAGTGTAAGGTTTTTGTAAAGAAAACTAATTATTTGGTTTTTCCAGAAAGAAGCGGGAGTCTGCTTAAGAGAGATTTTGATATTTCATTTACTTTACACTCATTGCTAAGATTAAAACCACCGGCAGAATGTTTTTGCCCACACGTTGTGCATCTTTCTCTTCTGCTTCCGTGTAAACGCGTGGATAACCTGTGTCTGCCCCGCCAAGATATTTGATTAAGCACAGCTTCCGGCAAGCTACTGCGGGAAACAACACATACTGTTGGTTTTGCTGACAATTCCATTATCCTTAAAGCTGCCCTTGGGAATTTAAGCATAGGTATTTCTGGGGATGGCTTTTGAATTGGCTGTATAGGGAGACAGAAGGGCTCAAAATCGGCTAATGGGACAAACATCCGCTCTTTCATTATCAAGCACCTCCTTTAAGCAAGGAGGTATAATACAACAGATCTTTCAAAATTGCAAAGTGGCCAGCTGAAATTATGCTTGACACTGGGAAGAACTAAACTCATACGGCCAGCTTGAAACCTAATTTAGAATACCAGTCATCAAATGAAAAAATTGCTTCTGCTTTTAATATATCAGCTGTGGCAGCAACTGTACAATCAAAGAAAGTGTTCTTTTTAGACACAGCCCCATCAAATAACTCACTGGCACGTTTCATAATCTCTTGAGTCAGATACTCAACATGAAATACTCCTTGTTGGTATTGTTTGTTTATAAGATGAGCTTTTTCCGGTTGGTTTAAAGCCCGCTTTAAGGTGGTAATTGCTTCTGGAAAAACAGTCACTGGGAATATTATAGTAGCTTCTTGCTGCATTAGTTTGCGGTGAATTACCGCTGCTTTATTATGATGAGGGTCTTTTTCTAAAGATAGGGCGATTAGAGCATCAGCGTCTACCACAACAATATTGTTCACTTACGCTTTTCTCCACCCCAAAGGTAATAATCCATATTTTCAACTGCGTCTTTAGGCACTTTACCTTTAGTAGGAATTTTTTCCATCAATTTAACAAAATCAAGTAAGGCTTGTGCAGAACTAGATATTGGATGAACAACCTCTAATCCTTCTTTCAAAGCATCCCTGATAATCTCAGATTCTACTTTATTTTTGGCTTTAGCAGCTAAGTTAATTCTTTGTTTGATCTCTTCCGGAATATAGACACTGATTCTTTGCATATTAAATGATTATATCATACGTATGACGTATGTCAACACTTTCTAATTGCAGGGCATTTTGGACACTTTTGTCCTTTTCTTACCACACACTTTATAACTTCCCCGCAAGCCCCACATCTAATACAAAAGTCTTTATCTTTTGAAAATAACCCAGAGATTCCCCTGACAACACCAGAAGCCAAGTTACCTATAGATTCTGTTATCCCCCCAAATGAAAACCCCCCGGAAAGACCACAAGCTGCTGCTACTTTTGCTACCATTTGTTTGCCCAACCAATTTATCTCCTCATCTAAATTTTTAAAAATTGGCGTATTTCTAATAAAATTAGCAAACCCTTCAACTATCCTCCCAGGAACACCTTTAAGCTTAACTAACTTCCTATCTGCTCCTGCTAAAATAGCATTCCATCTTAAAGCAACCTCCTGAGGATTAAAAACAGATGCACAAATTGCTTCCATAAAATAACTGATTCTTTTCCTGCCATCGTTAATAATTTCCTGGAGATTATCTTTAGATAAAACACCTTTTGCAGCACCTGCAAGTTGCATAGAAATCTCTGCAGCGCTTCTTGTATCGGTTTTAGGATCTATTTTAATTCCATTTTCTGCATAATAATTATCAACCGGGCCTTCAGTCTTTCTATCAAAATAATTCGGTCTATACTGCCTGACATTAGCTTCGTATTGTTTGTAAGAAGCTGATGAAGTAAACCTGGTCATTTGCAAATACCTGATATTAATAATGGGATCTATCCCCATAAGCTCATAAACATCTATAAAATTTTTGGTAAAGGATGTCCCTTCCTGAAAACGCGGGCCACTGATAAATGCGATTTTGAGATGTGCGGGTACTTCTGACTCAGCAGTCATTCCTTGAACACTTAAAATACCTCTAAATTGTGCTTCTTCTCTATCCGCATCCGGAGAGCCTAAATTTCTTGAATGCTCAATCCCCCTATTCACCACATCTTCAAAAGGTTCATTAGGAAAAGCTTCACTATAAAGCTTACCGTCTGATTTGATAACATATTTGGCTATGCTTTCGACTACGTTATATCTTTCTCCTAAAGCTGTTGGAATGTTTTCGTCTGTTTGCTGAGCAATAAACATTCTTTGCTCTTGGGGAGTTTTAAGCTGCTCCCATATAGCTCTAAGTAGCGGAGGGTCGAAGTTTCTCGCTTCATTAATTTCACCCTCCATACCTAACCTGGAATAATAAAACCATCTTAACCGGTTAACATCCCTCATTAACTTCCCTGAATTAACAGGAGTAAAAGCCTCTGGCTGCTGAGACTCAAAAGCTTTTATAAAAGCTGCAGGTACTTGAACTTTCTCTGCAAATGCTTCTTCGAAAGCTTGTGGAACCTGTACCCTGTTTAATTGAGGTAAAAAAGAATCTTCTGTTCGTTGAGGTGCTTCTACGCTCATATTGCTCCTGACACGGGATATAAATTGTGGTCGGTCTCCTGACTATACAGTTGCGGCACAGTTCCCGAATTACACGGGATTCCCTTTATTGTCTCTTATCCAAACTTGGATTGAGACACCACAGACCAATAATAGCAAACTCAAAATCAAATGTCAAAGCTCAAAATTTAAGTAAATATTCCGATATGGATTGCTCTCTAATGACCTCTTTTGAGCTTCTTGCCATTAGTTTTTTCACGATGTATATATTAAGCTATGGAACCACATGCAATCCCGCAAAATGTCACCTCTTTCCAATTTCATTTAGTTGGGGATATGACTTTAAGACAATTTCTTTATTTGGCTACCGGAGCTGGTATCGCTTATTTTATTTTTATCTTCCTTTCACCGGTATATCCTTTGATCGCCTGGCCTCTAATTTTAATCTCAGCCTCATTAGGAGCTGCTTTTGCTTTTATGCCTATAGCTTCCCGTCCTTTGGATTACTGGCTGGGAGCATTTTTAAAAGCTATATACCAGCCTACCAAAAGGGTTTGGCAGAAAAACAATAAGGATTATAAAAACGATCCTTTATTTAACAGCAGATTAGTGACTTATCTTTCCAGCTTAGAACTAGCAAGCCAACAAATCAACAAACCCGCCGGCATTCCCGCGTCTCTTCCTACAACTGCAGAATTGGGCAAAACAGTAGATCTTGCCCGTCAAGCTCAAAATTTACAACTTAAAATTCTGCAGACCGAAAGAACCTTAAACCAAATTAAATCTAAATCTCAACAAGCAGCTGTTATCCCAACCGACTATAGCAATCAAGTCAATAAAATAATCGCTGATTTGCAAACTTTAGTCTCTCAAGCTTCTCAGGTCAGAAACCAGCTTGATACAGTTACCAAAGCCGAACCCATGAAAACAGCGCCTGCTGTGAAAGCCATTCCTGCAGCTGAGCTAAAAGAACAAGTCAAAGTAGTTACTCCTAGCAAAATCAAACAAACCCAAATGGCATTAACCACTTTCCCGAATGTAATAAATGGCGTAGTTACAGATAATACAGGAAACTACCTTGAAGGAGGTATCGCTGTTATTTATGATAAGGAAGGCTTGCCAGTCAGAGCCTTAAAAACTAATAAGCTTGGCCAGTTTACCGGCTCAACCCCTTTGCCGAATGGCTCATACCGTTTAACTTTGGAAAAGGATAACCTGACCTTTGACACCTTACAAATAGAGTTAAATGGAGAAGTATTACCGCCCTTGTTGATAAAGGCTAAATGAATACAACACAAGATCATTTATTAATTTCTGATATCCAAGAGGATATTTTGCTTTTGAAAAATGGCGGAGGAGCCCTGGTTTTACAAGTCTCTGCAGTTAATTTTGGTCTGTTATCAGACAGAGAACAAATAGCTATCATCTCCTCATTTGCCCAAATGCTTAATTCATTAAGCTTTAGTATCCAAATCTTAGTTTATTCAGAAAGGTTAAATATTTCTTCTTATTTAAATCTATTAGACAAAGCTAAACAAACTCAAACAAATCCCCTTTTATCAAATATGATTTTAAGTTATAGACAATTTATCCAAACCACAATTAAAGATAATGACGTGCTAGACAAGAAATTTTTCGTGATTATTCCTCTTTATTCACTCGAGCTTGGGATAACTGCTTCAAAAGAAAACCTGGAACAAAAAATCAAAACAGTTCTCTTCCCAAGACGGGATCAGATCATCAGACAATTAAATAGAGTCGGATTAAAAGCTACACAATTAACAAAGCAAAAATTAATAGAGACTTTTTATGATATATACAATGGCCAGTTTGTTCAAAATATTGCAGCTGGACCCAAACAACCTGTATCACCCCCTCCGCCAACCCCTGTACCAGCCAGCACAGGGCAGACCTCAACATCACCAGCCAGTATGACACAAACACCTCCCATACAACAAACGCAGGCAGCAAAAAACCATCCTTTTGTGGTGGAGGAGCTGGAATGAGAAGAGATTTAAGATTTATGAATTATGATTGAAGAATATTCGTAAATCTTTAATCTTAAATCGTAAATCTAATAAATATATGGCTATACTAAGTCTATTTAAGAAACAGGCTCAAAATAATCAGAATATCGCTCATCAATTGACATTAGAGGATGTCCTTGCTCCTTCTGAGATAGAAGTTGATTTTAATAATTTGCGGATTGATAACAGATTTTTTAGAACATATTTTGTCTCAGATTATCCTAGGTTTGTGGAACCAAATTGGCTTGAGCCTTTAATTTCTTTTGATCATTCGCTCTTAATTTCAATGTTTATTTATCCGTCACAATCTTCTGGAGTATTGGATGAATTAAAAAGGAAAATTGCTGAAATGGAAGCCACAATTCAAACAGACCTGGAAAGAGGCCGCGGAGTAGACCCAACCGTAGAAGTAGCTTTAGAAGATGCCCATCTTCTGCAAGATCAATTAGTTAGAGGGGTTGAGAGGTTTTTCCAATTCTCTCTATATGTTAGCGTTCCTTCCAATAGCAAAGAGGAATTACATAATACCTCTAAATTAGTTGAATCCACCTTAGCTTCTTTATCTATAACTGCCAGACCAACTACTTTACAAATGGAGGATGGATTTAGATCTACCTTGCCTTTGGGGCAAGACCAGCTAAATCTAACTCATAATATGGATACTACTGCTTTAGCCACCACTTTTCCTTTTGCCTCCTCAGAGCTAACAGCTAATGAAGGGATCATGTATGGGATTAATGAGCATAATGATTCTTTAATACTTTTTGACAGATTCAGTTTGGAGAACGGGAATAGCTGCATCTTCGCCAAATCCGGCGCGGGCAAGAGCTACCTGGTAAAACTGGAGGCTTTAAGATCTTTGATGTTTGGAGTTGAAGTTATTGTGATTGATCCTGAACAAGAGTATTTGCCCTTAGCCCAGGCTGTAGGAGGAGAATTTATTAATTTTTCCACCTCCTCACCAGCCAAAATTAATCCTTTTGACCTATCCCAATCTTCAACTGACGGTGAGAATGAAGGGAACCTTCCTTCCTCCGGAAGTGAACTAGGCAGAAAGATTTTATCTTTAACCTCCTTTTTAAAATTAGTATTAGGGCAGTTAAGCGCTACTGAGGCTGCTGTTTTAGACCGCAGCCTGAAACAGACTTATCAATTAAAAGGCATTACTGACAACCCAAAAACCCAGCTTAACCCTCCGTCTGGCCCTCCTTTAATGGAAGATTTATATAGAGTGCTGATTGGGATGGAAGAAAAAGGGGCTATGGAGTTGGCAGCCAGATTGGAAAGGTTTATCAAAGGCTCTTTGGCTGGTATTTTTTCAACTCAGTCTAATATAGATCTTAAAAACCCTTTCACGGTTTTTTCTGTCCGCGATTTGCCTGATCAGCTTCGACCCTTGGCAATTCATATGATACTGGAGTATGTTTGGACCAAAATCAGAACCAAGTTAAAAAGGAGGATTATGATTGTTGACGAGGCCTGGTATTTGATGCGCAACCCTGATTCAGCTGATTTTTTGGTAGATATGGCTAAAAGAGCCAGAAAGTATTATTTAGGGCTGACTACTATCACTCAGGATGTGGAGGATTTTTTAACTAATGAAAGAGGTAAAGAAATTATTTCTAATTCCTCAATCCAGATACTTCTAAAACAGGCTCCGGCTTCAATTGACCTTCTGGCAGATATTTTTAATCTATCGGAAGGAGAGGCAAGACTGCTTTTATCAGAAGGGATAGGCCAGGGTTTATTCTTTGCCGGCAATACCCATGTGGCCATGAGAGTAGTCGCCTCGCCTCAAGAACATCAATTAGTCACTTCGAACCCTCAAGAGCTTATGGCAAGACAAAATGTATAGTGATACTCTAAACTTATGGCAGTAAAAGTAAAGGCTGTTAAAATTCCTTTAAAAGATTTAGCGCAGGCTTTAATAGATAAAACTGCACCTTCATCTCCGTATTTTAAAAAAAATACTTGGGGTCCTCAAAATTATAGTTACGAAGAAGACATTTACCCTCAGGCCAGAATGGCATTCCCTGAGTATAATAAGCTTTATCCGGATAATGAAGATTTTTCCAAATATTTTGCCAGAGATTTTTATAGACATGACCCAAAACTGCTGGGAACAATTCAAGGGGTTGTTAGTCAGCCAACTGAGACAACTATAGCTGAAGAAGCATCTGTAGTTTCAAGCGGGCGGATGGCGGGTGAAAACGCAGCCACCATGACAGGAGGAACCACTATACCGACTACAACCTCCCTCAGATTTCCAATTATAAATACAGCTAAGAATCTTGGTACTTCTGCCAACATTTTTAGCAAACAAAGCAGCACCAGGATTATGAGCGGGATCTCTAATATTTTAGGAGGAGCTGTTGGAGCAGGGGGAAGAGGGTTAGGCGGTTTTGGTTTAAAAGCAGTTAATGGCGGATTAAACAGATGGCAAACCTTCTCCTCTTTCAAGGGCAGCTTAAGAGCACCCTCATTAAAAGGAGCTGGCGGTAAAACAGCCATAGCCATCTTTGGAGCGCTTTTTTTATTCATGTTCTTTTCGGGTTTGCTGGGTGGAATCGGGGCACCAGGTGCCCCCACAGGAGAAGCTGCTCCAATTCCAGGCTCAGATAGCGCATTACCATCTGGCAATTTAGCCCAGTGCTCTTTTGCTGGAGTTTCAGGAGACCTAAAAGTCGGCAACCCAACTTTAGCAGATATGGTTTCTGATATTTCAGCAAAGGTAGGTGTACCTGGATCAGTGGTAATGGGAATTCTGCGGATTGAAAGCTCAGATAAGTTCGTAAATAAAGATCCCAATTATTTAACCAATGATTACGACGCTACCCCAAGCACTGCAGGAGCAATTGGTATAGCTCAATTTATGCCTGATACGTTTAAGGGTGTGTTCTTAAATAATAAAGATGATATTTCAAAAAAGTTTCAAAAAGCTGCTGTTATTACAACCAGAGAGCCTGCTGTTTCTCCACCGCCAAATGATGATCTTATGAGAATCACCAGCGTCAGGGATTCAATCATTATGGCAGCATATAAAATTAAAGATGATAAAAACGCCAGGGCTGGCAGTGCTGCTGGATGGGACGAGAAAGCAGTTAGGGCAGTTGCCAAAGCTTACTATGGAGCCTGCTCTTATGAAGGAGCTAGTGGAGATTATTGTAAAGATCTAACACAGAGTCTTAATAATTGTAAAACAGCCTCTATTATCTTAGCTGACACTAACCAAATTGGGCAAATTGTCAAAGGTATACAAAGTGTTTGTGTTTACAATGGGGTGGCTGGGGTAGTTTCTACATACAATTTAAGCTGTTTAAATTCAGTAGACCCTTCTTTACCTGCAATTGTTGACAGCCAAATCAGATCATCCACAGTATCGCATACTTTTTTACAGTGTGTCGGTTATGTTAAAGCTATAGCATCTTGGATAAATAATGAAACACTAAATGATCATAATGTAGCAAACGCTTATGACTATCAAGCTATTCCTCCTTTAGGTTACCGCTTCGTGTCAAAAGGGGATGATAGCGCTATAATGATAGGAGATATTGCTATTTGGAATAATGCACCAAACGGTCATGTGGCTTATGTGGTAGGGGTTGAAAGCGCTAACCGTTTTCTGGTCACCGAAGCCAGCTGGGGACCGCAAGGATATGTCCGGATGGATCGTTATATCGACAAAACAAGCGAATCAGGATTCCAAGGTTGGGCTAGAAAACAATGAACAGAATTATTTTTCTTATATTAATACCTGTAGTAATCTTAGTCCTCTTAATAATAGTGCTTTCTTTTCCAGGCCCTAAAAAGTCAGTGAATAAGCTTCCTATCCCTATTTTTAACCCAAGTCCCACCAACCGGCCTGTATCCCAGCTTCCCGCAACCCCGTTGTTTATAACCCAAGTGATACCTGAGGATAATTCTACAAATATTCCTTCTAATCAGCAAGTCCAAATCATTTTTAATAGAGCGCTTATCTTGGATGAGGTTTACATCTCATTTGGCCCTGGAGTGATTTTCAAAACAGCTGTCAACAACAATACTATTGTTTTGATCCCTAGCCCGTCTTTAACAAATGGGCTGACTTATAAATTATTAGTAAAATTCAATAAGACAGAAGAACTTTCAAAACAGTATCAGTTTACAGTCGCGGGAACTCCACCGGCAAGCTTACCAGACACTCAACCGCCTGGGGCTGCCAAGCAATCAGAAGAATTTAACCGCCAAAACCACCCGGATATTTTTCTGGCTAATAAAACTCCGATTAGAGGAAGCCTATTTGATCTTTATAAAGGAGTGCTTAAATCAGCCCCCCAGGAACATTACTCCTTTGTTCTGGTAACCAAAACCGATCAACCTGCTGCTAGAAATGAGTTGTCAACTATTCTTATCCAGCTAGGATTAAATCAAGATCAGATCAACTCTTTAGATATAGCAACTATTTCACAAGACCAATTCGCAAAAGTATCCTCCTTGAAAGAAAAGCTCCCATTTTATTCTTCTGATGCATCTATAAGTTATGACATGAGTTTTGATAAAATGACTATACATATTGATCAGAAAAACAAAACGGCTGGAGAACAACAGATAACTGATTTTCTCAAACAAAATGAAATTGAATCGACCAATTGGATTAATAATTTATCAATTAGTTACCAGTGAACAGATAGGATGGGAATGCTAAATACTAAAACTAAGTTAATTATATTGTTTATATCTTTAGCTGTAGGGCTTTTTATCTCTTTCAGGCCGAAAATTGAGAATGAACTTAACAAATCAGCTGTGCAAAACAGTCAAAGCGAGAAAACCCAAAATCAGCAGGATGAACCCCCTAGGATTGTCTCTACCAAGCCCGACTCTCTTGAGGAGAGTATTATTCCAGCAGATGAGGTAATTGAGATAAACTTTAATAGGCCTTTGGAAAATGTTGGAGAATTCAAGGTCAGAATCGAACCTAAAACAGATTATAAATTAGAGTTGTCAGGAGACAGGAAAGTTGGCAGAATTATACCTGTTAAGCCTTATGAGCTGGGAACAGCCTATACTTTATATATCGGCAGTGAAACTAAATTTGATGGGATAGGAAGGTGGGGGCAGGAGAAAACATATCATTTCAGGACTATCAAATACAGAGGAATTTAGGTCAGTCTTACCGGCATCACAACGTATTCCAGCCCTTCGACTCCAATCGGCTTAATCAAACAAGCAGAAAGCGCTCCAGAAAATTCAATAGCTACCTGTGAGACTGGAACATTAGAGATAGCATCCATCAGGAATTTGGTGTTAAAAGCAATTTTAAGCTCTTCGCCTTCTACTTCTCCTTCTATTTCATTTTCCTGTTTACCTATTTCTGCAGAGGATTCCAGGATTAAACTGCCTGTTTTAGTTGTTATGGCTACAATATTGGCTTCATTCCTAACAAACACTGCAGCTAATTTAATAGCTTTTAAAAGAGTCTCCTTTTCTATCAAAGCCCTACAGACAATTTTTTGAGGCATGATTCTTTCCCAAGCAGGAAACTGACCTTCTATCAATCTCGATGAAATAGTATTTAAACCCAGACTGAAGATAATCTGGTTTTGATTTTCCGAGGCAGCCATTTTGACTTCATCTACATCAGTCTCTGATATAATCTTCAGAACCTCTTCAAAAGTCCTTCTTGGTATCAGACTTCTGAAATGAGTGCCGCCTTCAGGTATGGATACTTGTCTGTGGGCCAACCTAAACCCGTCAGTAGACACAAAGTCTAGTTTATTTTCTTTAGATTCTGTGAGTATACCTGTCAGAACCGGTCTGCCCTCATCTACGGCTGCAGCAAAAAGCACTGTTTGAGAGGATAAAAACGCTTCTTTGGGAAAACTGATATTAAAGTTCTCGACAAGCGGGATAGCAGGGAATTCTACAGCCGGAATACCATTAACAGAGGCCCTGAACTTACCGGAGCTAATTATCAGCGCCTCTCCTTCAGATTCTAAGGTAACTTGACTTTGCCCTAAGCCAGAGATTAAGTCGACCAAGGTCTTGGCAGGGACGGTAATCTCCCCGTCTGCCCCGTCTGTAATAGGGATGGATTTGACCACCCCTATCTCAAGATTGGTGGCTGCTATTTTCAACCTCTTGTCAGTGATGGATAATAGGATATTATCTAAAACAGGCAAAGTTGAGCGGACTCCAACCGAGCGGGAGACAGACTGGAGGGAAGGCAGCAGATCTTGTTGTAAAATGGTGAATTTCATAGATGGGCAGAGACGAATTTAGAGATCTCTTCCTCAGAAACTTTGATCAATCTGAAATTTACCCTGCCTGTCACGATCAAATTTTTAATATGTTTCTCCTCATCTGTCAGGTTAGGCGTTACTCCTGATTTGACTTCGATAAAATCAATCCTGTCATTATTCTTGATACCGATGAAGTCTATCGGCCAACCCAAGGGGATGATTCTATCATAATCATAACGCAGTTCCGCATAAATTAGCAGCTCTGCCATTTTACCTTTTTGTGGGTTTATTGACCCCTGTATTGTCTGGAGCACTCTTGCAGGCAGGTCCTGGACTCCTTTATAGAGGTTGATCAAATCTGAAGGAATATCTGATGGTTTTTTGGAGTGCAGCCTGCCTATAAGGTAAGCAATTATTAAAAGGAGTAAAGTAATTCCAATAACCCACCAGTTAATGTTTTCCACAACTTCTGTAGATTATACAACAAATTAATAGAATAGTAGTCATATTAATATACTCTGTGGATATGTTGATAAGCAATTCTTCAGATTCTATTTTCGGTGTAATTTTGGGTTGATGAGTAGTGAATACCTGGTGGATAAGTTGTGGAAAAGCAGCTTCATTTGTGGATAAGCCTACTCCTGATCTCAACCATGACTTTCTGGACATCCCGATCCATTAAAACTAATTGTTTAATCTTGTCCCTGCCGTGCATTACCGTAGTATGGTCTCTCCCGCCAAGCATCCCGCCTATTTTTTCAACAGTCAAACCAACCTCTTCACTTAAAAGATACATGGCAATGTGTCTTGGCAGAACCAGCTCTTTTTGTCTTCTTGGGCCGGTCAGGTCTTTAAGAGGCAGATCAAAATAGTCGCAAATCCCAGACAGAATCTTTTTCGGATCCTTTAAAGCAGCGGGAGAAGGAGATTGATGTAGGAGCGAACCGATGTTTTCCATAGTTGGTTGTAAATTTTTAAGTTTCAATACCTGGATAATTCTCATAAGCTCACCCTCAAGTTCCCTGATGTTGGAATTTAATGAGGCAGCCAGGGTTTCCATCACGTCTTCCGGCAGGCTCTCCCCTCTTTCCAGGCACTTAGCCTGTAAGATTGCCACCCTGGTGTCAAAGTCAGGGGGCTGGATATCAAGCATTAACCCTCCTGCAAAACGTGATTTAAGACGGTCTTCTAACTTTTCGATCTCATGTGGAGAACGGTCTGATGTGAGAATCATCTGGGAATTTTTACTCTGAAGCTCATTAAAGGTGTGGAAGAATTCATCTTGAGTGCCCTCTCTGCCGGAGAAAAATTGGATATCATCAATCAAAAGTATATCAGCCTTCCTATATTTACTTCTTAGATCAGCCATCTTACGAGTCTGAATTGCACCCACATAATCATTCATAAAAGTTTCTGAAGGACAGTAGATGATTTTTAAGCGGGCGTTTTTTGCCTGGAGGGTATTACCAATGCCGATCATCAGGTGGGTTTTGCCTACTCCTGTTCCACCATATAAAAATAAAGGATTATAAGAGGTGCCGGGATTTTGGACTACGGCCTGGGCAGCAGCATAAGCAACATTATTAGAAGGCCCAACCACAAAGTTTTCCAGGGTATACTTGGGGTTTAAAAAAGATTTAGTTTGAACAGGCTGGAAAAAATCATTTTCCTCTTCATGCTGAATTTGCTCTGTTTCTTTGATGATAAATTCAATGCTTACTTTTTTATCCAACAGCTTCTCAAAGGTTTCCCTTATCAAAGGTAAATATTTCTGGCTAAGCGTTTCTTTAACAAAGGCATTGGGAGTGGAAAGAATAACAGTATTCTCAGTTAATCCTTTTAGGGAAGTTTTCAAAAACCAACTCTTAAAGTTAGCAGAACTTAGGTTGGGTTTGATGGTTTCTAAAAATTTATGCCAAAGCCTTAAATTATCCATGTGTATAACTTATCCA
Source organism: Candidatus Daviesbacteria bacterium (assembly GCA_016187035.1). Taxonomy (GTDB): domain Bacteria; phylum Patescibacteriota; class Microgenomatia; order Daviesbacterales; family UBA10151; genus JACPKL01. The sequence goes on from JACPKL010000001.1 coordinate 135,142, forward strand.
CAATCTAATCCACAAGGCAGATTCTTACAAGATAGAGAAACTATAAATTAGTAGATCAGATTTAGGAAACTGATCTGTTGCTTTGCAAGATAGATCAGATTTAGGAAACTGATCTGTTGCTTTGCAAGATAGATCAAAACTTGTTCATTATGATAAAATAAACTTATGGAATTAAGCAAGGCTAATCTAGAATTATTAAAACAATATTTTGCCAGCCAAAAAGATATCTTGGTGGTTTATCTTTATGGCTCTTTTGCTAGTGGCGGGATCCATAAAAGATCTGATATTGATTTCGGGGTATTATTTGAAGAAGAAGTTACTTCATTCAAACGTTTAGGGCAAATCTATTCAGACCTTTGCGGCCTAAAGCTTCCTGCAGAGCCAGAAGTAAGGGATATTGATTTGAAACACCCTCCTGTATATCTGTTCAATGTTATTAGAGGCCAACTTGTATATAGCAAAGATGAAGTTAAAAGAATTAATTTTGAGGTACAGGCAATGAGCCAATATTACGATTCCCAGTATTTCAGGGATATTAAATATGATTACATGAGAAAGAGAATCCAAGAGGGAACATATGGCTATTAGCATTGAGACAATAAAGAATTTACTTGAATATCTGGATGCAGAAATCAGGATTATTGAAAAAAGCCAAGTGACCAGAGAAGAGTTGGATGAAAAAGAGAATATTGATTTTACTGATGCAACAAAGCGCAGGATGCAAGTTGCAGTAGAAATTGTTATAAATCTAGCAGAACATATAGTGGCAGGGTTAAATTTAGGTAAGCCTGAGTTTGCAAGGGAATTATTTCCCATGCTGGTTAAAGAAGGAATTATAGAGAAGGAATTGTCAGAAAAACTACAAAAAGCTGTGGGTTTAAGAAATATTTTAGTTCATATGTATCGGGATGTGGATCTTAATATCTTGGCTGACTGCGCAACAGCAGGACTGGATGATCTTAGAGAACTTGCCAAAGCTATTTATGAGTTTTTGGAAAAGAATTCAAAAGAAAATTAGAACCCGTCTATATTTTGGTATAATTAATTCATGTATAACTGGTCTGTGGATGAGAGAAAATTTAAGAAAGAAAATCCCAAAGAGTATCGGCTCTGGAGATTGACTCAGCTGATAAATTATGGATTGGATGGGGAAAAGCTTGACAGGGAGGAGGTTAAAAAAGCCTGGCCCAAAATAAAGAAAGAGCTTGACCCATATGCCAGACGAGCAATAGAATACTTATTATGGGGAAAACTATACTCACTGCCAAACAATTTGACTTTCTGGAACTTGCACAAGCACAAACTTCCATAACCAAAAACTTTTACCTGACTGGTGGGACTGCCCTGTCTGAGTTTTATTTTCAACACCGTTTATCTGAGGATATAGATCTTTTTTCGGAAAAGGAAGTAAATACCATTGCTGTTCAAGCTTTTTTAGAGAAAGTTTCAATCAAACTGAGTATCTTAAGGATCATTAAACAGAATTATCTTGGTCTTTATACATATAAACTGGAGTATAAAGACGGTGAGACCTTAAAAGTTGATTTTAACTATTACCCTTTTCCAAAAATTGAAAAGGGACTCATCTTTGGCAATCTTGAAGTTTCGAGCATTTATGATATAGCTGTTAATAAAGTCCATACTATTGCTATGAGAAGTAGGGTCAGAGACTATATTGATCTTTATTTTATATTCAAACACGTAAACTATGTTGCCAAGGAGTATTTGCAAAGGTTACGTCTAGATAGCCAGGCAAAATTTGATTGGCCGCTTGAGGTTAAAAACTTGGCAGCAGCCTTTTTAAAAGTGAAAGATTTTAAACAGGCAGATTTTCCTAAAATGCTTGTACCTTTTGATAAGAAAGACATGGAGAATTTTTTTGTAAACTTAGCAAAATCTTTAGAAAAAGACATTTTCCAGTAACTTTAATTATCTATCCTCTTTAAATTAAAGTCAAGCTTTGGTAAAATAGTTTTATATGGGAATGACTGATGTGAGATTACAGATTAGAAGTTTAAAAAATCCAAAGAAAAAAGTTACTGATAAGTTTTTGGTGGATGGTGGCGCATTCTACACAGTGCTTCCCCAAGCTATAGTAAAAAAATTGGGAGTTCAGCCGGACCATGAGCAAGAATTTAGTTTAGCAGACGGAACATCCATCAAAAGAAAGATAGGCAGCGCTTTTATTAAATTCCAGGATCAAGAGATGGCATCGCCTGTTGTACTGGGAGAGAAAAACGACACAGCATTAATGGGGACTTTAACTTTAGAAGCATTTGGTTTAATACTGGACCCATTTAAAAGAAAATTATATAAGGCAATTTTGAGAATGTAAATTTATGCCAAAGAGAACTTACCAGCCAAAAAAATTAAAGAGACTTAGGAAACATGGATTTAGGGCCAGGATGACTACTTCAGGAGGAATAAGGGTTTTAAAAAGAAGAAGAGCTGCCGGAAGAGCCAGGCTGACAATTTAATGCTTCCCAAATCCCAAAGGCTAAATCTAAAAAAGGATTTTAAATGGGTAGCTTCAGGTAAGAGAATAGACACTAAGTTTGCTACGCTGTTTTTAAAAACAGGTGATAATAACACAGCCAGGGTTGGGATTGCGGTTTCTGCTACCAGGTTTAAAAAAGCAACTCAAAGAAACAGGGCAAGACGGTTATTATCCCAAGCTTTCCAATCTACTTACTACTTACTACCATCTACTATTAATATAATAGCTCTTCCCAAACTGGGGGTACTTGAGGTAAAATCAACTGAAGTATTGGAAGATTTAAAAGAGGTTTTAAGAAAAATATAACAATTATAATGGTTATAAGCAAAGCTTGCGGGATAAATCCCTTAAAAATTATAAAATTTATAATAAATTTCTATCAAGATTACTTATCCTTAAATCATGGATTGTTAGCCTTCTTTGCTCCTGGCGGGGCTTGCAGGTATGAGCCAAGTTGTTCAGAATATTCTAAAAGGGTAATTATTAAATATGGAGTTGCCAAAGGTGGTTGGTTGGCAATAAAAAGAATAGGGAGTTGTAGATAATGGACATAGGAGCTATTTTTAATTTATTATTAATTCAGCCTCTAATTAACTTAATGATTTTTATATTAAGGATATTAGAATCCATCCATATTCCAGGGGCTTTTGGTTTTTCCTTAATCATCTCTACTGTCATAGTAACTCTGGTAACCTGGCCTTTTAGGACTTCCCAGCTTAAAAATATGAGCAAAACTGCTGAGGTGACAGCCAGGTTAAAACCCCAGCTGGATGAGTTAAAAGAAAAGCATAAAGGGAATAGTATGGCTTTTAATCAGGCTAAGGCAAAACTTTTGCAGCAGCACGGTGTTAATCCTGCAGCAGGTTGTTTGCCTTCTCTGATCCCAATAATTTTGATTATTCCTTTTTATCAAGTAGTCTTTGCTTTTTTTGATGGAGCTAAGGGTTTGGAAAAAATTAATTATTTTCTTTATTCTAAATCATGGCATTTAAATAATATGCCAGATTTGAATTTTTTAGGATTAAACCTGGCCACCAAACCCTCTCAATTTGCCAGCGCAGGAGCAGCAGTATTAATTATACCTGTGCTGACAGCTGTTTTAACTCTACTCCAATCTTTAATGATGTCTCCTAAGGGGGTTAGGCATTACAAAACTGATTCATCGGTAGAGGTGAAAGAGAAGGAAAAAGAAGAAGATATGACTAGCGCTATGCAATCTCAGATGGTGTTTATGATGCCTCTTTTAATAGGCTATGCAGCATTTCAGTTCCCAATAGGACTTGCAATTTATTGGAATATCAATACAATATTGGGGATAATCCAGCAGTATTCAATTTCAGGCTGGGGAAGAGCTGGTGATATAATCGCCAGAATTAAAAATTAAAAATTCCTATGGAAACAACAAATACAACGGAAGAGCAATTATCAGAGGTGCTGGACAATATCTTAGGTTTACTGCTTTTGGAGGGTAGTTATGAAGTTGAGGAAACTGATGATAATTTTTCAGTCTTAATAGAGACAAAAGATGCAGGCAGACTAATTGGAGCCAGAGGCGAGTCTTTAGAAGGATTACAGCTGGTTGTAAACCAGATAATGTCTTTAAAGCAAAAGACAGGGGAGTTTAAAAGAGTTATTTTGGATGTGGCTGGTTGGAGAAAACAAAAAGAAGAGGAATTAAAATCCGAAGCTAAGAGATGGGGTAAGCAGGTTTTGGATAGCGGTAAACAGTTAGAGCTTGAACCGATGTCTTCTTGGCAAAGAAGAGTAATCCATATGGCTATTTCTGAGCTAAAAGGATTATTGTCAGAGAGCACGGGTGAAGGCAGAGACAGGCATATTGTAATCAAGCTCAAAGGGGATGCCTAACCACTATTTTTTATCTAAAGTATCCAAACAAACCTTCTGGCAGCTAATTGGAAAAACTATTACTTCTCTGTCCACTGTTATTATTCTGAGTATTGTCAGTAGGAATTTTGGAGAATCAGGCACCGGTGTTTTTACTCTCTCTCTGACTTATCTAGCATTTTTTACTCTTATAATAGATTTTGGGGTAAATGCTCATTTGATGCCCCAGCTGATTAAAGCAGATTTTGAAATTGTTTGGAGAAAACTATTTGGTTTCAGATTAATCCTAGTTGCTATTTTAGTCCCTGCTGCCATTTTAGGGGGTGTATTTTGGCCTACTACGAATTACCTTTTTAAACAGCTGATACTAATAGGTTCGATAATGGCTATCCTGGGACCTGCTGTTTATGTCAGCGCTAACGCTATTTTCCAAAGCAGACTAAGGTATGACCTATCAATAATCGGCTGGTCAGGCGCTGCGTTAACAACTTTGGTTTTAGTTTATATAACTTCATCTTTGAATTTAGGTTTACCCTGGTTAATGGTTGATTACTCTATTGGTTGGTTGATCGGTTGTATATTACTGCTTTTCTTCGTAAAAAAATTCGTCAAATTCGTTTGGCCCATTTTTGATATAAATTTTGCCAAGGATCTAATTAAGAAGTCCTGGCCTATTTCTGCGACGTTAGCCTTAAATGTAATTTATTTTCGTGTTGATGTTTTTATTCTTTCTTCCTATCATTCCTTTGCAGAGGTAGGAATTTATAATTTAGCTTACCAGATTTTTCAATCAGTTTTAGTTATCCCCACTTTTATGATGAATGCTTATTATCCTTTGATGCTTAAATCTTGGGCCAAGTTTAAGCAGGTATCGTTTACTCTTTTTGGATTGTCTTTACTATGTGTAGTTTTAACCTTAATTCTGGCCCCGTTTCTGGTTGACCTAATTACAGGAGCACGTTTTTTAGGTTCCTCACAAAGTCTGCAGATTTTGTCTTTTTCTTTTCCGGCTTTTTTCCTGTCAAACTTTTTCATGTGTGCACTGTTAGCAAAAGGTAAATACACAAAGATGTTTGCAATTTATTTAACAGGCTTAAGCTTTAATTTAATACTGAACCTTGTTTTTATTCCTAAATTTTCTTATCTTGCTGCATCATGGATTACAGTAATTTCTGAATATTTGATTTTGATTTTACAAATTATTGGATTATACTGGATCCCCAAGCGTTCAAAAACATGAAACTAATTATTTATACAGATGGAGCTTCAAGAGGAAATCCTGGAAATGCAGCTTACGGTTTTTTTATAGCTAATGAAAAGGGAAGAGTTTTATTTGAAAAAGGAGAATATATTGGAACTTCAACAAATAATTTTGCAGAATATACTGCTGTCTTAAGATCTTTAGAATATGTTAAAGATTATTTTAAAAATAATTTAGAAATAGATTTTTATATGGATTCTAAATTAGTAGCAGAGCAGCTATCAGGAAGATATAAAATCAAAAGCTTAAATCTTAAGCCGTTAATTTACAAAATTAAGAAATTAGAAAGCGAATTTAAGAAAATCACCTATTCACATATCAGACGGGAATTAAATAAAAAAGCTGATAAGCTGGCTAACTTAGCGCTTGATTGTCGGTAATCTTCTTGCTACCGAGTCTCATAGCTATATTCCGATATTGTTTATCTCTATTGCAATCTAACTATTCTTTGATACGATTTACCCGTGAGCGAAATAGTTGTAAATAGCAATAAAAATCCAAATATTTTACTTGCACGAAACACTCCAGTTGCTTTAGTTGTGGGAGCAGCTTCTTTTTTTGGCTCTCATTTAGTTGATAAGCTTCTAAGCAAAAATATTCAAGTAATCGGAGTAGATGATTTAAGGATGGGGGAAAGAAAAAATTTATCTAAGGCAATTGAAAATAAAGACTTTCACTTTTATATAGATTCTTTTGACCAGGACCTTAATTTAAAATTTAACAGACTGGATTATATATTTATAGTTTCTCATCTTAAGCTGGATATAAAAGAAGTTATGAATATTTTCAAAAAGTTTAAACCAAGGTTGCTTTTAATATCCTCAATTGATCTTTATGATAAGAAAGGGGCAGGCAAAGATATAGAATATTTAACCGAAGTTGAATCAGCAATTGCTAAAGTCGCAAAAGGAGATAATTTAAATGCCAGGATATTAAGGCTAGGAGCTATATATGGGCCAAGGATGAACTTTAATTTATTAGGTCCGGATCCTTTAATTAGATTAATCCAACAAAGCTTAACAGGAGATTTGCAAAAGGAAATATCCTTGGATTTCTCATCAAGAGCGCTATTTGTGGACGATGCTTGTGACTTAGCAGTTAAATGTATATTTGCCGGGGCAACTGCTCAAAAAATCTTTGACGGAGTAAATATTACTCCGATTAAGGTAGCTGAGATTAAACAGATTTTGCTAGATCCGGTCTGGTATGAAAATAAAGACTTCAAACCAAGCGAACTGCCTCCTTGGCCAACTCCTAATCTTGAGAAAACTATTAAATTTTTAAACTGGCAGCCTAAAAATAAGCTAGTATCAAATTTAAAAGAGACACTAAGTTATTTTAAAGAAAATGAGATAAAGGTGCCTGAACTAGAGGTTAGGAGTGAGAAGTTAGAAGCTGAAAAAGAAAGTGAGCAGTGGAAGATGAAAAAAGCAGAGGAACTTAGAGGATTAAGGTTAGAAGGGAGTGGGGAAAGGGCAAAGACAGTTTCTGTTTCAACTATTTCTTTATGGATTGGAATTTTAATAATAAGTTACGGTTTAATTTGGCCTATTTTCCAAATTAGCTTTGGAGTTTTAACTTATAAATACCAGCTTTCAGAAGCAATTAAAGATTTAGAAAAAGGGGAGTTTGAAAAAAGCTTATCCAAAGTAAACCAAGCTGGTGCAGCGCAAACTCAGGCAAAATCAGTTCTTTATTCATTGGAGCCTTTACAAAAAATAGGTTTCAAAACTCAATTTGAAATAGGGGATAAACTTTTAAGCTTGGCAACTTTGTCTTTAGACTCTGCCCAGAATACTATTTTAGGGATGCAAGCTCTAATTACCAGCCTCAGGAGTATAACAGGAGAATTAAATGAATCTCCCCAAGGTTATTTTGACAAGGCCCAGACTTTTTTACGATCTGCTGATGAAGACTTATCTAAAGCTGAGGCATTAACTAAAAGTGAGGATTTTAAAGCTAATTTGCCAAAAATTTTAAAATCAGATATTGAAAATTTGTCAGAAAGGTTAACTTTATATGCTAATTTAGTTAAAAAAGCGCGGTCTTTATCTGGAATTTTGCCGGAAATAGTTGCTTTAAAGGGAGAGAAAAATTATTTAGTCCTACTACAAAATAACAGTGAGCTTAGGCCAGCTGGCGGGTTTATTGAATCTTTTGCTAAGGTTTCATTTGAGGGTGGAAAATTAAAAAAGTTACAGGTTAATGATGTTGGTGTAATTGACGGGCAGCTGAATTTGCATGTTGAACCACCACCAGAGATTAAAAAAGATTTAAACCAAGCAAATTATTATTTAAGGGATTCAAACTGGGAGCCTGATTTTCCCACGTCAGCCAGACAAGCAGAATGGTTTTTTACCAAAGAAACAGGGGAGAGGGTGGAAGGGGTAATAGCTCTTGATATATCAGCAATAGAGGATTTGCTGTCTGTGGTTGGGTCTTTAAATTTAGCTGATTATAAAGAGAAAATTGACTCTCTCAATTTATTTGAGAAGGCAGTTGGTACTGCGGAGGCAGGCTTTTTAACAAGTTTAACCACTGGACTGTTTAATAAATTATTCTTTCTGCCAAACCAAAATTGGCCAGAGATTATGACCTCACTTAGTAGATCTTTAGAGAGGAAACACATGAGTATATATTTAGATGATCCAATCCTTTTCTCATACATAGTCTCAGAAAATTGGGCAGGGCTAATGCCCAGGCCAAGTTTAGGGGATGAAGAGTTTAAAGCTGATTTTTTAGCCCTAGTTGAGGCAAATTTAGGAGTAAATAAAGCAAATTATTACTTAGACAGATCATATAATTTAGAAACAAATGTTGATAAAGAGGGAGAAATTCTTCATAAATTAAAAATTACCTATACTAATAGAAGTCCATCAGATGTTTTTCCAGCAGGAAAATACAAGAATAGGATGAGGATATATTTACCAACTGGTAGTAAACTGACCAAAGTTTTATGGGGAGAGGATGATATGACTAAAAAGGTGACTAGCTTTATGGACTACGGCAGAACAGGCTACTCATTTTTAATAGAGCTTTTGCCTAAAGAACAAAAAGAGTTGGTGATAGATTATTCCACCCCTGTAAGAGTGGAATTTAAGCAGGGGAAAGCTCAATATAAACTAGAGGTGATTAAACAAGCAGGCACTTTAAAAGATCCTTTTGAATGGAGGGTGATTTATCCAATAGATATGAAACTAGCCTCAGGTCAAGCCCGGGAGATTGGTCCCCAACAGTACTCTGTCAAAACAGATCTGTCAGAGGATAGAATTTTTCAGCTTCAGTTTATCAGACCCTAAAAATTTAACTGTACTGTGTTCTTATTAGTGCTTGCTGCTTGAGGGTTCTGACAATGTCTGCTAACAGTCTAGCTACTGGTAGCTTAAGCAGCTCTTCAAGTTTCATGCCAAATTGAAAAGCTCTCAGTTTACCCAGTGTTCTGATTTTGGCAAATTCCGGCGGAGTCATCGCCAGCACATCCCCAAATGTGCTCTTCTCATGTCTGGCAAAGGCGTTGACAATCTGAGTAGGAAGTCCAGCTTCTGCCAGTTTAAGATTGCCAATTGTCAAAAGTTGATCATTGCTAATTGGCAGCCGGGCTAAAAGATTATTGGTATAGTGCTTTTCAGCTGTCTGTGGATGGGTAAGTCCATGGTAGAGCAGTACAGCAATGCAGTCAATATTTTTCCGTTGCAAACCGGTGGTATTCTCTTCCAGCTGGAGTGGCAATGATGCTAATAAAACCCCGTATCTTCTTAACTGTGCTGCTGCTAAGTCAGATAGCTGTAAGTTAGTCATATCAGGCAAGTATCTTCTTAATCCTGGGCCAGAAATGTCTCTGCCCAGGCTGTCTTTGGGAAAGGGAGTAAACTGTGCCAAAAGATCGGCGCTTGGGGAACGGCGCAGCCTTCGCAGAGCTCTTGCTTCAAGCTGGCTAATGCGCCCTCTTGAAACACCAAATAAAGAGGCAACCTGTTGCAGGCTTTGGGGGATGCCGTCATATAAACCATAGCGGTAGATTAAAAGATCGCCTTCTCTTTGGGGTATTTTGCCAACCTGTTCTTCTACTGTGTGGGTAAATTCCTGCTCCAGAGCAGGCGGGAAAGGAATAGGAGAGTAATTGTTGTCTTCAAACACCATCTTAACTAGCCGGACATGCGGGGTCATAGTCAACTCCTCAGCCACATAACTGGCTAATCCATTGGCAAAGCGCTCACTAAAGGTGGGTGGGGTTAGATCATCATAAGGCAGACAGAGCACCTCTTCTACACTCTTAAATCCGCGTTTTGCTGCCTCTTGCCAAATTCCTGCCTCATGCAGGCCCCGAGGAACTTGTTTAAAGATAGTGACAGGCCGCCTTCTGCCTGCTAAAAGATCATGATAGTTGAAAAACAAGACATATCCAATGCTGTCTGGCTGAAAATTAAAATCTTGAGGGTGATCAAGCAGGGCCTGCTCAGGTTTATCAGGTCTTATCAGTCTCTGCTCTGCGCTTGCCATTGGATGAGGATTATAACATAATATCAGCCCATACAACCTGGCGACTTGAACATAAGATAGGCTTTGTGGTAAATTACCAGGATCATGGATAGATTGTCATTAAATGCTGAGGAAAGAAAAGTCTTAGGTAAAAAAGTTAAGGCCTTAAGAAAAAGAGGCAGCTTGCCAGGCCATGTGTTTGGCAAAGGTGTTGATGGGGAAAATGTGCTCCTTTCTACAAAAGACTTTTTAAAAATCTTTCATCAGGCAGGGGAGACAGGCTTGATTGATTTAAAAATTGGATCTGAGAAAGTTAGGCCGGTGCTTATAAGGGAGGTTCAGCATGATCCTGTTACCAATCAACCTATCCATATAGATTTTTACCAGGTTAATTTAACCCAGAAAGTTACAGTGGCTGTGCCTATTGTTCAAATAGGAGACTCACCTGAAGCAGTTAACTTAGGCGAGGCTATTGTTTTACAAACCTTAAATGAGATAGAGGTGGAAAGCTTACCAGCTGATTTGCCGGAGAAAATAGAAGTGGATATTACACCGCTTAAAGCAATTGACGATGCTGTTAGCTTAGGGCAGTTAAGCTATGACAGGAAAAAAATTACTATCAGTGCTGATCCGGCAGAGATTGTAGTTAAACTTGCTCCGGCTGTTTCTGCCCAAATGGAGAAGTTAATGGAGGAGCAGGCTCAAGAACAGGCTGCTCAAGCAGCTGAGGCCCAAGCAGCAGAAGGCGCTCCTAAAGAAGGTGAGGCTCCAGCTGAGGGTGAAGCGCCAACAGAAGGTGAGGCTCCAAAAGAAGGGGAACAACCGGTTCCCCAAGCAAAAGAAGAAGAAAAACCCCAAGAATAAGGACCTGCTCCGCACTTCAGTAGGAGAAATTATACTTCGTGCTCGCAGAACCTTGCCTTTTTGACTTCGTCAAAAACGTAATTGCGGTGTATTTGCGGGAAATTTGCGTTAATCCATGCCTAGACTCTTTTTTTGGCTAAATCGGAAAAGTACTGGTTTATCAGTTTAAGTGATTGGTCGTTCATTGGGTTGAGTGTAATATAGAAAGGTCAATTTATCAATTAATTTCTTTGTAGGATATAATATCGCTGTTATGGATACCAGAAATGAGACAGAGCCAAAACCTACTCTGCCTACTGTTAATGTTACCATTGGTTTTACTCCGGAGTCTGCTGTAGAGCGGGCTCATCAGCAGGGACAAGTTAGGTTGATTCGTTCTGTTTTTTCACTTTTTAAAGAGCGTACTCATATGGGTGATGTTCTAGCATATGCGGAGCATTTACAGTCAAGAATGCAGTTAAGTGAGCAGGATCTTGATCGGATTTTAATGCAACGGAAACCCCAGACGATTGACGAGCAAGAATATCTTTTGGTCAGTGACCTTAGGAAAATCTACCAGCGTTACCAGGATCTGGCTTACCTTTTATGCTGCCAAAAAACCGTTGCTTAATCTGCATGAAGCAGGAAAGTTATTACCACGGACGTGGTGGGATGAATGTCGGTATTATGAACTCGAGCGTCTTGAATTATTTGGTGGGTTCTTTAAAACTTTTGGGTCATATAGTGAGGATTATAAGCATGATGATCTCTACAAATACTTTGTTCAAATTGGAAGATCTAGTCCTGATGATGCCTGACTTCTGAAACTTCTGGCCATTCAGTCGTTGTATGGTTTGTGATGTAGTTTGAACGGTTGTAAATTTTATCTAAATTTGGTAATATATACCCAAAGTGCAGCCGAAGACTGGTCGTATAGGCGAGCTGTCCTGAGAGGGAGAAAGTCTAAATGACTTTCGAGTCGAAGGAAGTAGGCTGTTTCCCCCTCATAAGAGGGGGTTTTCTTTTTTTAGACTTCAATTAAAACATCTTCCTTAACAGCTTTTTTATATAGTTTAGTTAATCTTTCATCCCTTTCGCTTTTAGGTTTTTCTTCTAAAATATCCCTGACAAATCCACAAACACTATCTGCTAGTCTTATCAGGGTGTTACTTTCTTCTCTTCTTATTCCCTTTACCTGTCTTGAAGGAATACCTAGCTTGTGAAGCTCTGAACCATAAAACCTTCTATCTTTTTCTCCCAGTGCATCAACCGAGATGATAAACTTATGGTTTTTAAAATCTTTAATAGAGTGTACTGCCTTAAAAATAGTCAGAATTGTTAGTGCTTTATATTCTTTAGTGTTTCCATAAAAAGAGAAATAAATTTTTAACGGATGTTTCCTTTGACTAAGGATTGTTTCTATGTAGGCAAATCTTTTATTAGGGTCAGCTTTACCCCATTTAAATTTTTCTTTACCACTTTGTACTTCAACTTTCTCAAGGTATTCCAATACCTCATCTTTGTTTTCTGGAATGACCACGGTAACCACAAAAATATCACCTAGAGTATCTTGTCCTGTTTCATCAACATAGCAGTAGAACCTTTTTGGAGGCATAAAGAAATTGTAACAAACTAGCTGTTACTTATTAATGGCCAGTTGGTGATCATAATGGACTGCCCTTGATGGGGTAGCTTTTGCCAGAGCTCTTCAGTTATAAAAGGCATAAATGGGTGAAGAAGCTCCAGGGAGGTTCTAAAAACATATTCCAAAACAGGCTGGGCCTGCGCACGTCTTTCTTTGGTTGACTCAATATAAATATCTGCAAACTGGTGCCAGATAAATTCATAAAGAGCCTCAGCCCCGTCATGGAATCTGTATTGGTCAAGGGATTTGGTGACAGTTACGATGACTTTATCTAATTTCTCTAGTATTTCTCTGTCTTCAGGATAGGTTGATTTTCGGAATGACTCAGAATGACTCGGTGTTCCGGAATTCCGGTTTATCAGACTATCTGATCTACTGGTTTTCTGAGTTGTTCCGAGTTTTTCTGGATTGAATTCAATAATAAATCTGCCAATATTCCAGAGCTTATTGGTAAAATTTCTCATAGCCTGAAGTTTAGGATGAGACAGCGCCTGGTCATGGCCAAAAGCAGTCCCATAAACTAAAGCCATCCTGATGGCATCTGCTCCGTAAAGGTCTGCTATTTCCATTGGATTTACCACATTGCCCTTGGATTTGCTCATTTTTTGGCCCAGCGGGTCTAAAACTTTACCGTGCAGCAGGATATCTTTAAAAGGAGCCTTGCCTGTTACAAAAAGGCCCAGCATTACCATCCTGGCTACCCAAAATAGCAAAATGTCATACATTGTTTCCATTACCGAAGTTGGGTAGAATTTTTCAAAATCACCTGGTTGGTTTGTCTGAAGTGTTACATAAGGCCATTGTCCTGAAGAAAACCAGGTATCAAATACATCAGGGTCCTGCTCCAAAGAAGTGCTTTTGCAGTTTGGGCATTTTGTTGGAACTTCCCCTGCAGTAACAATCCAGCCATAATTGTTAGATTGTTTCATTGTTTCATTGTTCACTTTTGACTTTTGACTTTTGACTTTACTGCATTCCATGCAGTGCCAGGCAGGTATTTGCATACCCCAGACTATTTGGCGGGAGATATTCCAATCTTTAATGTTACTGAGCCAATTAAAATAAGTACTTTCCCACCTTTTAGGATAAACCTTAATCTGGCCATCTTTAACTGCTTTGATGGCTTGTTTAGAAAGATCCTCTATTTTAATAAACCACTGCTGAAGAGGTAATGGTTCTATTTCTGTGCCGCATTTATAACAAACAGCCACCCTGTTTTGATAATCATAATCCACTTTTTCTATCAGGTTCTTTTGCTCCATTTCTTGGGCAATAGCAACTCTTGCTTCTTTGACGCTCAACCCGGCAAACTTACCACACTTTTCATTCAATCTGCCGTCATAACCAATCACTTGTCTGATTTCTAAATTATGCCTTTGGCCGATTTCAAAATCGGCCGCAGAATGAGCTGGAGTTACTTTAATAACCCCAGTGCCAAACTGTCTGTCTACTGCCTCATCAGCCACAACTTTAATTTTGGCAGGTCCTAACACTGTTTCTATGTTAATTTCTTTGCCTATATATTTTTGGTATCTTTGATCTTTAGGATGGACTGCGCAAGCAGTATCACCAAATTTAGTCTCAAGCCTGACTGTAGCTAAAGTTAAAGGCCCATATTTAATGTAGTAGAGAGGCGTTTTTCGCTCCTCATATAAAACTTCTAAATCAGAAAATGAAGTGCCATGTTTAGTGCAATAATTAACAATTCTATTGCCTCTATAAATTAGACCTTGATCAAACATTTTTTTAAAGGTTTTATAAACTATCTTGATAATGTCCTGCTCAAGGGTAAACTTCATTCTTGACCAGTCTAAAGAAAAGCCCAGTCTTCTCAGCTGTCCTTCCATGGTACCCTTATTCTCCTGTACAAAATCCCAGATCATCTGATATAAGGTTTGTCTGTCAAAGTCAAAACGGGATTTGCCCTCCTTTGCCAATTCTTTTTCAAAAACTACCTGTGTTTCAAAACCGGCATGGTCAGAGCCGGGCAGCCATAAGCAAGCCTTACCTTTCATCCGGTGGTACCTGATCAAAATGTCTTCTACCACATACATGGCATGGCCAAAATGCAAAGGAGCATTGGCATTAGGCGGGGGAAGGATAATAGTGTAGGGTTCACCCTCAGGGTTTATCTCAGGCTTAAAATATCCCTTTTCCTCCCAAAACTGATACCATTTGCTTTCAACCAGATCTTGTCTATAAACTTTATCCATGCGTTTAGTATATCAGAGATAGGTTTGGATCTGCCTGTAGAAATAAAGGATTAGCAATAGGCTTGGCAACTAAATTCCAACCCCTGGGGTTAAACAGCTTCAAACCCCAGGAATTTAAAATTTAATATTTATATTGCAAGGGGTACTTCACCTTCTCAAATCTTATATTTCTTCTCGCCAGCATACTGCATATCTGGAAATTTTGCAAGACATCCTGACTTTATCCTCCCAAATGTTAAAATGCGCCTTGTATAACTGATATGCAGAAATAGCACTTATTTCTTTAAGGTAATCTATGGCATCCAATCTGTCCTGGCAGTACCTTTCTTTAGAAAATGGAGTATCTTCAGGAAAAAGTTCGGGAAACCGAAGTCTGGATGGAAACAAATCAATTGTTATGTCATTTGTAGCAGAGAGTTGAAGTTTATCCTGTATATCAAGTAGTACATCATAAACCTTTAAAAAATTTAATCCTTCTAGTTTAATCTTCATCTTAATCATTAAGAAATTTTACACTAGAAAAACTTATGCTTCAAGTGAAACTGGAGCCCTTGTGATGAACAACTGAACAGATGTATAATTTTGTGTAAGTTAATTTGAACTTATGACTAAGGAAATTAAGCTCATCAGGATTCGTGAAGCTGCTGAGATGTTGGGGATTAATCCAGAGACTTTGAGACGTTGGGATCGTCAAGGGAGATTAAAGGCAATCAAGATTGGTAAAAGAGGTGACAGATCTTAAAAAGTGTATAGTATGTCCTGGACACCGTACATTTAAAATTTCCCAGATTTAACAAAATTAATCTTACTTCACTTGAGTTTGATACAAGGCTTAGGAAACCACACAAATTAAGGGAAATGACAACTCCAAAAGAAGTTATTGATCTTATCTGCCAGATTAGGGTTGCTGATCTGGAAAATCAAAGTATGAAATTCAGGCTGAGTTAAAGGATTTACATGGAGTGAAGATTGGCTACAATACCATCCAAAAGGTCATTAACAGAAGTTCAAGGCTTTTAAATACCTTTCACAAGAAGAAACCTAAAGCTCACAGGAAACTCAAGATTGCCAGGCTTAGAGCAGCCAAAGAATTAAAAGAAAAACATTTAGGCAGCTTAGTTCAGATTGATACTAAATATCTTTATATTCTAACTTCCAGGTTTTATTTATTTGTAGCCATTGACTTACAGTATAATGATTAAATATTAATTAAATGGGTAAAAATGATAAAGTATAATGATCTAAGTCATGGATACCAAACAAAAACTCATTGAAATTGCAAGGCGCTATGCAGATACAATCACCCAGGAATTTACTAAGGTAAATAAAGAAAATATTAAACTTAATATTTATATTTCTGGCTCTGTAAGTTATGGGTATTGTGATGAAAAATCTGATATAGAAATTGAATTTTATTTGCCTGATAAGATAAAGAAAGAATTCAAAGACAAACTAAAAAAAGTTATAGATGAGTATCCTAAATTCGAAGATATTCGAATCAGTGCTGGAGTTTCAGATTGGCCTTTAGAAAAAATTGTCCATGGGGATATAGATGATTTTTGGAATCAGTCATTTCCTTATTTATTGTATGAACTAGCTCATGCAACCCCGATTAGAGAAGATCTACCATTAATTAATGAGGTTAAAAATAAGTTACCTTTTTATCCCGATAATACACTTCAAAAAATAATTAAGGGTCTTTGGTTAACCGTCGGCGATAATGGAACATACAATGCTGATTGGAGTTTCAAAAGAGGGCAGCTTACTGCCTCTGAGATTTTTTTATTTCTTTCAGTTGAAGCTATACTAAGACTTGTTTACCTACTGAATAAAAAGTACTTTCCACATACAAAATGGCTTGAGAAAGAACTACATACACTAGATAATGATTTTGGTTTAATAGAATTTACCCAAAATATAGAAAAAAAGAGCCTAGAAGAAAAACTTGAAGCACATAAACAGATAGTTAGAAAGCTAGACCAATTTATGAGTGAGAATGATATTTTGAGGCAGGATTTAATTAATGATCCCTGGAGTGTTGTACATGAAGATTATTATGTTTTTAACCCAATGAGATTTGGATGGGATGAATTAAAGCACTAGCAATAAAGAACTAAAATGTTATTAAAATTAAGAGGATTCGATAAGTTCGGGAAATACTGTGTAAAATTCTGTCCCCAATTTCCCATAGAAATCAAAAATGTCTAATTCTCCATTATTATGTGCTGTATCTAGGCCGCGATACATCCAGAACGGTTTAACTAACTATTAAAGGTTCATATAATGGCTGCTACATGCGCAGCTTTAAAATACTTCCGGTAGAGATGAAGGTTAGAGATTTTAATCTGTCTAAAGATGCATTAAAAAGGCTTGCCTGGATGGATTGGTATTTTACTCATGGAAAGAATGCAGATTGATACTAAATATCTTTATATTCTAACTTCCAGGTTTTATTTATTTGTAGCTATTGACTGCAAGAGCAGGTTTGCTTACACACAAGCTTACAAGACTATTTCCAGCTCTTCTGCAGCTGATTTTCTAGGAAAGGTCATTGATTACTTCCCATTTCCTATTGAAGCTATTAATACTGACAATGGCAGTGAGTATTTACTTAACTTTCACAAGCTGACAACAAAGCTTAATATCCCACATTACTTTTCTCATCCTCATACTCCCAAAGAAAACTCCAGAGCCGAGAGGCTTATTCAAACAGTTGAATATGAGTTCTTCAACTACCAGGAAGATCTTTTGAATGATGATTTAGAAGAAGTTAACAGAAGGTGTGACATCTTCAATGAAAAGTACAACCAGAAAAGATACCACCACTCCTTGCATTACCAGACTCCCTCAGCTTATATTAAAAGTTATCTTGAGAAAGGAGGACAACCGTTCTCTATCTAGGTGGCCAAGACAAAAATTTGACAAATAAGGAATGACTTTGGTATAGTATGGATGCTTGAAAACGTCCGTATGGTCGCTGTTACCGAAAGGTAAATAGAGCCAGCCAGCCACTTAACAATGCTGGGTTGCCAGGTCTAGACAGCCTGGTTTTTTTATGCTTCAGTTACCATACCTGCCTTCTCAAAGCGTTTCATAAACTGCTTGGTATATTCTTCTCCCTCATAAACCTCCCGCAAGAAGCCGGCCATTGCATCAGATAGCCTGAGAAAAATACTTTGTTCGTCTTTCATACCTCGAATTTTCCTATACTTTATCTTGAGTTTCTTCAATTCCTCCCTTACAACGTCTCTTTCTTTATTGTTCAGACCGTCAATAATGACCGTAACAGTGTAATTTGTGCTTTCTTTCGCCAAAACAGCTTTAGCAATGGTAAATGAGGTTAATTTGGAGTATTCCTTTGAAGCCTGATACGTTGCATAGAAAATAGCGTTTTTAAGCTCTTTGACCTGGATTAACTCCTCAACTAAATTCCAACCCCTGGGGTGCTTCAACCTTCGAGGTTGCAGGCTAATATTAAGCAATAATATCTGAGTAAGAATTCATTCCTTGTTTAGCTAAATAAGCTAATATTTGTGATTTGGCTAGTCTAATCATTGATTTAATAGTCCCAAGCGGTATCTGAGTGAGTTGAGCTATCTCACGATAACTTAATCCTGCTAATCTATATTCAGCAACAAGTTTTTGGTCTGGATTAGGAATTTGATTAATTGCCTGATGGGCAAATTGTTGTACTGTTGATTTGGAAAAAGCCCCTTCTGGCTGTCTGTCTCTGTAAATATCCGGATCTACCAGAAAATCTTCTCTGGCAGGCTGACCAGGATCGTCTGCAAATCTTTCTTCCAAGTAACATCCCAGGCGACGATGATGACGGGTTTCCTGTCGAATTAAATCGACTGCCGTACAACGCGTAATGACCATAGCCCATGACTTAAAAGTACCTTCCTCCTCAGGATGATATGTGTCCAGTCTCTGCCAGATTTTCACAGCAGCCTCAGCTGTGACCTCCTCAACTAAATCAGGGTTGTTTCTAGTAAAAGTTCTGCTCCAGCCTCTGAGAATAGGGTAAATCTCTCTAAAAAGCACTTCCATAGCTTCTTCCTGATCACTCCTCCGGGCTGTCAGCACTAATTTATTATAAAGTTCATTCTGTTGTTTTGGAGAAAGCGGGACATGTTCAGTTACAGCCTCAGCTAAGAGCGGCAGATGGTGTGGTCTTTGAGTTTTTGATCTTCTGCCAGCGACCCTTCTTTTTAAAGGGGGAGCTTGTTCTGCAGCTACCTTAGTTTGCTGAAGCGCTTCAGTAACCCTGGCATAGATGTAATCAATGAGCGGCTGATAAGCCTCACTGGCCGGCAGCAACGAAGCTGGATTTTGTAGTTTCTTATCCTGACTGAGGATATATTCAACATACTTGACAACTTTTTGGATATAGCGTGTTACTGTATAAGGCGGGAGATCCAAATTCCGGGCAATAGCTGTCTGGGTATCCGGGGGATTTCTAACAAAGAATCTCTCAGTCATATCTTTAACAGGTTCAGGTATTTGATCCCACAAGTTTGGGTAATGTTGTACAAAAGTGCGTACTCGTTGGGCTTCCTGCTGATAAATACCATGGTTGGCTAATGTGGTTGTCTGGTAGTGCCCACTTGGGTAATCCTCCAAACCTAGTAAAGCATTTAAGCCAAAACGAAGAGCCCTAACTAAAGTTAGTGGATTTAGATCCTGATATTGAGGTAACTTTCCAACTTGGGTTAATGTATCTGGCCAGTTGCCGCTGAATTGATCTAAGCTAGCAGCTAGCAAACCTCTATGAAAAGGACGAAGGGTATAAGGTCCGGTTATCTCCAACAAAGGCTTAACTAATTGGCTGTTTTGTTCGCATACTAACCGGGCTGTTTGCTTGACAGTGTCTTTAGGCCAGTTATCAAATACAGCTGGAGGAGGTTTTCTTGGCAGCAGGCCAGCTTCAAAAGGAGTGTTAGGTTTGGAGATTCCAAGAGCACGCCAATGGCGGGTATAATCATGATAAGTTGGTAAAACTGCTTCAATTGGCATAATTGGTTTGTTATTATAGCAGAGATAGGTTGGGATCTGCTTGTAAGCTTAAAGGATTAGAAATTGGTTTGGTAAAAAAGCCGGCTGCTGCAATCATGGCTCCATTGTCTGTACATAGGTAGGGTGGAGGTACGTGCAATTTAATTCTTAAATCTTTAATCTTTAATCTTAAATCTCTTACTAATTTTTGGTTCGCAGCTACTCCGCCTGCAACCATTATTTGTTCAACTTTATACTTTTTAATTGCCAAGATAACCTTTTCAATTAAAGAAATTATGATAGTCTCTTCAATTGCAGCTGCCAAATCTGCTTTTTCATTTTGATTTTTGATTTTTGATTTTTGAATTATATTTGCTACTGCTGTTTTTAATCCTGAATAGGAAAAATCCAAGTCTTTTGATCCTCTCATAGGAATGGGCAGATTAAATTTGCTTGAATCTCCTTTCTCAGCTAATTTAGACAGGTATGGCCCTCCTGGATATGGTAATCCCAGTAACCTGGCACACTTGTCAAAACATTCCCCGCAAGCATCATCCCTGGTGCCACCCAGGTATTTATATTTGCCATGGTTAGAAAACAAAACTAGATCAGTGTGCCCACCTGAAACAAGCAAGCCTAAGCAGGGGAAGGAAGGTACTTCAAAATTGTCATTGCGAGGAGTCCTGAGCTTGTCGAAGGAGGACGAAGCAATCTTCCAACTTGAGAAGGAAGATTCCTCGCTGATCACTCGGAATGACGAAGGGACAATCCAGTTAGCATAAAAATGGCCCAGTAAATGATTTACTGGTATTAATGGTTTATCCCAAATTCTGGCTAAAGTTTTAGCTGTTTCCACTCCTACCAAAAGAGATCCAATTAAGCCTGGACCAAAGGTAACAGCTATAGCATCTATCCCAATCTCGTCATTGCGAGGTCTGCCAAAGGCGGCCCGTGGCAATCTTTTTTTGGGAAAGGCTTGATTTAAAGCCTCTTCTATAACAGGGATAATAGTTTTTAATTGTTCCCTGGCTGCTTGTTCTGGAATTACCCCACCATATTTAGCTTGTAATTTGGCTGACGAAGCCACCACATTGGACAATATTATTATCCGTTTTTGTTTATCCTGAGCTTTGTCGAAGGACAATACAGCAGCAGCTGTTTCATCGCAGCTAGTCTCAATGCCAAGTATGATCATAACGGTATTTTATCATACCTCAACGAAGACCACAGCGGTTTGTTCTTAATCCAAAAACCTTGCATTTTTTAAGAAAAACTGTATAGTAATGGTGTAAACTATGGCTGTAGAAACAAGTGTGATAGATGCAAGTATGTTTAGGGTTGGTGGACAGGAAACGGTTACACAAGTCGGTAGGCTGGTTTTGGATGGAAGATCTGCAATAGAAAGATATAGTGCTAAGGCAGCCTCACTTATTCCTTTAGCATATGATGCATTACCAGCTGTACTTGCTGCAGCTCGAACTCTTCCTAATCTGCTGTCAGGTCCTGAAATAGAGTTTTGCGATAGACCTCCGTGTCTTACCTTCAAGTTTTATATAGGTGGATATAACCCTGAACTTGATCTTGGTCAAAGACATCTTGGGCAAACAGGAGTTGAAACGATAGTTCGGTACAGTGTTTTTCCAGTTGGCCGCTAAACACTCAGCTTTCCCACTCGTCAAGTGGGAGCCTCAATTACCAGATGCCATACCCATACAGCTTGCAACAGCAATTATTGCCCGCCAACACCCAAGTTTTTGACCCAGCCATGGATCATCTTCCCACACCAACACCACACCAATACCGCTTGTTCAAAGAAGAGAAGATCTTTCTCTACTGTCGATTCGATTACGCTGCAACCTTCGAGGTTGCAGGCTAAACTAGCTTCTAACAGAACAGTTCTCGGCAAAAAGACCGGCAAGTTAAAAATGCTTTAAGCAATTGTCTTTCCAATCGCTTGCAGCCAGAAGAGTGCTTGATTTTATCAGTTTAGCAGGGTATTGTTAATGATAGTATATGATTTTTACTGCCCTGTTAATTGCCAGCTTGGGAGTGGCCCAAAGCCTGCCCATTTTGGATACTAATGTCAAAGATGGTTATATTATCTCTGCCTCTCAAACAGGCTATGTCTTAAGCAAAGCCCCTTATGATCCAGGAATAGTGGGAGTAGTGACAGATAATCCGGCCATGCTAATCAGGGTCAAAAACAAAGAAGGAGTGCACCCTGTCTCTTCCTCTGGCATTGTCTCAGTTTATGTAAGCTCAGACGGGGGCCCCATTAAAAAAGATGATCTGATCACCTCCTCTAAAAAAGCAGGAGTCGGTATGAAAGCCACAGAAACAGGTTTTGTCCTGGGTACTGCTTTGGAGGATTGCAGTTCAACCCCTGGTGTTGAGGGTGTTGGGGGAAGCTGTGGTAAAATCAAAGTGGCTTTAAATATGCGTTATGCTGTTTCTGCCAAATCAGCTGGTAAAATCGGAAAGAGTTTAAAAGATGCTTTTTCTCTCTCCACCATTGCTGCTTTGGAGCGGCCTTCTGATGTTTTCAAATATGTTTTTTCCGGTGGGCTGGTGCTGGTTAGCATTGCTCTAGGTGTCTTAATTTTTGGCCGTTCAGCCACACTTGGGGTTGAGGCTTTGGGCAGAAATCCCAGAGCTTCTTTTAAGATTACCATGGGGATTGTGATGAATGTAGCTATTACTGTGGCTATTATTATTGGCTCTCTGGGAGTGACTTATTTTATACTATTATCATGAATTTACCTGCTTTCTTAAAATTCAAGTCTCATCAAGTTAAACACCATCATCAGCCCATCAGTCACCAGCAATCAGCAGAAATTTTAGATAAGGCTTTAGCCCGCCAGAATAAGATTCTGGAGACTCTTACCTTGAAATCAGCCCAGGTTTTAGATGAGGGGATGAAGGATAGTATGGTCCAAATAAGGTTACATATCCAAAAACGGTTTGATGAGTACTTTTTAAAAATCCAGCAGGAATTAGACCAATATAGGGAGGAACGGCTGGCCCAGCTCGATGAGAATGCTCTAAAGTTAATGAGGATTGTTGTGAAAAAAGCCTTGCCTGATGTGGTTTTGTCTGAAGATCATACTCAAATCGTGCTGGAAGCTTTAGACAAAGCCAAAAAAGAAGGTTTTAATCTATGACATTAGAGCTCACCCTTGCTTATCAGCCCACCCACAACCAGACCAAACAAATACAAGATTGGTTTAAGGAGAACTTTGATAAAAAGGTGTCACTGGCAATTAGTGTTGACAAAAGTTTAATAGCAGGAGCAGTGATTGCTTATCAAGGCAGGATCTATGATTACTCTTATGCCAAGAGAGTAGAGGAAGTCTATGAATCTTTACAAGAATTATCTTGATAAGACAAAAGAATACGGGGTAGTTGAGCAAATAGAATACCCAATTATCTACGCCTCTGGCCTGCCCGCGGTTAAACGTGAGGAGCTGGTTGTTTTTGAGGCAGGCCAACTGGGTCAGGTGATGAATTTAAGCAAAAACTTAGTAGAGATTCTGCTGTTTAGTCCGCGTCTGGTTAAAATTGGCACCAAGGTGGCCAGAAGCAGTGAAGCGGTGGCTGTGGCTGTTGGTCAAAAAATACTAGGATCAGTCATCGACCCCTTAGGTTTGCCTTTGTGGCCAGCCCCGATCCCGGTTAAATCAGGGTCAAATATGCCTATTTATGGTTTCCCTCCGCCTTTAATCAGCCGGGTCAAAATTAAACGCCCCCTTTTTTCAGGTACCACAGTGGTGGATATGCTTCTGCCTTTGGGTAAAGGCCAACGGCAGCTGATCGCGGGAGATAGAAAAGCGGGCAAAACCTCATTTCTGATGACTTTGGCTAAGCTTCAGGCCAAAGAGGGTAATGTAGTTATTTTTGCCTTAATTGGCAAGAAAAAAAGTGAGATCAAGGCAGTAAAAATGTTTTTAGAGAATGAAAAGATCAGCCAAAATTGTGTGATTGTGGCCACCAGTTCTGACAACTCGCCAGGGCTGATTAGCCTGACGCCCTTTACTGCCATGACTGTGGCAGAAAGCTTTAAAAAGGATGGCTTAGACAGTGTAGTGATTTTAGATGACCTGACCACCCATGCCCACTTTTACAGGGAGATTGCTTTAGTGGGCAAGCGTTTCCCCGGGCGTGAATCTTATCCAGGTGATATTTTTTATACCCATGCCAAATTACTTGAGCGGGCAGGTAATTTTAAGTATCAGGAGAGGGAAGTGGCCATCACTGCTTTGCCTGTTGTGGAAACCGTCGAAAATGACTTTACCTCTCTGGTGGTTTCAAACTTGATTGGTATTACAGACGGACATCTGCTTTTTGACAGCCGCATTAAAGATTTAGGCCGCAGTCCGGCCATTGATATCTTTTTATCAGTCACCAGAGTTGGTAAACAAACCAAAGACCCCTCATCAAGAGAGCTGGGTTTTAAACTGATGGCTTTTCTAAGCCAGGTGGAAAAATTACAAAATTTGGCTCAATTTGGGCCAGAGTTGCTTGAGAAAACCAAACAGGATCTTGAGAAAGCAGACAGGATATATAAATTATTTAACCAATCTTTATACCAGGTTATTCCTCAAGAAAAACAATTAAAAGAATTGCTTCAAATTTGGGGGAAACCTTGATGAAAAAGGATATTGCCCAAGAACTGGTATTTATCGGGGATTTAAAATCTTTAGTGTCTGTTTATGAGCAATTGTCTGCTTTAAGGCTTCAGGCTATCCGTGGCCATGTTCTTAAAACCCGCCATTTTTCTGCCAGTGTCTCTTCAATTGTTTCTGATATCAGAGGCAGTTACAGAAGACAGCTTGAAAAGTTGGCAAGGCTGGGCAAGCTAAAAGAGATGCTGGACTCGGTGGTTTTAAGAAAGAGTAAAAGATTGGTGTCTGTCCTGGTTTCCCCAAATCAAAAATGGAGCGGGCAAATAGTTAATCGCCAGTTACGCTTTTTTTTGGAGTCAGTTAAAGATGGGGATTTAGTGGTTGTAGGCAAAGTAGGCAAAAGCTTTATGACTCAAATAGCCTTTAAAAAAACCCTTGTATATTTTGATCTGCCTGACCATCCTGAATCTGCCGATTTAAAATCACTGATTACCCATCTTTTACAATATGCAGAGGTTAATATTTATCATAATAAGTTTAACACCCTGTTAAGCCAGGAAGTGGTCCGCTCAGATATTACAGGTGAGAAGCTGCTGTTTAGTGATGCGATTCCACCTTCGAGGTGGAATGAAGAACGCAAATTCCTATTTGAGCCTAGGGTAGGGGAAATATTAGTCTATTTGGAATCCCAACTTTTGGCTTTATTTTTAAAACAAGCTATCCATGAATCAGATTTAGCTAATTTAGGCTCCAGAGTCACCAGCCTGGAAGCTGCCACCCGAAGTATTGACAGGAAGATCAGTAAGCTTAAGTATCAAAAAATAATCCAAAAAAGGTTTTTAAGGAACCGCGAGCAGCGCCAAATGCTCTCCGGTATGAGACTGTGGAGGACAAATGTATGAATAATGGAATAATTACCGGCATCTATGATCAGGTAGTGGAGGTGGAATTTAAAAACTGCGCGCCTAACATTCATGATATTTTATATCTTAAGGATGATCCCGCCACCTTTTTGGAAGTATTTTCCTCACCTAGCCCCGGGCTCTTTTTTTGCCTTAATTTGAAAAACACCAATCTCTGCCGGGGGCTGAAAGTGGCCGCTTCTGCTAAACCTCTGACCATTCCAGTGGGAGATAAAGTCTTAGGCAGATGTATGGATGTTTTTGGACAGGGTCAGGATGGCAAAGGAGAAATTAAAGGCAGGCATGTGCCTATCCAGGGTCATTCCGGTGTGGATTTGGAGGAGGTGGAGGTGCCCTCCCAAATCATCCAAACAGGTATTAAAGCTATTGATTTATTTGCGCCTATTTTAAAAGGGGGAAAGGTCGGTTTATTTGGCGGGGCAGGAGTGGGTAAGACAGTGCTTTTAACAGAGCTGATTAATAATATTGTGGTTAAAGGAGGTAAAAAAGACGCAGTTAGTGTGTTTTGTGCGGTTGGGGAAAGGTCAAGGGAAGCGCAGGAATTATATGAAAATTTAACTGAAGCCCATGTGATGCCCAGAACTGCTTTGGTGATGGGTCAGATGGGGGAAAACCCGGCTGTCAGGTTTAGGACTGCCAGCGCTGGTATTACCCTGGCAGAACATTTTAGGGATCAGGGCTCAGATGTATTATTTTTCATGGATAATGTCTACCGCTTTGCCCAGGCAGGTTATGAGCTGTCAAACTTAATGAAGGCAATCCCTTCGGAAGATGGTTACCAGCCCACTTTAACTCACGAAATGGGACTGTTCCATGAAAGACTGATCTCCACAACAGAGGCCTCAATCACTGCTATTGAGGCAGTTTTTGTCCAGTCAGATGATCTGACAGACTTTGGTGTCCGCTCTGTTTTTCCCTATCTGGATACTACTGTTGTTTTGTCCCGTCCCATCTACCAGCAGGGGCTTTTGCCGGCCATGGATCTTTTGTCTTCTACCTCTGCTGGTTTAAGTGTGGGGATGGTGGGGGCAGATCATCACCGTGTCAGCCTGGAAGCTAAAAGTGTTTTGGAAAAAGCTGCAGGGCTTGAAAGGATTGTTTCGCTAATAGGGGAAGAGGAGCTGTCAGTAGAAAATCAAAAGATTTTTAAAAGAGCGCAACTTGTCAAAAGTTATTTAACTCAAAGTTTTACCACCACAGAAGATCAGTCAGGCGCTAAGGGGGTATTTGTTAAAGTTTCAGATGTAGTGGCTGATACTGGCGCTATTTTAGCTGGCAAATACGATGATGTTGACCCGGAAAAATTCCTCTATACCAGCAGTCTCTCTTGACATTTTCTGCGATATCTGTCACGCTTAAAGTAAGGGGAAAAGACTTAGGAAAATTCCCAAGATTTAGCCTCAGATTTGTGAAAAAACTGCTCAAATACTTTGTTGAGCAGACGGACAAAAATATTATTGCCCTTTTAAGGGGACAATCTTCCAACGCTAAAAAATATATCTTTACCATCTCAGAAGCAGCTGAATTTTTAGGAGTTTCTGCAGATACTTTAAGAAACTGGGAAACTTCAGGAAAAATTACCTCTCAAAGAACCAAAGGAGGAGCCAGGCGTTTTACTCTTGCTCAGTTAAATCAATTAGTTTCCCAAACAGGAAACAAGTACAAAGTAATAAATAATATATCAAAAAGTAACACAATAGAGCAGTTTCATAACATATTTGAGCTCGAAGTTTCACCTCGAAGGTGGAATGGTGTAAAGCTGATCACCACTGCGGGTCTTGGTGTTTTAGCTGTAGGTTCACTTGTATTTCTGGCTCTAATCATCCGTCCCATGGCAAATACCGAGGTGAGCCAGGATGCTAATGTCTTGGGTATCTCAGATGAAGAGCTGGAATCTTCTTTGGATATTAATATTCCCACTAATATTAATGCTGATTTAACTGTTAAGGGTAAGGTAGTGGCAGATGAGCTGACAGCTTTAAATCTAAATACCATCTTTAGTTTAACAGCAGGTGATGGGATCTCTGTTACCTCTTCCCAAAAACCTACCATTAAAAACACCGGGGTATTATCTTTGCAGTCTAAAACAGGAGCCTTAACTTTCACAGAAGGCACTGATATTACCATTGACGGATTAAAGATTACTAATAAATCAGACTTATCTACTGTCAGGGGAAGAGGAGGATGTTCAAGCTGTATTACTGATGCTGATGTAGTAGCAGGGTTAACTATCTCAGGAGGCAGTGTTAATGATTCGGCAATTGGAGCTACCACTGCTTCAACAGGAGCATTTACTACTCTTTCTGCATCATCCACACTCGCTGTCACTGGAGCAACAACACTTTCGAGTACCCTCAGTGTCTCGGGGGCCACCACTTTAAATGGTAATGTTACTTTAGGTGATGCTTCATCTGATACTATTACTTTTACCGGCAGAGTTGCCTCTAATATTGTTCCCACCACTTCTGACACTTATACCTTAGGCACCTCCTCCTTACCCTGGTCCCAGCTTTACTTATCAGGAGTGTCTACTTTGGGCGGACAATCTACTTTTACTGCCTCACCCACAGGCACAGCAGTAGGAAATGGCAGTATCTATATTAATCCGGCCTCTGTTTCAAATTCTTCATATACTCTTTTTGGTATAGCTGTAGGTGGCACAGAGAAACTGCGAATGGATGCTGATGGTAATATCACTGTCCAGGGGAATCTGCTGGGACCATCAGGCGGGTCTATTGGTTACTGGTCAAGGTCATCTACCAATGTCAGGCCTTATACCATGACTGATAATATTGTCACCTATGGCAACATTGGCATTGGCTCAACAGCTTCCCCTGCTACTAATCTACATCTACTGGGTTCAGGCACAGGTACTGGAGTCCAACTGTTAACCCAAAACTCTGCCCAGACTAATTTTGGATTATCTGTTTTAGATAATGGCAATGTGGGAATAGGGACAACGGGGCCTGGGTATAAATTGGACGTATTAGGAACAGGAAGATTTACCTCGAATTTAGATGTCAACGGAAATGTAACTTCCAATAATTATGTATTAGGTAGCAGCTGGGGTGGATTGACCTGGGGGTATTTAAGAATGGCCTATGGATTACGTATCACAGATAATGGGATTCCTATGAATAATAGTCAGAATAATGGCCTCCTAAACGTTTCTGGTGGTGTAAATCAGTCAGGGAGTATTGGTTATACAGCATTCAAGCTAAATGTGACAGAAACCTCCATAGGATCAGGTCCTAATAGACTGATGGATCTTCAGGTAGGAGGGTCAAGCAAATTTGTGATTGACAACACGGGCAACGTCGGCATTGGTTTTACCTCTCCAGCTGCCTTATTGGACGTCATGGGCACTACCCTACTGAGAGGCTCCTCTTCCACTACTGGTTTAGCAGTCACAGCTGCTGGTAATGTGGGAGTTGGGACTACCTCCCCCTTAGCTAACCTGCATGTTGTAGGACAGTGTGTAACTGGAGATACATTGTTAAAGCGCAGGAGAAGAAAGCGCAGGACGATGGATGATGGAGAGATAGAAGATGGTGATTTGAAGATGGAAGATGGAGAATGGAAAGAAGATAATCTATCTTCTACCCTCAATCTTCAAAATACTACCCCTGGTGACGAGATATTAACTTTGGATGAAGGAAGTGGGGAATTTGTTTACCAGAGGGTAAATAACCTAATGGACATGGGTAAACAGGAAGTCTTTAAGTTAATTACTCAACATGGCAAAATAATTGAAACTACAGATAACCACCCATACTTAACCGTGGAGGGTATTAGAAAACTTAAAGACAAGCAGCGCTCTTATACCTTTGAAGTTGACCAGTCTCCCAGGATTGAGGATCTAACTAAAGATTCAGTACTGGCATTAGCCAATAGAGAACAGGGATTTGTTTTGACTTTGCCTAAAAAAGCTAAGCGCCAAATTATCTCGGAGTATAAGCGGCAAAACAGGATTAGACAATTTGCTCCTGAAGTATTTGCACTAATGATTGTTATGGCGATAAATAAATCAGGATTTAAAATAGGCAGCTTAATTATTGATTCCGAGTATAAAACTTATGAAAAAACAATTGCTGAAATTATCGAAAAAGCTTATCCTTTTATAACTATCCAAATTAAATCAGTCGGCAGAGTTAACTCACCGGCTCACAAGCTGGCTTACTCATTCTTTACCAAAAAAGGCATAAAAAAAGCTGGGTCGTTGCCCGCTCGTATCTCTAAGGATACCGTGCTGCAGAGCTCCATCACACCTGGCCTAACCCAGAAGATTCGCGAGCCCAAACTACCCAGTCATTTATCAAATTATAACACTAAATGGGTAAAAGTCAAGTATCTTAAGCCAGGTATGATTATAGCCACAATTGATGGATGGGAAAAGATTGCTGCCAAATACTCCACAGGCAAAAAACAAACCTTTGATATAGAAGTAGAAAATACCCATAACTTTGTTGGTAATGATATAGTTGCCCACAATACATATTTAAATGGTAATTTAGGACTGGGGATAGCTTCACCCCAAACTAAACTACATCTACTGGGCTCAGGTACTGGTACAGGAGTCCAGCTATTAACCCAGAATAATACCCAGACTAACTTTGGTTTAAGTGTCTTAGATAATGGTAATGTGGGGATAGGGACAACAGGACCTAATTATAAACTGCATGTGAATGGTAGCTTTGATTTAGCTGGGAAATCAGGCGTTTCAGGTGGAAATGTTTACACAGATGGTACAGGACTCTTCTTAGAAGGGAGCTACAGTGGGAAAATAGAAATAGGATCAGCTGCGACTGGTGGTGGTAGGATGCTTTTTGTCGCTCAGGCCACAGATGGTTTGAACGGTGAATTTTTCTTTGGTGCAAGTGGAAGTGGTACAGGAGCTAAAATTGTAGCTGGAGCTGATCTGAATTTTGGCACTGGAGGATATAGTCAGGCTGTACCAGGTACTATCCAAATGGTAATTAAAAACACCACAGGCAACGTCGGCATTGGGTTTACCTCTCCTGCAGCATTATTGGATGTGATGGGGACCACCTTACTTAGGGGCTCCTCTACCACCACTGGTTTAGCAGTTACTGCTGCTGGGAATGTAGGGGTGGGGACTACTTCACCTTTAGCTAACCTTCATGTTGTAGGTCAGTGTGTGGCTGAAGGAACATTAATCAAAAGAAGAAGACGCAGGAGAAAGACGATGGATGATGGAGAGATAGAAGATGGTGATTTGAAGATAGAAGATAGAAAGGTAGACAAAAATAATCTATCTTCTACCCTCAATCCTTGTCCTTAAATGATGCTACTGGAGACTGGGAATGGCACAAAGTGGAAAAGACCATGAATATGGGGATACAGGAAGTGTTTAAGATCTATACCAGGTCCGGTCTATCAATTGAAACCACAGAAAATCATCCTTATTTAGTTAGAATGAAAGCTGGTAAACCAGAAACCTTACCTTTGGGTGGAACTTTTGAGGTAGACCAGTCTCCAAAAATTGAGCAGATGACTAAAGATAGCTTCATAGCTATCGCTTCTACTGCTTATCCAGATCAAGCTTATGTACTAAAAATACGGAAAGGTGTCAAAAGACAACTTCTTAATCAGTTCAAATCTAAAAAAACTAAAAATTTCGCTCCAATGCTTTTTGGAAGAAGTATAGCTCTCCTTATTAAACTGGCCCGGATCTCGCCTGACAGATTAATTATTGATAAAGATTTTCCCGGATATAACAGTTTGGTGGAAGAGATGATTATTCAATCATTGCCTAAAGTGAGTATTGAGTTTAAGTCAGTTGGGAAAAACTCCCCTGCACATATAGCTGCATTTTCTTTTGTCAGTAAGAAAGAAGAGCATAAAAAAACGACCGTGATTCCTTTTGAGGGAACTATAGCGGCGCTGCACCCTGAGTTTCACAGGGATTGGCCAGTTGTCGAAGCGGATTTCGGAGTATCTCCGAAAGGATCTTCGCTCCCCGCACACGGTCTGTTTTCTTCCTTATATCATAAAAGGCAAGGTTTGTCAAGAAAAGACACAGCATGGACTAAAGTAGCCCAACTTAAACCAGGGATGATAATTGCCACCCTCAGAGGATGGGAGCCAATTAGAACTATTCATTCTACCAACAGAAAACTTACCTATGATTTACAGATTGCTAATACTCATAACTTTGTAGGTAATAATATAGTTGCTCACAATACCTATTTAAATGGTAATTTAGGATTAGGTATCCAAGCTCCAAGTTCCAAGCTCCAAATTCTAGGTGATGGTACAGGCACTGGAGTCCAACTGTTAACCCAAAATAACACCCAGACTAACTTTGGATTATCTGTTTTAGATAATGGTAATGTTGGTATTGGGACAACTGCTCCTAGCGTACAGTTCCAGGTGGGGTCGACTAATTATGGAGGAAATACTGATATTTATGTAAGAGATGGGTCTAGTAGCGATCTGAGAGTTCGATACGATGATACTTATATTAATAGTATTAATGAGAGAAGCATGAATGTTGCAAATAATGATTTTATACTTAGTACTTCTGGTGGTGTAAGTAATAGAGAGATGATTTTTAAGCCTAGATCTACTGAAGCCATGAGGATCTCAGGTGTGGGCAACGTTGGCATTGGATTTACCTCTCCTGCAGCCAAGCTGGATGTGATGGGGACAGCCTTACTTAGAGGCTCCTCTACTACCACTGGTTTAGCTGTGACTGCTGCTGGTAATGTGGGGGTTGGGACTACTTCTCCTCTGGCTAACCTGCATGTTGTAGGACAGTGTGTGACAGGAGATACATTGTTAAAGCGCAGGAGAAGAAAGCGCAGGACGATGGATGATGGAGAGATAGAAGATGGTGATTTGAAGATGGAACCATCCTCTACCATCTACCGTCAATTCTGATAATTATATTTATGATGAAGTCCGTATTGACCAAATCCAGCCTGGTGATGAGATATTAACTTTGGATGAAAGTACTGGCAGATTTATAACCTCTAAAGTTAAAGGCTTAATGGATATGGGTAAAAAAGATATCATAAAGATAACAACTGCATCAGGTAAGAGTATCAGAACCACTTCTGAACACCCGTATCTTATAAGGAAAGAGGAGAAAAACCAGGAGGAAGACTTTAACACCAATATTTTGTATCATCATAGCTTTGAGCATATCCAAAATATTGCAGAAAGTTTTTATAAGGAGGTTTTGGAAGGAGAGTCTGTTAAAGTCCCATCTCTTGGTAATGCCGAAGTTTACTTCAGCCGTGAGGGCTGGAACCACTTAGTTGAGGAAAAGAAAAGCAGGTTTGAAGTTATGGCCAGATTTTTTGGGTTACCAAAAATACTGCCACTTTTGCTGCTAGCCAAAGATGCTTCTTATGAAAAATCAAGGTCAGAGCCAGGAACCTATTTTTGGGCTTTGCAAGGGATTGTTGAAGGGGTCTGGGTCAAGGTGATTATCAGAAAAACTAAAGATAAACCCAAACACTTTTATTCTATTATTTGGAAGGGTGAGGAACACAGAAGTGAAGTAAAAAATGCCATCAAAAAAGGTGCTGTCTCTCGCTTGTATCCGCGACGTCAGGCTTGGGATAAATCCCTCACCTTCAGCACCTTTAACTGGAATAAGTATACCACATTTGTCAACAAGTTACAAGTTACACACCTTCCAGGTGAGAAAAATGCCTTACACCTGGAAGGTGGGGGAAAATGGATTAAGGTAAAAGATCTGCAAATTGGAGCAGAGATTGCCACCATAGACGGCTGGGAAGAGATTACTACTATAGAACACCTGCCAAGAGAACAGGTATTTGATATAGAAGTAGCTAATACCCATAACTTTGTAGGTAATAATATAGTTGCCCACAATACATATATTACTGGTAATTTAGGACTGGGTATAGCTTCACCCCAAACTAAACTACATCTGTTGGGCTCAGGTACAGGTACTGGAGTTAATCTGTTAACCCAGAATAATACCCAGACTAACTTTGGTTTATCTGTTTTAGATAATGGTAACGTCGGCATTGGGACCTCAGCTCCTGGAGGGACATTAGCAGTCACCTCATCCAACACCACTGGTACCACTACTTCTTCTGCTTTTTCCTTTTCCACTAACTCCTTAACCACTGGAACAGGCTTATATCTGGCCTCATCTACTATCACCACAGGGACTTTATTTTCTTTAGCCTCTACCTCTACAGTCTTTTCTTCAGGCTATTTGTTTAACCTGGATTGGTCTCCCACTTCTTCTGTGACTGCTTCAGGGGATTTATTCAGGATTAATATTGGTTCAAATGGCACTACCACCGGGAACTTGTTTGATATAGAGGATAACACTTCCTCCCTGTTTTCTGTCTCAGAAGCCCAGATAGTCTCTTCTTTACCTCACTCTTTCACAGCCCCTGGTGATGTTTCGATAGCTTATGATATAGTTTTTACTAATCCGACCTCTTCTTTTATTAAATCCCAGGGCCCCCTGGTTTTATCAGCAGGGGAAGTTTATAACTCCTCTAACCTGACCTTACAGACCTTTAATTCAGGCAAGCTGGTGTTTGACCTGCCTGGAGGGGTGAGTTTTAACCAGCAGCAAAGCTGGAGGCTGCCCTCTTCCACCTGGGCTTTGGACTTCCAAAACACCTCAGGCACCCAGATCTTAAACTTTGATAGCACTAATGCCAGGGTGGGGATAGGTACTACCGGGCCTGTGGCTATGTTTAATATAGCTTCCACCACAGCAGTAGATTTATTTAGGGTGGATGATAATGGCCGGGGAGATACCAGCCCCTTTGTGATAGACCAATCAGGTAATGTTGGTATAGCCAACTCAGCCCCCTCATTTAATCTAGATGTGGTAGGTACAGGCAGATTGTCTTCTAACCTGGCTGTTGGCGGAGCCGGCTTAATAGGCTTTACTACCACTGCTACTGCTCCATCTTCAGGTTTGGCTGTTTCTGGGAATGTGGGAGTGGGGACTACCTCTCCATTACAGGCCCTTCATGTTGTAGGACAGTGTGTAGTTGGAGAAACAAAACTTAAAAGAAGGAGAAGAAGAAAGGGCAAGAATGGGCAGTGGATAGATGAATGGGAAGAAGTCCCAATCAAAGATATTAAAGCGGGTGATGAAATCCTGACCCTTGATGAAACTAGCGGAGAGTTCGTGGTCCAAAAAGTTGAGAAACTGCTGGACATGGGAATAAAGGAAATCTACCAGCTGACAACAGCAACCGGAAAGATTATCAGCACAACCAGCAACCACCCATACCTGGTAGCACCCAAAATAAATTCGGGCAAAGTTGCTATTTTTGTTGATGCTGCCAATTTTGAAATAAGTGCCAAACTTAATCACCTGACCTTTGATTACAAAGATATAATCAAAACCTTCTTCCCCAACAAAGAAAAAGTTGACTTCCGTTATTACACAGTTGATTTTGAAACCTCCGGGCAAAGACGCTTCCTGGGTTACCTGGATATCCTGGGCAGCCAGATTGTAACCAAGGCAGCCAAAGTGATTAAAGAGTCTGGTAAACTTGACGAGCACAAAGCCAATTTTGATGTGGAGATTTCCGTTGATGCAGCCTTAACTAAAGATAGTTTTGATACCATGGTGCTCTTTTCCGGAGATTCAGACTTTACCTACCTGGTAACTAAGTTGCAGGAATTAGGCAAAAGAGTGGTGGTTATTTCCCCCTGGAGAACCACTGCCAGAGAACTAAGAAAAGCTGCTGATTTGTATCTTGATCTTTATCATATGCCGTTTGTAGACAATAGAAAAAGGCCCCGAAGGGCCTCTCAAAACCGCTTTTTAGACGGTATGCCTATATTACAACAAGTTTATCCGTTTGTCAAGAAGGGCAAGTGGACCAAAGTTTCTGGACTTAGGGCTGGTCAGATGATTGCTACGGTTGGTGAAAACGGCAAACCGGTTTTTGAAAAGGTGGTCTCTATCAAGAAAACCAAAGCAGAACAAGTCTTTGATATAGAAGTAGAAGGCACCCATAATTTTGTCGGTAATAATATAGTAGCCCATAATACATATATTACTGGTAATGTAGGACTGGGGATAGCTTCACCCCAAACTAAACTACATCTGTTGGGCTCAGGAACAGGTACAGGAGTCCAACTATTAACCCAAAACTCCACCCAGACTAACTTTGGATTATCTGTACTGGATAATGGTAATGTCGGAATTGGGACTACAGCTCCTGGAGGAACATTGGCAGTCACCTCATCCAACACCACTGGTACCACTACTTCTTCTGCTTTTTCCTTTTCCACTAACTCCTTAACCACAGGTACTGGATTATACCTGGCCTCATCTACCATCACCACAGGAACATTATTTTCTTTAGCTTCTACCTCAACAGTTTTTTCTTCAGGATATTTATTTAACCTGGATTGGTCTCCCACTTCTTCTGTGACTGCTTCAGGAGATTTATTCAGGATTAATATTGGTAGTAATGGTACCACCACTGGTAATTTGTTTGATATTGAAGATAATACTTCCTCACTCTTTTCTGTTTCTGAAGCCCAGATAGTTTCCTCCCTGCCTCATTCTTTCACTGCCCCTGGAGATGTTTCTATAGCTTATGATCTTACTTTTACCAATCCCACCGCCTCATATATTAAATCCCAGGGGCCGCTATATCTAACAGCCGGGGAGGTTTTTGGCTCCTCTGATTTAACCTTACAGACCTATAACTTAGGTGATATTGTCCTTGATTCCCCTGGAGGGGTGACTTTAAACCAGCAGCAAACCTGGACTTTAGCCAATACCTCCACCTGGGCCTGGGATATCCAGAATTCCTCTGGCACCCAGATTATGAACTTTGATACCACCAATGCCAGGGTGGGAATTGGACGGACTAATCCAGGCTCTACTTTGGGGGTAAATGGTAATACTATTTTAGGTGCATCCTTTATAGGCAGTGCTGCTCCCTCTAATGGTTTAGCTATACAGGGTAATGTAGGAATAGGAGCAACTACTGCTAATTCTAATTTAGTAGTGGTAGGTAATGCTAATATTGGTTCTGCTTACTCCGGGGTAACAGCACCATCTAATGGATTATTAGTCCAGGGTAATGTAGGAATAGGAACAACAGGCTTAGGTGGTAATGGTAACTTTAACTTAGATGTCTGGGGTACAGCCAGGATAACAGGAGCTTTAACATTAAATGGTAATTTAACTAACTCTGCTACATTTTTAGCCTCAGATGGATCTGCTGCTGCTCCTTCATATTCTTTCTCCTCTGATACTGATACAGGGTTATATAGATATGCTGCTAATTCATTAGCTTTAGTCACAGGAGGAATAGGATCTCAAACATTATCCTTAAACTCCTCTGGTAATGTAGGAGTAGGGACTACTTCCCCTTTAGCTAACCTGCATGTTGTAGGCCAGTGTGTGGCTGAAGGAACATTAATCAAAAGAAGAAGACGCAGGAGAAAGACGATGGATGATGGAGAGATAGAAGATGGTGATTTGAAGATAGAAGATAGAAAGGTAGACAAAAATAATCTATCTTCTAATCCTCAAAATACTACCATCCATCCTCTACCATCTATTGTCGGTGATTATATTTATGAGGATATTCCTGTTGAAGATATTAAGAGTGGGGATGAAGTATTATCTTTAAATGATGTTACTGGGCAGTGGGAATGGCACGAAGTAGAACAAACTATGGATAAAGGGACACAGACTGTATATAGGCTAGAGACAGAGGGTGGTAAATGGATAGAAACTACCTCAGAGCATCCATATTTGGTAAAAGAAGAAGAGAATAGAAAAACACAAAAAACCCGCCTTTCAGCGGATTCTTTGACGAATAGCACAATTGATACTTATGCTTTCGGACTGTCGGCTAATAGCGTACCACAAAATCTGAACTTTGTCAAATCAGACAGTGGACCTGAGGGGAATCGGACCCCTGCTACTCGAATTGACAGTCCGAAAGCCGTACCAACGGCAGGCCCACTAGTTTCATTATCTCAAAATACCAATCTTCCTTCAATCTCGAAGTGGCTGAAAGTTTTCCAGATTAAGGCAGGAATGGAGGTAGCTACCTTCCCCTCTTCTGTCATTGCG
Source organism: Candidatus Daviesbacteria bacterium (assembly GCA_016187035.1). Lineage (GTDB taxonomy): Bacteria > Patescibacteriota > Microgenomatia > Daviesbacterales > UBA10151 > JACPKL01. The sequence goes on from JACPKL010000001.1 coordinate 172,547, forward strand.
AGGAGTGGCAACGATCACGACGTGGCAATCCATAAAACAGATTCCCACGGTCGCCAAGGCGACCTCGGAATGTAGGACTGGGGGCTAACTTTACAGGAGCTACCATCCCCTCTAATGGATTAGCTATCCAGGGTAATCTAGGTATAGGAACTACTACAGCTAATAATCCACTCTCTGTGGTAGGTGCTGCCAGTATTGGTAGTAGTTTTTATTCAGTCTCAGCACCTTCTAATGGGTTATTAGTAGAAGGTAATGTTGGTATTGGGACCTCATTACCTACAGATAAACTTCATGTGATAGGAAGGCTAAACCTCGCCCTCGCCTCAACAGGTAACAATATTGCTATAGGACCTAATACTCTACCTAGTGTGACAACCGCAAGCTCGCTTATTGCGATTGGAAAAGATATTTACACTACAGTAACTACTGGAGCAGCTGATGGTATTATTATCGGAAATAATGTTGGCAATTCAACGTTTAACCCTAACCTTAGAGTAAGAAATATTTATCTTGGTGACTCAGTCGCTAATGCAAACGAAGGGTATGACAATATCAATATCGGTCATTATAGCATGGGTAATAATAACTACCGCTCTATATTTATAGGAAACTATGTGGGGCAAACTTATGCACGCGCAACTGATTCTGTTTTGATAGGATATCAGGTAAATAATACTGGTGTAACCTTAACCAATGATGTAGCCGTGGGAGCGTATAGCATGTATAATGCTGCTGATGGAAGTAGCACTGCCAATAATAACGTAGCTATTGGGTATAGAAGTCTTGCACAATTGCGAGTTGGTAGTAATAACGTAGCTATTGGGTATCGTGCTGCTGATTATGGATCGACAGATACATTCTCAAACAAACTATATATTGGTAATGACAATAGTGCAAGTGCCACCTTACTCTATGGTTCTTTTGTTGCCGATTCAGTTTTTGGTAATAAAAAATTCATAGGTCCTGGTGATGGAAGCACCACTAACTTAGGCTATGTAGGATATACATGGAGTAACGTTTATACTGATGCCTTAACATCAGGATTAGGATTATTCTCTGGAAATGTGGGAATTGGGACATCGGTAAGTTTAACAGTTAATCCTTTATCTGTTTTTGGTGGAGTGGGTATTGGCAACTCAGGGCCTAATGGCTTTTCCAACTCCTTGGCTCCCTCTTTGGGTCTGGCTGTCCAGGGAAATGTAGGGGTTGGGACTACTTCTCCTCTGGCTAACCTGCATGTTGTAGGACAGTGTGTGACAGGAGATACATTGTTAAAGCGCAGGAGAAGAAAGCGCAGGACGATGGATGATGGAGAGATAGAAGATGGTGATTTGAAGATGGAACATCTACCGTCAATTCTGATAATTATATTTATGATGAAGTCCGTATTGACCAAATCCAGCCTGGTGACGAGATATTAACTTTGGATGAGACAAGTGGTGAGTTTATCTCATCTAAAGTTAAAGGGTTAATGGATATGGGGATACAACAAACTTATTTACTGATAACTGATAAAGGTAAAACTATCAGAACTACAGCTAACCACCCTTACTTTATTAAAGAAACCAAGAAAGCTTCTATTATGGGCGGGGTGTACCAGGTAGACCAGTCACCAAGAATAGAAACTCTCACTCAAGACAGTTTTATTGCCATAGCTAATTCAAATATCCGGCTTGTTGTTAAAATTGATAAACAAACTAAGAGAAAATTACATGAAATGTACCAGGCTTTGGGAGAAGGAAAGTTCTTTGCCCCTGATCTTCTTGTCTTTGGCATCCGGGTTTTGCTTAACTTTGCCAATATCCATCCAACCAGAGTACAAATAGACAATGAATACCCGGGCTATGAAAACCGTATCAGACAGTTTATTAAAGCCAGTAATCCGGATGTAGATATAGAAGTCAAGTCAATAGGCCATGGCAAAAAAGCATATGCTCATTGGGCATCTTATCTTTCTTATAAGGGAAAAGAGGAGGTAGATTTTGAATTTACCAACAAAAAAGACCGCGGCATTCTTCAAAGAAGAGGCCAAGGCACTGTTACACTGGTACCTTTAAACCAGATTCGCAGTACACGCGGTCTTATAAGGCAAGATTATCACAAGTTAGAAGATTTGTCAACCCATTCGATAAACTCAGGGTTGATACTGAGCTTGCCGAATGTATCAAATGCCAAGTGGAGAAAAGTTTATGATATCAAGCCAGGTATGGAAGTGGCAACAGTTGATGGTTGGGAGAAGGTAGTAGCTCTGAAGGAATACTCAAGAGAACAGGTCTTTGATATTGAGGTGGAAAATACCCATAATTTTGTAGGTAATGATATAGTTGCTCATAATACATATATTACTGGTAATGTAGGACTGGGGATAGCTTCCCCTGCTACTAATCTACATCTATTAGGCTCAGGAACAGGAACTGGAGTCCAACTATTAACCCAGAATAATACCCAGACTAACTTTGGATTAGCTGTACTTGATAATGGTAATGTTGGTATTGGGACAACGGGACCGGACTATCAACTCGTAGCAACAAAAGGAGGCAATACTTTTAAGTGGATAGATGCGGGTCCGTATATAAGGGTTGATGATGGGACAAGACAGATTGGTATGGGTACTGACTCGACTAACAAGGGGTGGATAGGTTCTATTAGTAACGATGGTCTTGGGTTCAGAACGAATAATGCAGTCAAAATGTGGATTTCAACAGACGGTAATGTAGGGATTGGAACTAACACCCCAGGATCAGCTTTATCAGTAATTGGTAATGTTGGGATAGGTACATCTGCTGCAGGGGCAGCTTTACAGGTTAATGGTGGAGGATTATTTGGCTGGGGCACTGCTTCTTCTGCCCTATCTTCAGGAGCTATTCTGGGAGTTAATGGTAATGTGGGAGTTGGTACTACTTCCCCCCTGGCTAACCTGCATGTTGTAGGACAGTGTGTGGCTGAAGGAACATTAATCAAAAGAAGAAGACGCAGGAGAAAGACGATGGATGATGGAGAGATAGAAGATGGTGATTTGAAGATAGAAGATAGAAAGGTAGACAAAAATAATCTATCTTCTACCCTCAATCCTATCAAACAGGAGATTGGGAATGGCATGAAGTAGAACAAACTATGGATAAAGGGATACAGACTGTATATAGGCTAGAGACAGAGGGTGGTAAATGGATAGAAACTACCTCAGAGCATCCATATTTGGTCAGAGAAGCAAAATTAGCGGCGAGGCTTGGAAGAGATGGGGAAAAGTGGCTGAAAGTTTTCCAGATTAAGGCAGGAATGGAGGTAGCTACCTCTGATGGGTGGGAGAAAATAGTAAGTATTAATAAGGTAGGCAGAAAACTTACCTATGATTTACAGATTGCTAATACCCATAACTTTGTTGGTGGACATTATATAAATAGAAAGACTGGCCAGGCTTTAACTGAGGAACAGGAAGCAGCCTATGTAGAGTATTTAAACCAACAAAAAACCCGCCTTTCAGCGAGTTCTTTGACGGATAGCACCGTTGATACGTATGCTGCTAGACTCTCAAAAAAGAGTATAACACAGGATGGCCCTATTGTCAATTTCGAAAGTGGACCTGAGGGGAATCGAACCCCCGCTAGCCGAATTGAGAGTCCAGCAGCTGTACCAACAGCAGGCCCACTAGTTTCATTATCCCAAATCCTAAGGATGGAAGTCAAAGAAACCCTGGACACCTCGAAGGTGGGCTTTGACTCCTTCGAGGTGGAACTTGGCTTTGACCCTGATGACATTGAATATGGTGGCATTGTGGCCCATAATACATATTTAAATGGTAATTTAGGATTAGGTATCCAAGCTCCAAGTTCCAAGCTCCAAATTCTAGGTGATGGCACAGGTACTGGAGTCCAGCTGTTAACTCAGAATAATACCCAGACTAATTTTGGACTGGCTGTTTTAGATAATGGCAATGTAGGTATTGGGACTACAGCTCCAACTGGAGTTTTCCAGGTAGGCTCCTCAGCTACTGCTCCTGTACTATTTGCCTCCTCCTTAACAGGCAACGTCGGCATCGGGACAACTAATCCAGGTACTGCTTTAGATGTGGTTGGCACAGGAAGATTCTCTTCAACACTGACTGCATCTAATGGTCTTACAGTTTCAGCTGGTCAGCTTCTGGTACCTGATGGCACAGATGCCATACCAGGTATAGGTTTTACTGATGCAAACACTGGTTTCCGCGGCAGGGTCAACGCAGGAATTGTAGCAATTATCGACGGAGTACAGCATGCATATTTTGGCAACTCTACTCTAACATTAGCAACTACTGATGCCCTTAGCTGGGCATCGGGTCAATACACTGATAGCGCAACAGACCTTAGTATTTTCCGTGACGCTGCTAATGTTCTAGCTCAAAGAAGAAGCACTAACGCCCAAGAGTTTAGAATATACAATTCTGACTCAACCTCAGATGAGTTTGCCTCATTAGGCTTCATAAACAACTCCAACGTTTTTACTATTGAAACTGAACAGGTTGGAGGAGGAACAGTCCTCCCAATTGCTTTAATGGGCGGCAACGTCGGCATCGGCTTTACCTCCCCTGCTGCTTTATTAGATGTAATGGGTACAGCTTTACTTAGAGGTTCCTCTACCACCACTGGTTTAGCTGTCACTGCTGCTGGTAATGTAGGAGTTGGTACTACTTCTCCATCAGCGCCTTTTGAGGTCAAAGCAGCTGGTACTGGTGCCATTGCCAAGTTTACCTCTGATAACTCAACCGGCTGTACCTTAGCTGATGGGGGGACCATCACCTGTTCTTCTGATTTATCTTTGAAGAAAAATATCACTGGGTTAAGTTATGGTTTATCTGATTTATTAAAGCTTAATCCTGTTGAGTTTAACTGGAAAATAGATGAAGACGGCAGCTTGAAAAACTTAGGTTTTATTGCCCAGGAGGTGGAGACTGTCTTACCTAAGCTGGTGATTACTGGTGAGGCAGGCCTTAAAGAGTTAAACACCATTGGTCTGGTACCGCTGCTGACTAAATCTATCCAGCAGATAGAAGGAAGGTTAAAGGGTTTGGAGGAGAAAATAGCTTCTGATTCTGTACAGTTCATTGCTTCCTCTTCTGCTTCTCTAAATCTTACTCCACCTGATATATTGCTGGCTACAGGATCTGCTAAGTTAAAAGATCTGCAAGTTTTCTCTGAAGCTACTGTTTCTGGTATGTTAGCTGCTTATGAGCTGAAGGTCTCAGATAGCTTGAAGTCTTTAGGGTTAACCACCTTAGCTAAGACCAATGTGGCTGGAGACTTAATCATAGATGGCACCCTTTCTATTACTGGTAACTCTATCTCTTCCCTGGAAACACTTAAACTTCAGGGAGGTAAAGTCACTATAGATAATCAAGGTAATTTAACTGTCCAAAAACTAATAGTTTCTTCCAAAACTTTGGGCACAGCAGTTATTCCTGCCAAACAACAACAATTACTAGTTAAAGGGCAGATAACCAGCAGTTCCAAAGTCTTCCTCACACCGGAAAGACCGGCTGTTTTAGGAGTGAGTAAAGATCCGCTAACCCAAACCTTTACCATCCTGCTGGAAAAGGTTCAGGATAAAGAATTAAAAGTAGACTGGTGGATAGTGGACTCAGAGGAGTAGAGAAGTTAGGAAATTTCCCAACTTTCAGCCTCAAAAGTTGGCCCAAACCGGACACTGGAGAAATCGCCAGGATATCAAACCGAGTCTGACTCGGTCAAACGTCCCAGGTCAATCTGATCGCTAAAATGAAATTTGGAGCTTGGTGTTGAGGGCAGCAGCAATCCTTTTGAGTAAGTGCAGGGAGGGATTGGCATCCATACCTTCGATTCTGGCTATCTGAGCTTGAGATGTCCCTACTTTTTTAGCCAAGTCTCTCTGGGAGAGTTTCCTTTCAAGTCTGGCTTCAATCAGTTTGCATCCTAGTTGGTACTCAACTTCAGAATCCTCCCATTCTTTTCTGAAAGCTGGATTCTTTAGCCTCTTTTTCAAGTCTTCTTGAAATGTATAAACTTTGTAACCTCTATATTTCATGATAGTAAAATGATATCATCTACGATATCAGAAGTCAACCCTTTGTTTTTCTGTTTATCCACTCATTTAGCCGATTAAGTGCTGTGTTAATTTCTTTATCTGGAGTAGATTGTGATTTCTTAATAAAACCGTGAAGTAGCAGGATGGAATCGGAGATTAAAGTAGCATAGAAAATTCTTATATTGTCCCGTCCTAAGATTCTGATCTCCCACAAAGGGGTGCCGGTAAGCTTTTTGATGTGAGGTATTGCTGTAGTCAATCCATAAATTTCTATAAAGCTTATTACGCGAGATATTTTTCTTTGTTGTTGACCTGTGAGCGAATCAAGAAACTCATCTACGGGGCTTTTTTCCGCTATGTTTGTGTAGTAAATGACTTTAGTCATTCTTTTATCATATCATGGAGCCCCAGAGTAGGACCAAATCTGACAGCCGGGTCAATATCCCCGGTTCTTTTTTCTGACCTCATATAACTGCTCCGTAAGTCCGCCAGTTTTTGCAAACTTCTCGATACCGGCTTTTATTTGCCGGTCCAGAAGATAGGTTACTTGGTGGCAAAGGGTCAAGATAAAGTTGGCGGCATCCTGGGGAGAAGCCGGTAAAACCGGTTTCTCAATTAAGTTTCCTAAGCTGCTTAGATTACTTAAGTGACTTAACCTGAAGGCCGTTTGGCGGAAAGCGGTTATTTTGGGGTCGGTTTTGGGATAAATTTCTAAACTGTGTTGTCTTAGATAATCCTCGAAATCCATCAGAA
>JACPKL010000009.1 GCA_016187035.1 Candidatus Daviesbacteria bacterium
GTTTTTGGTTGAGTTTGGGACGGAGTATCATAATAGGCATTCACAACAATCGAACCATCTCGTAGTAATATAAATCGTTGTTTTCCTCCGGGAATAGTTGTTTCGATATGGGCCGGAAGCTCATTAAAGAGCGTATTTATGGAACCGAATGCAGATGGTATGGCAACCGCTTGTTCAAATGCAGGCATAAATATATTATAGGCTTAGAATATATCACGAACTGCTTTTGGAAGCAAATTAGCGCTGTGTTAGCTTATGAAGCAAAGCCTGTTAAATCAGCAATCACCCCATCTGTCATTTTTTGTTTTTCATCTTTCATCTCAACCCCTTTTGTGCTTTAATAAGGGAAGAAAATATATGTCAACAAACACACAATTTGTAACAATAAAAGAAGCAAGTAGGTGGGCTAGTGAGTTTCTTAAAAAGGAAGTTAGTGAGTCCAATATATCATATTTAATTCAATATGGTAAGGTCAGAAAGCACAACGGAGGTAGTAATGTTTTAGTAGATATAGACGACTTAAGAGGTTATTATGAATCATCCCGAGGAGAAAGAGAAGTAAATTGGAAAAAAAGATTGGGAGATGATCTTAATTGGGCATTATCTTTTGATAATTTAAGAGAGATGGATACAACTAAGCATGTTCATCGTCTTCATCCCTACAAAGGTAAATTTATTCCCCAGCTTGTTGAATATTTTATAGATAACCACATTGATGATTTTAAAAAAGACGTATATTTTAAGCCAGGCGATATTATTCTAGATCCATTCTCTGGTTCGGGTACCACTTTAGTTCAAGCAAAAGAAATGGGGATTCATGCTATTGGAGTAGATATTTCTCGTTTTAACTGCATGATTGCCGAAGTTAAACTTTTTAACTACGAGCTTAGTTTTCTTGAGGAAGAATTGAGCAAAATTAACAAATCTATAATTAGTTATGAATCAAATAGTAAAATTGTGGTATTTGAGAAAGAGTTATTAGAGAAATTATCAGAATTTAACAATAAGTATTTTCCAAGCCCCTCGTTCAAATATAAAGCTCAAAGAGGACAAATAAATGAGGGTAATTATGCAGCAGAAAAAGAAAAGGAATTTCTAAAAGTCTACAACGAGTTTGTTAAAAAATATGGTATTGAACTTAACAATTTTTCCGCCAAAAACTTTTTAGGCAAGTGGTATATAAAGAATGTTCGTAAAGAAATTGATTTTGCTTTCGAGCAAATAAAAAGAATTAAAGACATAAAGAATAAAATGATTTTAGCTGTGATTTTAAGCCGTACAATTCGGTCGTGTCGAGCAACGACACACTCGGATTTAGCAACGCTCAAAGATCCGCAGATAACCACCTATTACTGCTGGAAGCATAAAAAGATTTGTAAGCCACTTTTTTCAATAAAAACGTGGTTTGATCGCTATGCCATTGACACATTATATCGACTCAAAACATTTACAAAACTCAAGACCAACTCGCATTATGCAGTTATTTCAGCAGACTCCCGAACAGTTAATATTTTAGAAGAAGTGAAGAAGAGAAACAAAAAATTCTATGAGATTTTAAAAAAGCAAAAAATTAAAGGTATTTTTACCTCTCCTCCATATGTTGGACAGATTGATTATCATGAGCAACATGCTTATGCATATGATCTTTTTGGTTTTGAGAGGAAAGATGAATTGGAAATAGGGCCACTCTACAAGGGTCAAGGAACAGAAGCAAGGGCTTCATATATTGAGGAGATATCTAAAGTTTTACTGAACTGTAAAAGGTTTTTAGTTGATGATGTCGATATTTTCCTAGTTGCAAACGATAAATACAATCTGTATCCTGAAATTGCTAAAAAATCAGGGATGAAAATAGTAAATCAATTTAAAAGACCGGTTTTAAATAGAACAGAAAGAGATAGGAATCCTTATTCAGAAATTATTTTTCACTTGAAAGGATAATAAGATGAGCTTATCGAAAGAAAAGAAAGATAGAATATCAGAGGTAATTAAAAATATTCTTCTTGTAAGAATTGGAAATTTTCCTCAGCTAAATCATCAAAATAGAAATGCTCCTTTTCATGATTTAATTCTTACAGCGTTTGAAGAGCAGTTAAAGCCAATAAAGGTTCCTACACCCTATCTAGTTGCAATAGCCAGTTGGATGCATGGCTTAAATACTTCGTTAGGTACTGGTTTTGAATCTTTAGCGCATATTTTGTCAGGCGGATATAAGAGAACTTTTACCAAGAATTTTACATTGAAAGTAAAGGAATCACAAGCAAATAATATTGGAAGAATTATTGTGGAGCTTAAGAGTGGCATAAAGCCTGATTTAATAAGAGAAAATGAAATAATATTTAAATTTAACAAATCGGAGCAAGAAGTTAACGCTCTAGATTTTACGGTGGATAACTATATTGAGAAAGAAGGATTAATTGAAGGAATAGAGTTGAAATCAGTAAGACCTAATTCTGGAGAGGGTAGAGGAGAAAAAGAGAAAATACTTTATGCTAAGGCTGCATTTAAAAAAACTAATTCTACTAAAACAGTGAAATATTATATAGGTTTTCCGTTTGATCCAACTTCGACTTCTCCTAAAGAGTTTGATAAGGAAAGATTTTTTAATTACTTGGTTGAATTCAAAAAATTTTTTAGTCCAGAAGAAGTTTTATTATCATCTGAATTATGGGATCACCTTTCAGGACAAAAAAATACGATGGAAGAGATTTTTGAAATAATAAAAGACACTGTTTCATCTGTTGCAAAAAGCAGATAGCGAATTCTTCTTATATAGTCCAATTGACTTTCCGGATATAACCAGATATAAATAATAGGCGATTTACTTTTATGATTAAGCTGTTTTTTGATATCGAAACAATTCCTTCCGCAGAAGAGCATAAAAATATTCATGTAGAAATTATCCAAAAAAATAGGCAGTAAAAAAACTGCAGATGAGATTTATACAGAAACGTCTTTTGAGGGAACATTTGGAAGAATTTGCTGCATAGGAATCATCAAAGAAGGGGACAGCGGAATTATAAAAAAAGAAGTTTTGTCGGGAGATGAAAAGGAAATATTAAAAGAATTTTGGAAGACAGCAGTAGATGTTGATCGGTTTGTCGGGCACAATGTTTGGGCGGTGGGCCTTCTGGAGATTGTTGTTCCATCCGAACTGTTATTCCGCCCAATGAAAGTCTTTTGTATACCTCTTCTGCTTGGGGAGGAGGAATGCGATCAAATGTTATGACACTTATTCTATCTCAAGCACTCCGGCGTTGTCGATAAACATTTTTTGGTAACTGTTCACGGTTCTAACACGATTATTCTTCGAGTGACCAAGTCAGACTTGGTTCTCGACTCAGTTTACACTGAGCCGATTCGGTCTGAGCTCTTCGAGTCCGAGTCTCAGAGTCGAGGACCTCACGGTCGAACGACTTGTCGAAGTGCTCGAACAATAACATTTGTGTTAGAAGTGCGATCTGTTACAAGATATGTGTTTTAAGTAATAATTTAATATTTAGTTAAGCTTACATACTTGACAATTATATTAATTTTATATAAATTAATAATTAATGGCAAATAAATTACCCCAAGTTGATAATAATTTACCTCTAAAAAATTTCCTCGAAATCCCTTACGAAATCTTAGAAGAAATGAATTTAAAAGCAAAAGAAAAAGCGGATTCTGTTGACATAAAACTTTTGGAAGAAGAGTGTCGACAATACCTTGTTAAAGAAAAAAGAATTAAAGCAGTAACACTTTGTTTTTCCGACATAGAAGGCAGGTTTCACATGCTTGATTACGACAAAAAATATTTGCTTGATTCTTCGCTAAATTTAACATTTGACGGTTCATCAATTAGGGGATTTAGTAAATTAGCAGAGTCGGATCTTCGTTTGCAGATTGATTGGTCAAGTATACGTTGGTTGCCTTCTGATGTTTTTGGCCCCGGCAAAGTTATAATGTTTGCCAATATTTTAAATATCGATAGAACCCCGTACAAGTCTGATTTTAGAGGTTTGCTGCAGGATTATATTGTGAATCTAAAAAAGAAACAAAATATTATTCCCTTTGCCTCGGCAGAGATTGAGGGATTTTTAGTTGAAGGAGTAAACGCGGAGCAAAATTATACCCAGGAAAGAGGGTTTAAATTAATTTCAACCGGAGGATATTATCACTCTTTGCCTTTAGATCAGTTAAGAATATTTATAGACAGGTCAGCGGAGGCGCAGCGCGCAATGGGTTTTAAAAACGAAAAAGACCATCCGGAAGTTGCGCCGTCTCAGTTTGAAATGAATTTTTCTTACTCAAATGCGCTAAGAGCCTGCGACCAAATACAACTTTATAAATTAGTCTGTCGCCAGATTGCAAATTCAATGGGAACCACGGCTACTTTTTTGCCAAAACCAATTGCCAACATTAATGGTTCGGGTATGCATACAAACTTTTCTTTGGGAAAAAACGGTAAGAATATTTTTTACGATACAAAAGGAAAAGACGGTTTGTCAACAGATGCTTGGGATTTTATTTCAAGGCTATTAAATCACGCTCCGGAAATTTGTTTAACGCTTAATTCAAGCGTTAACGCCTACAGACGGCTTGATCCAAATTTTGAAGCGCCAAACCAAATTAAAGTTTCGCCAAAAGACAGGGGTTCGATGATTAGAATTCCGGCCGGTAACGAAAAAACTGCCCGCATAGAGATTCGTTCCGTAGCCCCAGATGCCAATCCTTATTTTGTGCTTTATACAATTTTAAGAACAGGACTGGAAGGTAAAAAATTAAAAAACGATAAAGATAAAAGACCAAGATTAAGATTTTTGCCGGACAATATTAATGATGCCATTAAACTTTTTAAGACAAGTGATTTCGTCAGAAAAATTTTGGGGGATGAAAACGTTGAAAAATTTGCGCAATACAAGCAAGCCTCTGCAGACAGAAGTCCAAAAGAGCTTGGTAAATCGGTTAAAACCTCGGAAATAATTTTCCATCACGAAGTTACAAACCAGGTTTTGTGGAACACCTTCTAAAATTAAATCTTTTTTGTCAGGATTTTGGTCAAAGGACGTCAAGCTATATTAACTTAAACTTTTATAATGAGTTTGTATGAGAGGAATAGAATTACAGCCAGTTCGACAATTTCAAGAACCAATTTTAAGACAACCGATTTTTCTTGGACAGTCAGTTCTGGAAGAACCTTTAATAGGAATATCGAGGCGTAAGGTCGGAAAAATTGCGGAACGAGCAGCAGAAGGAGCTCTTATAAAGGGCGGAGCAAACTATTTAGAGCAACGTAGCAAAATTGGAAAAAGAATCCCTGTTAAAGAAAGAACTGTTGAAGGCTTAATCAAAAGAGAAAAAGAAATATTTGACGAAGTAGATAAAGGCAAAGTGTTAAGAGAAGCTGGAAAAGGAGCGATTGAAGGTGGCTTGATAGTAATATTTGATAGAGAGTCTATGCGCCCGGCTCAACCTTCTGTCTTACGACCTGCAGCATAAAATGATTAAAGGTGAAGTTTACTTTTGGGGGCCTAAAGCTTTTGCCCAATGTGTTAATTCCGCAACAACTGGTTTAACAACGAGTACTCCTTTAGATTCAGACGTTAGTCCTCCCCAGTTAAAAGGTGGAAATTCATGAAAGAAAATTAATGCTGTTTTAAGGTTATGAGCTTCATCTACCATCTCCATAAGTACTGTTGGATCTTCTTGTCCAATCTCGCTTGCCACAATAGCAGCTTTGTCTCCTACTTCTTTACGAATAAAAGATACTCTATCTCTAACATCCCTTCTTCCTCCATATGCATGATAAGTAAAAGTAAGAGTCGAAAGATCACTATTGTCTCGCGCTTTTTTTAAAGCTTGGATAAATGGTTTTGTGTGGTCGACAGGATTTTCTAAAGAGCCTACAGCCATGCGAATGCCTAATCCATTTGATACTCGCTCAACTCTTGCATTAAAAACAGCAAATGTTTCAATGTCCGCATTTTCCCAATAATAGTTTAAGCGCCCATGCGTATTCTTATCGGCATTTTTATTATCAGCCTCATTTCCAGCTTCAACAGTTACACGTTTTTCATAACCTGGTAATAAATCTAAGAGATTTTTAAGCCGTCTTTGTATTTCTTCTTCGCTAATAAGTTTTTTAGGATTAAAAATAACAAGGATATCCATATCCAAACTTCTAGCTTCCAATAGTACTTTTTTTGTTTCCGCAGTTATATCTAACCCTTCCTCAATAGAAACACGGACTCGCGAAAAAGGAGTTTCAGCCGCAATCATTTTCATAAGGTTTGCATTTTTGTAATTTACAACATTAGTGCGAACCCCTAATATGCTGCTTTTGAAAACATGCGCAGATTCGGGTATTGGGGTTAAATCTGGCAGTATGGGACGTGGTGTTGGATTTGCTAAAAATATAGGTGTTGCAATAAGTGTTGGAACTACAAGTGTTGTTATGGTGGGTTCGGGGGTTTGTAAGACAGGAAAGGGTTGGGGGGGAGGATTATCTGCTTTTACGCAGGCGGATGCGGATGTAAGGGCTAGCGCAACAGTAAGAGCGGGAATTACCCTTCGTTCCAACCTAATCATAGAAATTTATTATAACATCCCTATAAAATCTATTTTGGGAAAATGGGTGCGGATTTCTTCCCAGAATTTTTCCGCCAGTTTTGATGAAAATA
>JACPKL010000010.1 GCA_016187035.1 Candidatus Daviesbacteria bacterium
CACAATCCAGGAAGGTAAGGCACAAAATACCTTACTTGCTTTAAAGAAATTTGCTGAAACTAATACTAAGGTACTTCGTGATGGTAGAGAGTTTGTAATCCCTGATTATGAGGTCGTACCTGGGGATGTAATTATCTTACAAGAAGGAGATAAGGTACCAGCCGATGCCAGAATAATCCTTTCTAATAACTTGACTGTTAATGAAGCTGCTATGACTGGTGAATCGCAACCAGTTCATAAATTTGATGAAGTCTTATCTACTCCAAACCTACCAACTGCCGATCAAAAGAATATGGTTTTTAAGGGAACGAATGTTTTAGCCGGTAACGGTAAAGCAGTTGTTGTTGCCACAGGGCTGGAAACAGTTTTAGGTAAAATCTCAAAAGAAATCGCTGTTATAAACACAGAAATACCTCTTAAAGCCAATATTCGCTACCTCACAAGGCTAATTATTATCACTGTTGCCACTATTTGTACTTCCATATTTGTCTTGGGAATTTTCTTAAATCATTCAGTAAAGGAAATGTTCACCACTGTTGTATCTTTGGCAGTATCTATTGTCCCGGAAGGTCTACCAATTGTTATGACGTTGGTGCTTGCTACAGGGGTTTGGAGAATGAGCAAGCGAAATGCTTTGGTTAAAAAACTTCAGGCAGTTGAAGCATTAGGACAAGCCAGGGTAATTGCTGTTGATAAAACAGGCACTCTTACCAAAAACGAGATTCTATTACAAAAGGTCTATGTGGAAGGAAAAACATTTAGTGTAAGTGGCGAGGGCTATAAACCAGAGGGAGAAGTAATTTTAAATGACAGTAAAATTGACCCTCTGAATCACCCAGAATTACTTTTAACAGGCAAACTAGCAGCTTTTGTTACTAATAATGGAGTGGTTTTTGATAAGGAATTAAAGCAGTGGCAAGCTATTGGTGACCCAACAGAATCCTCTTTGTCAGTTTTTGCTCAAAAAGTAGGATTTCATAAGGAAGTTTTAGAAAAAGAGTCTCCCAGACTTTCTGAAATACCGTTTGATTATAAAAATAAATATCATGCAGTTTCAAATAAAATTGATGGGACTATTGACTTAACTATTCTTGGTGCTCCCGAGAAAATTTTAGAATTTACTACTAAAATTTGGCGTGAAGGTAAGGCTCATCCTTTATCCCAGGAAAAGAAAAAAGAGCTTGAGGCAGAGTTGGTAAAGATGTCCCGGGAAGGTTTAAGAGTTTTAGCTTTTGCTTTGAAAGATGATGTCAGTGATGATATTAAACCCAAAGATGTGGAAGGACTTACCTTTGTAGGATTCTTTGGGCTAAAAGATACACTTCGTCCGGAAGTCCATGATGCCATGCAAAAAGCCATCTCTGCTGGAATTAAGGTAGTAATGATTACAGGAGACCACAAAATAACAGCTCAAGCTATAGCCAAAGAAGCAGGTATCTACCACGGCGGAGATACCATCCTAACAGGAGAAGACATTGATTCACTGTCTGATGATGAGTTTGCCAATATGCTCCCTAAAGTTTCTGTATTTGCCAGGGTTACGCCGGACCATAAATTAAAAATAGTCAGGGCTTACAAAAAAAGAGGTGAGGTGGTGGCTATGACCGGAGATGGGGTAAATGACGCCCCATCATTAGTTGCAGCTGATTTAGGAGTTTCTATGGGTAAAATTGGTACCGAAGTAGCCAAGGAGGCTTCGGATATAGTTTTGCTTGATGATAACTTTGCCAGCATTGTTTCAGCAATTGAGGAAGGTAGAAGTATTTATAAAACAATTAAAAAAGTAATCCTCTATTTATTCTCAACTAGCTTTGGGGAGGTCTTCACTATTACCGGAGCATTACTTTTAGGCTTTCCTTTACCAATCTTAGCAGCTCAAATACTTTGGTTAAATTTTGTGACAGATGGTTTTTTGGATGTTTCTTTAGCAATGGAACCAAAAGAAGAAGGTTTACTGAAAGGCACCTTTGAGCATCCTAAGAAGTATTTAATAGATGGTTTAACCATACAAAGAATGTTTTTAATGGCAATACCAATGATGATAGGGACTCTGTTTCTTTTCAAAGGATACTTTCAGCAGGATATGGTGAAAGCCTGGACAATGTCGCTTACAGTATTGGCAGTTTTCCAGTGGTTCAATGCCTGGAATTGCAGACATGAAAGCAAATCCATTTTTCAATTAAATCCGTTTTCAAATAGGTTTTTAGTGGGTGCTACCCTAACTGTTATTATTTTGCAGCTTTTTGCAATTTACCATCCTTTAATGCAAAAGATACTTAAAACAACTACCCTTGATTTATCTGATTGGTTGATAATAATTCCCATTGCTTCATCAATTTTGATAGTTGAGGAAATCAGGAAATTTATTTACCGGCAGAAAATGGTATACTAGATTTAAATGGAAACTCTACTGCTACTTCCTTTATTATTGTTTTTTTTCTACTCCATCAAACAAGTCAATCAATATGAACGTGGTGTTAAGTTTAGATTTGGTAAATATGTAGGACTGATGGAGCCCGGCTGGAGGCTTGTCTTACCTGTTATAGAATCCTGGACTAGGATAGACATACGGGTCAAGGCTGTTGATGTGCCAGATCAGGAAGCCATAACCCGTGATAATGTTTCCGCCAAGGTCAATGCAGTTATTTATTATCGTATTAATGTTGCCAATAAAGCTGTAATTGAGGTAGAAGATTTTTTCTATGCCGTATCCCAACTGGCCCAAACCACCATGAGAAATGTGGTGGGTGAGACTTCCCTGGATGACCTTTTATCCAAAAGAAACGAGGTAGCAGATAAAATACAAAAGATTATAGATAAAGCAACAGACCCCTGGGGAATAAAAGTGGAGTCTGTGGAATTAAAAGATATTATCCTGCCTGATGAAATGAAACGTGTCATTGCCCGCCAAGCAGAGGCGGAACGGGAAAGGAGGGCTATCATTATCCGGGCAGAGGGTGAGAAAGCTGCAGCGGAAAACATTGCTTTGGCAGCAGGAAAACTTGCCAAGACTGCGGGCGGTTTGCATGTCAGGACTCTTCAAACTTTAAGCGAGCTCTCTGCAGATAAGAATAACACTATTGTATTTGTCACTCCCCTGGAAATACTTCGGGCCTTCGAGGGTTTTGTCAAAAGTGCATCTAAAAAATAAGTATGAATTCAGTTTTTTCCAGTGTCATTCCCGCCCCGTGTCGCAGCACGGGGTAAACTCCAGCGGGAATCTATATTATATAGATCCCGCATCAAGTGCGGGATGACAAGGTATTGGCAGGAACTGAATAGTTACACACTTTCCTATTGACAAATATCATAAACTAAACTAAATTAAAAATAGCTCTATGGCGCAAGCTGTAGGGTTAGAGGAATTCTAGCAATAGAATCTCTTGGGATTAGACCTCAGCAATGGGGTCTTTTCTTTGTTTAGGCCCTTTGTTTAGGCCGTCAGCATCCGGACTATGCCTCAATATCCGAGTTTTGAGGGTATTTTAGCCGTCCGAAAGTTTGATCAAAAAACTGAAGGTTTAGCAAGCCTTATCAACCCAAATAGGCAATCCGGTCACCTTGGGGTGCCCTACTTGGCTGCGGGACTAGGATTCGGACCTAGATTCACAGGTTCAGAGCCTGTTTGCCTACCATTAGCAGATCCCGCAATAGTAGTACAATTTTAACATACTGCGAGCGAAGCAGATCCTTCTACCAACTTTTCGTTGAAGAAACTAATCAAATTATTGAGGATATTTGCGTAGAGACCAACCTGTAATAATAGTCCCAACTGAAAAAACTACCGCTAAACCTGCTGGAAAACCAGTTGCCGGAAGAGCTTGGATATTAGATTGATTTCTTTCTACTATCCTGGAGTAAGCAGAAGGAATAGTAGTTTGTTCTGGTTCTGTAGTAGCAAAAGGAGAAGTAGTACCAAGGGTAGCAGAATAAGGACTGGGAGAACTAGATGAATTACTTACTTGAGTGTTCTGAGGTTGTACTCTTCTGGGTTTACTACTAAATCCACCTGTAAGTAAAAAATAACCCACTGCTAAACTTGCTAAAATCAAGCCCACAGTTACAATTCTAAGCCATCTTGGATCATCCATGGCCGCAATGATACCATAAACCTATAATCATTGCAAATGATGATCCCCTCTAATTATTGCCACTGGGATGGTGAGCTATTGCAAAAATTTTAAAGCAGCCTGTATTCTGTTGATAGTTTCCTCTTCCCCTAAAACCTGAATACTTTCAAAAAGGGGTGGTGTTACTAATTGTCCTGAAATAGCAACTCTTATTAATTGAAACATCTGAGATGCTGATAAGCCTAAATCTTCTGCCAATTTTCTAAAAGTGGACTCAAAAACATCAGCCTGCCAAGGTTTTTCCATCTCTTCCAGTTTTTTCAAGACTGTTTCTAGTGCCTTATTCTGATTTTTGATATTTAATTTTTGAAATTGTGCTTGATCGTACTCTACTCTCTCATAAAAAAAGCTGGTTAAAGGTATAAAATCAGATAACTTTTTAATTCTTTCTTTCACTAAAGGTACTAATCTTTCTATCTCTTCTTCTGTAGGATGGTCTGTTTTGCTTAATGCTCCATCTGATAATTGAAGCAAATATTGATAGATTTGAGTTTTGAGATTTGAATCTTGAGTTTTTCTGATATATTCTCCATTAAGCCATTCTAATTTAGTTACATCAAAAAAAGCTGAGGCTGGGTTAAAGTCTTTAAAATCAAATACTTCAATCATTTCATCTAAGCTGAAAATTTCCTTTGCTTGCGGATGAGTCCAACCTAATAGAGCTAAGAAATTAATAACAGCTTCTTTTAAAAATCCTTCCTTTTTAAACTCTAAAGCTCCTTTTGCTCCATGTCTCTTAGAGAGCTTAGATCTATCTGACCCTACTAACAAAGGTAGGTGGGCAAATTGGGGAGGTTTCCAATTAAAAGATCTGTAAAGTTGTAAATACTTTGGCATCGATGAAATATACTCATTACCTCTAATGACATGTGATATTTGCATTAAATGATCATCAATAACATTAGCAAAATTATATGTTGGGAACCCATCAGATTTTAAAATCACAAAATCTTCCTGAGTGGTATTCTGAATTGTTATATCTTTATCACCCACTAAATCATGATAAGAAGCTTGACCGCTTTTATTAATCCTAAATCTTACTGCACCCTCATCTTTGAAAGATAAACCTTTTTCTAATAATTCATCTGAATATTTTTTATAAATATCTAATCTTTCAGACTGTTTATAAGGGCCAAATGATCCACCTATATCAGGACCCTCATTATATTCGAATCCTAACCATTTTAACGTTTCATAAATCTCAAACTCACTTCCAGGAACAAATCTAGCGCGATCAGTATCTTCTAATCTTAGAATAAATTTGCCATTATGTTTCTTGGCAAAAACATAATCAAAAAGAGCCTGCCAAGCTGTTCCAATATGAGGGGAACCTGTAGGAGATGGAGCAATCCTAACTCTAACATTTACCATAGTCATATTTATATGGTCTATTATACTGTTCATTCTAGTATAATAACAGTGTAAAACAATGACTCTTAGTCAAGCTGCTACTTTAACTAAACAAATCATTACTCTCTCTATCATTATCCTTACTTTTGGGTTAATCAGTTTTATTGCCTATAAAGTTTGGTATGCATATTATTTGGCAAATCTACCTCTCATTGAAGAAAAGCCAAATTTGAAATTCGGAGTACTTCCAGCAATAGATTTTCCTAAAAGTCTAGTCTCATCTTCTAATTTTTCCTACTCAATAGATACTTCAACCGGAAATTTACCTAAAGTTGGCGTTGATCCTGGTTTTGAAAAGATAATTAAAGTCTATTTCGTAACTAAAACTTTAGCAAGTCTTTTGTCATCTGAAAAATCACAAGTCTTGGCAGCAAAGTTTGATATTAAAAGCGAACCACAAATCTTATCTGAAACAAGTTATCGTTTTGCAGACAATGGAAAAACTCTTACAGTAGACTTAGACAGCGGCAATTTTATTTTCAAAAATGATTCAAAAACACCAACTAATATAACATTAGACGATGATAATAAATTAACCTCAGATTTTATAAGGAGTCTGGAAAGCTTAGTAGTTTTAAAAGAAGACTTAAGAAAAGGACCTAGCAAAATACTTCTTCTTAAAAATGACAGCAATAAGCTAACGCCTACAAACCTAAGATCAGAAACCATCGCTGCTCAAATTTCTTTATGGCCAGCTTCCATAGACAAAAAAGTAATTGTTACTTCGCAATTTAGCACCTCAACAATAAGTGGTATTGTTTATCAATCTGCTGCCGATTTAAACAATTTTCTTGCGCTCAATTTTGTCTATTATCCAGTTGATACATCTACTTTTGCAACCTATCCGATCAGAAGCACTGAGGAAGCGCTCGCTGATTTAAAAAGCGGAAAAGGGATAGTAATAATTGAACCGGAAAAACCCCAAGTTTCGATTACTTCGATTTATTTAGGTTACTTTTTGCCAGATAATTACAACCCTTATCTTCAACCAGTTTTTGTCTTTGAAGGACCGCATTTTGTAGCCTATGTGCCAGCAATTAGTTCTGATTCCGTTAACACTAGTGAATGACTTCGAAATCTGGCCAAGTAAAGTTTTGGTAGACCCATTCTATTAATTTTGTTGATTCTCCAAACCGATCATTAGAACCTAAAATTACTGTTAAAATTTGACGACCATCTCTATTAACAAAAGTAACTAGATTTTCCTTTGCTTCCTGAGTGAATCCAGTTTTAACTCCTAAAACCCCTTTAACTTGAGAAAGTAATCTATTCAAATTAGATAACTGGTGTGTATATTTTTTATCCAGAGATACTATATTTGTTTCTTTAGTTGCAAAAATTCGAGCAAGAGTAGAATCTTTTAAGGCTTCTTCTGTAACAATAGATATATCTTTAGCAGATGAAAAGTGTTTAATACTGTCAAATCCTGCAGGATTATCAAAGTATGTATTTCTTAAATTCAGTTGAAACGCTTTTTTATTCATAGCAGAAACAAACCCCAAGATGCCTCCTGGATAATTCTCTGCCAAAGCATACGCTGCATCATTACCTGAACTTAAAAGCATTCCGTAAAGCATAGAGCGGAAATTTAAGTTCTCTCCGGGTAATAAACCTACTTTTACCCCTTCAACAGATGCTCCAATTCTTACTGTTAAAACTGAGTTTGGTTTAAAATATTCACTGGCTACAATTGCAGTCATAATTTTGGTCAAAGAAGCAATAGGTAAAGATATATTGGCATCTTTTTGATAAAGGACTGCTCCGCTTAATAAATCTTTCACAAAAACCGCCCGAGCGCTTAACAAAGGAGCAGGGATATTTTTACTTATAGGAGGAACGTTATATTTTTGGATTCCTGCTACTTGAGAATTATTTTGCGGAATTTGTACACTAACCAATCCTTCTTCTGCTATATTAATAATAAATGGTACAAAGGTAGTTATAGCTAGTGCAGCTACTATTAATATGGCAGAAATGAAATAATACCTCATGCTCCTAATCTAATATCTACTCTTTCCATGTCTCTAGGGAAAAAACTGGCTTCTCTGACATTTTTTAAATTCAATACATGCATAGTCACCCTCTCAAGTCCGAAGGAAAACCCACCCTCAGGAGGACAACCAAACTTAAATGCTTGTAAATACATTTCAAAACTTTTAAGATTCATACCTCTATCTTTTATACTTTTGGCTAAAATATTATAATTATTAATTCTTTGACTCCCGCTTAAAATCTCCAAACCCCTAAATAACAAATCATAACTTAAACTATACTGCGGATCGTTTGGATCTGGCATGGTGTAAAAAGGTTTTGCGTTGGTCGGAAAATGAGTAATAGTTACAAAGTCACTGTGATGTTTTTGTTTGGACCATTCGCATAAATCAATTTCATCCTGGGGAGTTAAATCCTTTTCCTTTCTATTATCACGTCCAAATTCTTCAAAAATAACCTCTTGCGCTTCTCTTAAAGTTAATCTGGGAATTTTACCGAAAGCAATTTTTTCTATACCAAATTCAGCTAAAACTTGCTGACACTTGTTTTCGGTAAATTTTAGCATTTTGATTGCCACGCTTTCCAGAAAGTCTAACAAATCTTCAAATCTAATAAAACCTATCTCAATATCCATTTGGGTTGATTCTGTTAAATGTCTTGTTGTGACTGAAGGCTCAGCTCGATAAGCTTTAGCAATCGTAAAAACTCGCTCATATACAGGCACCAACATTTGTTTGTAGAGCTGAGGGCTTTGAGAAAGGTAAGCTTTTTTACCAAAGTAGTCTATTTTGAAAACTTGAGCTCCACCTTCTGTCGCTCCAGCCACAATTGTTGGCACTACAATTTCCATACACCCTAAATCTTGAGCTGCTTTTCTAAAACCAGCCAGCAAACTAGACTGAATCTTGAAGATTGCTTTAACTTTAGGATGGCGCAAAGTTAATGAACGGTAATCTAATAACGTCGGTAGCTGCAGCTCTAAGTCTTTAGTTCCCATATCAAAAGGCAGCTCAGCTGCTTTTGATAAAACTTCTAACTGGTGGGAGTAAATTTCAATAGTGCCTGTTGGAATATTTTTATTAATCAGGTGTTCTGGTCGTTTGTTAACTTTACCAGAGACTACTACCACGTCTTGCGGACGAAACCCTGCTCCTTTACCGTCTCCAGTGACCACTTGAATTAATCCACTTCTATCTGAAACATCTAAAAAAGTGATTTTGCCATGATCACGTTTGGTTTGCACAAATCCACAAACCCTAACATCTTCTCCAACTTTGTCATTACAATCAAGAATTAATGTACGGTCCATACAGCTTGCATCATACCAACTCAACTGATAAGTGTCCATATTTGTATTTAATTAATACGTATAGTATATTTAAAAGGTTTTTTAATGAAAGAAATTATAACCAGTAATGCACCAAAAGCAGTAGGGCCTTATTCACAGGCAGTCAAAGCAAGAAATCTAGTATTCTGCTCTGGACAAATAGGACTAGACCCTCAAACAAATACTTTAGTCAAGGGTGGTATTGAGCAAGAAACGAAGCAAATCTTTAATAATTTACTTCAAGTTTTAAAAGCTGCTAAGGTAAATTTTTCAAATGTTTTAAGAGTTGATATTTTTTTAACTAATATTAATGACTTTCCTAAAGTAAATCAAATATATAGTCAATATTTCACTTCCAATATTAAACCAGCTAGGCAAACAGTAGCTGTTAAAAGTTTACCAAAAGAAGCGCTTATTGAAATTTCTTGCATAGCATATATAGAAAAATGAACAATTTAGTCGATATCCAAACAATTGAAGAAGCTTCAGAAAGATTAAATGGTGTTGCCAAAAACACACCATTACAATTCTCTAAACGATTATCCAATTTTTATAAGGCAAATATCTATTTTAAAAGGGAGGATCTACAAGAAGTTCGTTCATACAAAATCCGTGGAGCATACAATTTAATAAAATCCCTATCTGAACAAGAAAAGAAAAAAGGGGTGGTTTGCGCTAGCGCTGGAAATCATGCCCAAGGAGTTGCTTACAGCTGCAATGCTTTAAAAATTCACGGAACCATCTTTATGCCTGTGGTTACTCCTTTGCAAAAAATCAATCGCGTTAGACATTTTGGAGATGGGTGGGTAGAGATAAAAGTGATTGGTGCAAACTTTGATGAAAGCAGTAAAGAGGCCAAAGAATTTGCTAAAAAAGAACAGGCCATCTTTGTTCACCCTTTTGATGATGAAAGAGTTATTGCTGGACAAGGCACAATTGGTAAAGAAATTTTTGAAACTTTAGGGGATCAAATAGATTTTTTACTATGTCCTATTGGCGGAGGCGGTTTAATCTCTGGGGTTGGTTCTTATCTTAAACAAAAATGTAAAAAGATTAAACTGATTGGAGTAGAAGCTAAAGGAGCCCCTGGAATGGATAGTTCAATAAAGGCTGGTAAAGTAATAACCTTAGAAAAAATTGATCCTTTTGTTGATGGAGTAGCAGTTAAAACCGTAGGTACCCAAACCTTTCAAATAGCCTCTCGAATAGTAGATCAAATAATTGTAGTTGACGAAGGTCAAGTTTGCTCAACCATGATTGAGCTTTATCAAAACGAAGGTATTGTAGCAGAACCGGCAGGAGCTTTGTCAATATCAGCTCTTAATGATTTAGCAGAAAAAATAAAAGGGAGAACTGTAGTTTGTATTTTGAGTGGTGGAAATAATGATATTTTAAGATACCCAGAAATAATGGAAAAAAGTCTAGTGTATATGGGCTTAAAGCATTATTTTCTGATTGAGTTTGCCCAAAAACCAGGACAGCTTAAAAATTTAGTTAATAATGCTTTAGGTCCAATAGATGATATTGTACGGTTTGAATACATCAAGAAAAATTCAAAAGAAACAGGTCCAGCACTTGTTGGAATAGAACTCGCCAAAAAAGAAGATTTGAAACCATTACTTTCTAAGATGAATTCTCTAGATATCAAATATCAAATCATTACTAGTAATGATCCCTTGTACAGTTATCTAATCTAGCTATTTTTGCTAAAATTAACCCTTTGTGGTAAACTCATAGATAATTAAATATTTAAATCCGTTGATCCGGAAGGTTGGAACCGGGTAGGAGCACAAAAGTATGTGACAGAGGCGAAACTGTAAAAGAATAGCGACATGTGTCACTGAGTGGAACCGAAGTGGAGCATGTAGAATAGAGTACAAGGTGGCACAGTCCTGAGCAAAGTCGAAGGGCCCTTGTTAAATCGTCTTTTTTAGATGATTTAACAAGGGCTTTTTTTAAGTTAAAAATATGTTAAAAATTAAGCTATCACAAAAGCCAATTTTAATTAAACTGGCGGAAAATATTAATTTTTATCAGCTGTTTGAGAAAATTGAGGCAGCTTGTCAAACATGCTTTATTTTTGAGTCTTTGGGGATAGAGGGAAAATTTTCCAGATATTCAATTATCGGGTTTAATCCCCAGTATATAATTTCAGCAAAGGGAAATAATTTAAAGATTAATAACATAATTTATAAAGTTCAAAACCCGTATTTTGCTTTAAGGGAAATTATGCCCTCTCAAACAATTGCCAGAAATTATACCGGAGGATTGATTGGCTATTTAAGTTATGAGGCAGTAAATTACTTTGAGGATGCTGTAAAAGTAAAGGTTCATTCTTTATTTGACCAATTTATGTTTGGAGTTTATACAGACGGGTTGATACTGGATAAGATCACTAATGAACTCTTTTATTTTTATCATGATATTTGCAGAGTTAATTATTTAAAAGACATCATGAAAAGTAAACCTCAACAAAAGAAGTTGAAAATTAAATTTTTAGGAGACAGTTTAAACAAAGATGACCATGCCAAAATTGTAGAGAGGGTTAGAGAGCAAATAAAAGTAGGGAATATTTTCCAGTGTGAAGTAGGTTTCAAATCCGAGTTTGAAATTAAGGGTTCTGGTTTGAAAATATACGAACAATTAAGAAAAATTAATCCCTCTCCTTTTATGTATTATTTAAAATTTGGCAATAAAAAACTTATCGGGGCTAGTCCGGAACTGCTCTTTGGCTTAAGAGATTCAGAGATGCAGACATCCCCCCTGGCAGGTACAATCAAAAGAGGCAAAAACTTATATCAAGACCAAAAATTAGCCAGGGAATTATTATCAGATCCCAAGGAAAAAGCAGAGCATAATATGTTGGTCGACCTTCATAGAAATGATTTAGGTAAAGTAGCGAAGTTTGGTACTGTTAAGACCAGGGATTTGATGAGTGTGAAAAAATTTAGCCATGTTCAACACATTTCCTCTGAAATTGCAGGCATCCTCAATAAAGGAGAAGATATGTTTTCAGCACTAGCTGCTAATTTTCCTACAGGTACTTTAACAGGCGCTCCGAAAATAGAAGCTATCAAGATTATTGATCAAAACGAAACTTGTGCCAGAGGTCCATATGGCGGAGCTGTCGGGCATTTTGGTTTTAACGGAGATTGTACTTTTGCTATAGCTATCCGTTCCTTATTTTTATCAGATAACTATGCATATACCCAAACATCAGGAGGAATAGTTTATGATTCAAAGCCTGATAAAGAATATGACGAAATCCAAAAGAAACTGGCTGCGATGAAAGAGGTGCTTTTATGAGGGTCCTTATAATTGATAATTATGACTCATTTACATACAACTTATATCAATACATTGGTGAGATTCTTATTAGTTACGACCGTAGATTTGTTGTAGATGTTGTAAGAAATAATAAGATTACGTTAAGAGAAATCAAAAAGAAAAAATATAACAGGATTATTATTTCTCCGGGTCCAGGTGATCCTGCTGATAAAAACTACTTTGGCATTTGCGCGGAAGTAATTATCAAATTAGGTAAAACAATACCTATTCTGGGAGTATGCTTGGGGATGCAGGGGATTGCATATTATTTTGGCGGAAAAGTAATTAGAGCAAAAGTTCCTATGCATGGAAAAACAAGCATTATCAGTCATGACGGAAAAGGGGTTTTTAAAGACTTGCCCCAGAATCTTGAAGTAATGAGATACCACTCATTGGTTGCAAAAAAAGATTGTTTGCCGGACTGCTTGGAAATAAGCAGTTTATCTTTAGACAGTAATGAAATTATGGGATTAAGACACAAAATATATCCGGTTGAAGGAATACAGTTCCATCCGGAGTCTTTTGCCACAGAAGGAGGAAAGAAAATATTAACAAACTTTCTCTTTTGTTGAACAAATTAATAGATGGAAATAATCTTTCACAAAAAGAGGCCTGTCATCTTGCTAAAAGCATCATCAGTGGGGATTTGAATTCCGTTCAAGCAGCTGCAGTGCTAACATCTCTTCGTACCAAGGGAGAGAGTGTTGAGGAAATTTTAGGGTTTATTCAAACAATGAGAAAATATATGGTTAAAGTTAACATACCAAATGCGATTGATATTGTTGGCACTGGTGGGGATGGATCTGGAACTTTTAATATCTCAACAGCCACTAGTTTGATAGTAGCAGGGATGGGTGTTCCTGTTGCTAAACATGGCAATAGAGCAATTAGCAGTAAATGCGGCAGCGCTGATGTGTTGGGAAATTTAGGGGTAAACATCAATCTTACCAAAGAGCAGGCAGAAAAAGTATTTAAGAAAGTAGGAATGGTTTTTCTGTTTGCTCCAAACTTTCATCCTGCCTTCAAAGCTGTAGCATCTATCAGGAAAGAGTTGGGCCTTAGAACAATTTTTAATTATTTAGGCCCATTTCTTAATCCTGCTTCCACCAGGAGACAACTTTTAGGTGTTTCTAACATAGAAACTAGTAAAAAATTAGCAAAAGTTGCTACTAAGTTAAAGTTTACTCATCTTTTACTGATAACAAGCCAGGACGGAATAGATGAAATAACCACCACAACTGATACTAATGTTTTTGAAATAAAAGGTAATAAACTCAGGTCGTATACTATTTCCCCAAAACAATTTGGAATAAATTTTTCTTCTAAAAAAGATTTATCGGGTAAAGATGCAACTCAAAATGCTGAAATTATCCAGGATATTCTAAGCGGAAAAAAAGATGCAAAAAGAGATATTGTTATTTTAAACAGTGCTGCTTCCTTTTATATAGCTGGAAAAGCCAGAAATATCTCAGAGGGTGTTGACTTGGCGGAAAAATCAATAGACAGCGGATCGGCATTGCAGACTTTGCAAAACTTAATTTCGGAGTCAAAAAAATATGCATAAAATACTTAAAGAAATTCTTACTAAAACACAAGCGGATATTAGAAAATTTAAACAATCAGTTAATACATTTAGCAAAGCCTTAACAAATCCTAAGTCAGGATCAACAGCAATTATTGCAGAAATTAAACTGGCATCCCCCACTGCAAAAAATTTAGGGCAACCAGCAAAAGTAAAAGACAAAGCTAAGGAATATGAGCTGGCAGGAGCAGATTGCATTTCTGTTGTTGTAGAAAAACATTTTTTTCATGGAGACCCTAAATTTATTAAAGAAATTAAACAAACAGTAAGCCTACCTGTTTTATGTAAAGATTTTATAATTGATTCTTATCAAGTTTATCAGGTGAAACAATTGGGTGCAGATGCAATCCTGCTGGTTGCCAGAATTGTATCTGAAAAGCAGTTAGTAACCTTAGTTAATTTAGCAAAAGAAATTGGTATAGAATCTGTTGTTGAAATAAATAGTCAAGGTGATTTTGAAAAAACCTTAAAGACCAACACTCAAATAATTGCTGTGAATGCCAGGAATTTAGATACCTTTGAAGTGAATATTGATAAAGCCTGCCAACTCCTAAAAATCATCCCAAATACTTTTATTAAATTAGGTTTTTCCGGAATTATAACCAGGGAAGATGTTTTAAAATATCAAAAAGCAGGTGTTAACGGAGTTTTGATAGGTACCAGCTTAATGAAAACAAAAAATATTGATGAGTATTTAAAAGGAATTCTTTCATGAAAGTTAAAGTAAAAATTTGTGGAATCAGAAGTTTAAAAGCAGCCCAAGCAGCAATAGATGCAGGGGCAGATTTTTTAGGTTTTAATTTTGTACTATCTTCCCAAAGATATATTGATCCTTCTAAGGCATTGGAAATAATTAAGTTAATAAGGGGTAAAACCAGATTAGTTGGAGTATTTCAGAATGCCGACTTAAAAAATGTTAATGTTATGGCCGTTAATTTAGGTTTAGATTTGGTCCAGCTTCATGGGAATGAAGATAATGAGTATATCAGCAAAGTGACTAAACCTGTTATTAAATCTGTTTCTTTGAGCAAGCAAATTCAGAGAATAAAAGCAGCGTATTTTTTATTAGATAGAATAAAAAGAAGTAGGGGTGAAATGGTTAATTTAAAGAAAGCTGCACAGTTAGCCATAAATTTTCCAATATTTTTTGCTGGGGGATTAAACTCGGATAATGTAGCCTCAATAATAGCAAGAGTGAGACCACAAGCTGTTGATGTGGCATCAGGTGTAGAAACAAACGGAGAACAAAACTTAGAGAAAATCAGAATGTTTATCAGAAACGCCAAAGGAGTGAAAATTTGACAAAAGGACATTTTGGTAAATATGGCGGGAGATATGTACCGGAAATGTTGATTCCGTCTTTAGAAGAGTTGGAAAAAATATATAACAATGCAAAAAAAGATCCAAGTTTCAAAAAAGAATTTAATTTTCTCTTGAAAACTTTTGCTGGCCGTCCGACTCCTTTAACTTTTGCTAAAAATTTATCTGAAAAATTAGGCGCTGCTAGGATCTATTTAAAAAATGAAGGATTGAACCATACCGGTGCTCATAAGATTACTCATTGTATTGGCCAAGCAATTCTTGCCAAAAGAATGGGTAAAAAAAGATTAATTGCTGAAACCGGAGCAGGTCAGCATGGTTTAGCAACAGCAACTGTGGCAGCTAAATTCGGATTCTCATGCACTATTTTTATGGGAGAGATAGATATTGCCAGACAGCGGCCTAATGTCTTTTTAATGGAACAGCTTGGGGCGACTGTTATTCCTGTTACTTTTGGCAATAAAACCTTAAAAGATGCTGTTAACGCTGCAATTAAATATTGGATTGAAAATGTCAAAGATACACATTATTTACTTGGTTCTGTAGTAGGTCCTCATCCCTATCCTGTTATGAATTGTGATTTTCAATCAGTTGTGGGAAAAGAAATAAAACTACAACTCAGAAAATTTGAAGGGAAGCCACCGGATTATGTTATTGCCTGTGTTGGAGGAGGCAGTAATGCCATGGGTGCATTTTCTGCATTTTTGAAAGACGATGTCCGTCTGATTGGAGTTGAAGCAGGCGGTAAAGGAAATCAGGTTGGAGAAAATGCTATCAGGTTTCCCTTTGGCAGTGTTGGGGTAGTGGAAGGTTATAAATCTTATTTTTTACAAAATAGTGATGGCAACTTACAAAAAACCCACAGTATTTCTGCAGGACTGGATTATCCTGGTATTGGGCCGCAACTAAGTCTTTTGCATGATACAAAAAGGGTGGAATTTGTCAATGTTAAAGACAAAGAGGTTTTATCAGCTACCCGGCTGCTTGCTCAAACTGAAGGAATTATTCCAGCCTTAGAATCAGCTCATGCAGTAGCTTTTGGTATTAAACTTGCATTGAAACTTCCTAAAGAGAAAATTATTGTTATTAATTTATCAGGTAGAGGAGACAAAGATATTTTTATTTTAGCTAAGGCCTTTAAAGATAAAAAATTTATGAGTTTTTTAAAAGAATATCTTAAGGATGTTTAGGACGTAAAATTGTACGATCGTCCATATGTATGGGATTAAATTTAATTGATCAACAAATTAAAAATAAAAAAAGAATCAGGTTAATGACTCACCTGGTCATTGGTTTTCCAAGCTTAGATTTCACCATCAAATTAGCAAAATTAATGGCTAAAAATGGAGCAGATTTTATTGAGCTGCAAATTCCATTTTCAGACCCTTTGGCTGATGGACCAACTATTATGAAAGCTTGCGAAGAATCTTTACTTAATGGAACCAAAGTTAAAGATGCTTTTAAAATAATGAAATTATTATCTTCTCAAGTTTCTATTCCTCTTTTATTTATGGCCTACTATAATACTGTTTTTAAGTACGGCGTTAAGAAATTTTGCCAGGATGCAAAACTTTGCGGAGCCAGCGGGTTGATTGTTCCGGATATGCCTGTTGACGAGGAGAATGAAGAACACCTTATTTCTAATTGTCGAAAATTTCGGCTTTGTAATATTCAGGTTATTTCTCCAGTTTCTACCAATGATCGTCTCCAAAAAAATGCCAAAGTAGCCAGTGGATTTGTATATGCAACTGCCCATCAGGGAATTACCGGGGCAAAAAATCAACTGGAGTCTAGTTTAGAAGCATATTTAAAAAAGGTGAAAAAATATTTCTCTGTCCCTATCGCTGTAGGATTTGGCATTTCCCAAAAAGAACATCTTGAAAAACTTGCACCTTTATCCGATATAGCTGTAATCGGCAGTGCTGTTATCAATGTAATTAATTTATCAAACAAAGATAATATAGAAGAAGACGTCAAAAATTTTATCAATAACTTAAAAATATGTTAACATACGATAATCAAAAGTATGAAAGACTTAGAGAGATTGGCAAAACTAATTAGATATTATATTTTAATATCGTCAACTGCAGCAGGATCAGGGCATACAACTTCTTCTTTGTCTGCTGCTGATTTAATGACTGTATTGTTTTTTGGTGGGTTTTTCCGTTTCGATTTGAAAAAACCAAATTACATGGGTAATGACAGATTGATCTTTTCCAAAGGTCATGCCTCCCCTCTTTTTTATTCGCTTTTTGTAGCTGCCGGAGTAATCACCGAACAAAAGCTTAAAACATTCAGAAAGTTTACCTCTAATTTAGAAGGGCATCCTACTATGAATTTTCCTTACACAGAAGCAGCTACAGGTTCTTTAGGGCAGGGTTTATCAATCGGTGTAGGAATGGCTATCAATGCCAAATATCTAGATCAGCTAGACTACAAAACTTATGTGCTTTTAGGAGATAGCGAGACAACAGAGGGGTCGGTTTGGGAAGCAATTGAAATAGCCGCCTACTACAAACTTGATAATTTGATTGGAATTATAGATGTAAATAGACTGGGACAAAGAGGAGAGACTATGTATGGTCATAATATTGATGCTTACAAGAAAAGAATAGCTGCTTTTGGATGGTATGTAATCACTATTGATGGTCATTCTCTAAACCTTATCAAACAAGCTTTTGAAGAAGCCCAAAAAGTCAAAGGAGCTCCTGTGATGATTATAGCCAAAACTATTAAAGGAAAGGGTGTTCCTTTAGTTGAGGATAAAAATGGTTGGCACGGAAAGCCGTTGAATAAAGAGCAGTTAAAAGTTGCATTATCACAGTTAGGAGAGGTAAATAAAACAATTAGAGGTCAAGTGACATTACCAAAAAAGATCACAATAGTTAATGTTAAACTTAAGCAAATTGAAAAGCCTAATTACCAAATCAATGAATCTATTGCTACCCGTAAGGCTTATGGCAATTCATTAGTTAGAATTTTTCCTAAGTTTCCCAACATTGTAGTATTGGATGCTGAAGTCAGTAATTCTACATTTGCTGAAAATTTTAAAAAAGTTTTTCCTGAAAAATTTTTAGAAATGTATATTGCAGAACAAAATATGGTTGGAGCTGCAGTAGGTTTATCACGCAGGGGTAAAATTCCTTTTGTTTCTACATTTGCCGCTTTTTTTAGCAGGGCTTTTGACCAGATCAGAATGTCTCAATATTCAAAAGCGAATATTAAATTTGTCGGCTCTCATGCCGGTATATCTATTGGCGAAGACGGAGCATCGCAAATGGGACTGGAGGATATAGCTATGTTCCGTACTCTTATTGGTAGTGTAGTTTTATATCCATCTGATGCTCTTTCAACTGACAAGATAGTAGAAGAAGCAGCTAAGTTTAAAGGTATAGTTTATATCCGTACAGCCAGGAAGGATACTCCGGTTATTTATTCAAATGAAGAACAGTTTCCTATTGGAGGCAGTAAGATTTTGAAAAGCAGTAAAAAGGATGTAGTAACTATAGTTACAGCAGGAATCACTATTTATGAGGCGCTAAAAGCTTATGAAAAATTGAAAGCAGAAGATATAAATATTAGAATAATTGATCTTTACAGTATAAAACCTTTGGATGTTGAAACTCTGAAGGAAGCTGCAAGAGAGACAAAAACTTTAATTACAGTGGAAGATCACTACGGCGCAGGAGGAATTGGTGAAGCAGTAGCCTCTGCTTTGGTAAATACTAATGCCACAATATATTCTTTGGCTGTTAGGAAAATGCCAAGAAGCGGTAAGCCAGAGGAATTGTTGGAATTTGAAGAGATTTCAGCTAATGCCATTTATAAAAAAGTTAAAGAGGCAATTTAATGCGCCCTGCAAATTTAAAAACAAAAATATTTTTAGACGGAGGGAATCCCCAGGAAACTAAAGAAGCGATTACTTTATTGGAATTTCTTGATGGTCAAACTACTAATCCGACATTGATTTCTAAAAACCCTGTGGTAGCTGAGAGATTAGCCCAAGGTAAAAAATTTTCTTTGGAAGAAGCATTTGAATTTTATAAAAAAGTAGTTTCAGAGATTTCTGATTTAATTCCTGAGGCTGCTGTTTCTATTGAAGTTCCTGCAGATAAAAATACTACTTCGGAGCAAATGTTGAATATAGGCAGGGAGATGTTCTCGTGGATACCAAATGCTTATATCAAATTTCCCATCAGTACAGAAGGCTTAGAAGCAGCAGAATTGGCTGTTAAGGAAGGAATAAGGGTTAATATGACTTTATGTTTCACTCAGGAACAGGCAGCTGCAGTTTACAGCGTAACGAAAACAGGAGATGCATTTGTTTCCCCTTTTGTTGGCAGGTTAGATGATAAAGGAGAAAACGGTATGGATCTAATAAAAAATATCATCCAAATGTTTGTTGGTAGCGACCATCATGTAAAAGTTTTAACGGCCAGCGTTAGAAATATAGATCATTTTCTAATGGCTTTAACTTTGGGATCAGACATTATTACTGCCCCATTTAAAATTTTGAAGGAATGGGTTGAAAAAGGGTCACCAATTCCGGCTAATAATTACAGTCATGACTCAGGTAACTTGAAAAGTATCCCATATCAACAGTTGGATTTAGACAAAAACTGGAGAGAGTTTAATATTCATCACGAACTGACTGATAAAGGAATAGAAAAATTTGCCAGTGATTGGAATAGTTTAATAATCTGATATAGTATTTGACAATCGTGAAAATTCATTTTATACTAATCAATATATTTATATGAATATTTTTAATCAAAGCTATTTTTGGTTTAATTACTTTAACTCCTCAAAGGGAGATGTTTGTTAACGCCTTAAAACGTTGCTAAGTAAAACAAACAGCTCCCGAAAGGGAGTTTTTTTGTAATAAAATTATGAAAAATAAATTAAAAAGAAAAACCACAATAATTGCCGGCCCTTGTGCTGCAGAATCAAGGGAGCAAGTCCTAACAGCAATCAAGAATGCCAAAGAAAGAAGTGTTGATTTTGTGAGAATTAGTTTATGGAAACCAAGAACAAAACCTGGTTTTGATGGATTGGGGAAAAAAGGCATACCACTTTTAATTGAAGCGGTAAAAAGAGGAGTTTATCCGGCTACAGAAGTATTACTTCCAGAACATGCAAAAGCTATCATAAAAGCTGTATTGCCTGTGTTAAAAAATAGAAAACTACTTCTATGGATTGGAGCCAGAAACCAAAATCATCATATACAACAGGAAATAGCACGGGTTGCAAGTATTGATAAGAGAATATTTCTGATGGTAAAGAATCAACCATGGGTTGATGAAAAGCATTGGGAAGGTATTATAGAACATGTTTTATCAGGAGGAATAAGTAAAGATAATCTTATCCTTTGTCATAGAGGATTTATACCTAATGGTTATAATCCCTTGGGATTACGTAATGTTCCTGATTATAAAATGGCAATGAGGATCAAAGTTCAAACAAACTTACCAATGGTATTTGACCCTTCACATACAGGAGGATCTGTACCTAACGTGTTGAAAATGTTCGATCAAGCATCAAAATATAACTTTGATGGGTGTTTAGTGGAAGTTCATCACGATCCTGAACACGCTCTTACAGATGCAAAGCAACAATTGACCTGGGAGCAATTTGATGCCCAATTAAAATTATATGCAAAAGATTAAATTACAAATCAATGAAAAGAAAAAAAGTTACACTATTTTCATCGGCACAAAAATAATTAAAAATATTCAGTCAGTTATTAATTGTGCTAAGTATTCTAATGCTTTAATTATTGCCGATACAAATGTTCCAAAAAAAATATTAAAAAATCTTACGACGGCCTTACCAATTAAAAGTTCTGCTATTTCTATATCCGGCGGGGATCGGCACAAAAGCATAGAAAGTGTCCAAAAAATTTGGAAGTTTTTTTTAGAGAGTTACTGTGACAGAAAATCACTAACAATTAATATCGGAGGGGGAACTATTGGAGATATTGGCGGTTTTACTGCTTCAACTTTTATGAGGGGCATTGACTTTCTACAAATTCCAACTACCTTACTTGCTCAAGTTGATGCAAGTGTTGGAGGAAAGGTAGGGATTAATTTCTTATCAGTCAAAAATTTAATTGGGACACTTCAACAACCAATAGCAGTAGTTATTGATATTGATACATTATCAACTTTACCTCAAAGAGAATTTATCTCGGCCTTTGCAGAAATTATTAAACATGGTGTAGTAACCAATAAAAAATATTTTCAATTTGTCACCTCTAAAAAACCACGGGATTTTTCTAATGATGAACTGGTAAAAATTATAAAAATATCCTGCCAAATAAAAGCAGATATTGTTGCTTTGGATGAGAAAGAGGAGGGACCCAGAAAGCTTCTTAACTTTGGGCACACCATCGGCCATGCAGTTGAATCCTTAAGTTTAACAACCAGTAACCCTCTGCTTCATGGGGAAGCAGTCAGTATTGGAATGATAATTGAAGGGCAAATATCCAAACGAGTAGGTTTATTATCTGATGATGACTATGATGTTTTAGAACAGGCATTAATCCGGGCCGGGCTCCCTACAAAATCACCTAATATGCAAACCCGTCAAATTTTAGAAAAAATTAAATCAGATAAGAAAAATGAGAAGGGAAAAATTAATTGGACTTTGCTAAAAAGTATTGGGGAAGCTGTATATAACCAGCAAGTAGATGAAGGAGTAATAAGAAAAATCCTATGACAGTAATTCAATTAACACCTCTGCCACAACCTGTAAAGGCTGAAGTTAATATACCCGGGTCTAAAAGTTACACCAACAGAGCTCTTTTAATTGCAGCTATAGCTGATACCAAAGTTAAAATTTTAAATCCATTACTTAGTGAAGATACAAAAGCTATGATTAATTGCTTAAAAAAATTAGGAATAAAGATTATTGAAAAAAAGCAATCGATTGAAGTGATCGGAAATATTAAAAATATAAAGGATCAAAAATTTGAGTTAGATGTCAACGAATCAGGCACAACGATTAGATTCTTATTGGCTCTTTCAGCTAATTTTCCAGGGGTAAAAATCCTGGAAGGAAAAGGGGGGTTAAATAAACGGCCTATTGGAGATTTAGTTAAAGGATTAAAACAGCTTGGTGCAAATATTAAATATCTTGATAAAAGAAGTTACCCTCCAATTTTAGTATCTTCCTCAAAACTTACTCCAGGAAAAATAACAATAAAAGGGTCTGTAAGCAGCCAATATATCTCTGCTTTGCTGATGATTGCTCCAATAATTGGAGAGATTACTATAGAGGTAACTTCAAACCAGGTTTCAAAACCTTTCATTGATATGACGCTTGACATTATGGAAAAGTTTGGGGTAAAAATTGAAAATCAAAAATACAAAAGATACAGAATTTCTGGAAATCAAAAATACCAACTTGATAAATACCTTGTTGAGAGAGATATTTCTAGTGCCTCGTATTTTTTTGCGATAGCTGCTTTGACAAAATCCACTTTAACTATAAATAATATTAATCCTGATTCAGTACAAGCAGATATGGAATTTTTAGAAATCCTAAAGGCCATGGGAAATAAATTTATCCATGGGAAAAATCAGATAACAATAATTGGAAAACGAGTAAAACCGGTTAGCATTAACATGCAAAATTGCCCCGATCAAATTCAGACAATGGCAGTACTTACTGCATTTGCCAAAGGAGTAAGCAAAATTTCAGGTATCTCAACTTTGCGAGTAAAAGAAACAGATCGAGTTTTTGCTTTAAGACAAGAACTAAAAAAGATGGGTATAGAAACATCAGCAACAAGAAATGTATTAATTATACATGGAGGAGATCCTAAACCAGCTACTATTGAAACTTATGGAGATCACAGAATGGCTATGTCATTTTCTATAGCCGGAGCAAAACTTTCAGGAATGAAAATTTTAGATCCTGATGTTGTTAATAAAACTTTTCCTGACTTTTTTGAAAAGTTAAACTCAATTGGCATTAAAACCAATATGGCTAATTCTAAAAACATTGTTCTTATTGGGATGAGAGGAAGCGGTAAAACTACAGTTGCTAAAATGCTTTCTAGAAAGCTAGATAAACCATATCTTGACCTTGATGAAATGTTGGCAAAACAAATGAAGATGAGTATCTCCCAAATTGTTGACAAATTTGGCTGGGATTTTTTTAGAGATCAGGAATCAGAGATTGTAAAACAAGTATCCAAAAGACAGGGCGTGATTATCTCAACAGGTGGTGGAGTTGTCATAAGATCAGAAAATATAAAAGCCTTACGTAAAGGTGGAATCCTCATTTACCTTAAGGCCCCTTTGGAAACTTTAATTAAAAGGGTGGCAGGTAAAATTGGAGAAAATCCTAAGATGCCTGCTTTAACTGACAAAAAAGATCCCAAAGCAGAAATAGCTTATGTTTTATCACAAAGAGAAAAACTATACCAGCAAGCTGCTCATAAAATTCTTTTAACAGATAATTTAAGACCAGATGAGGTTGCAAACAAAATAGTTTCTAGATTTAAGGAGATATCATGAAAATTTGTTTAAGTATTGGCTATCCAATAAGAGCCTCACAATCACCCTCAATACATAATGCGGGTTATAAAAAATTGGGAATTGATAGTGAGTTTATCTACCTATCAGCAGAGGTAAAGTCAGAAGACTTGAAAATGGCCATAGATGGGGCTAGGATTCTTGGGATTAGAGGTATAAGCGTAACAATGCCTCATAAGCAAGAAGTGATGAAGTATTTAGATAAAATCGATAAGGAAGCAAAAAAAATTGGAGCTGTAAATACCATTGTTAATAACGACGGAACTTTAATAGGTTTTAATACTGATTCAATTGGAGCATTAGAGGCTTTAGAAAAAAAGACAAATCTTAAAGGCAAAAAGGTTGCTGTGATTGGAGCAGGCGGAGCTGCAAGGGCAATTATTTATGGGTTAAAGAAAAAAGGTTCTAAAGTTCAAATTTTTAACAGATCTTTAGACCATGCAAAAAAACTAGCCAAAGAATTTGGCTTAGAGTATGACGGCCTAGATTCTTTAGGGCAAGCTTTAGATATGGACATAGTTATCAATGCTACATCAGTTGGGATGAATGAAGATAAAAGTCCGATTGATAAAAAATTCTTAAATAAAAATCAAATTGTCCTTGATGTTGTCTACTGCCCTAAAGAAACAAAATTAATTAAAGATGCAAAAGAATTAGGAGCACAGGTTGTTTATGGTTATGAAATGCTTTTATACCAAGGTGCTCTGCAATTTAAACTTTATACAGGTTTTGATGCACCTGTTGAAGCAATGAGAGAGGTTTTAGTTAAAAACCTATAATGAAAATTAAGTATTGTCTACCTATTATTAAGAATTCTAAAGAAGAAGTTTTGCAAGAAATCTTGCAGAACTTAGAGCGTTATGACTTTTTTGAAGTTTGGGTTGATTATATTGAAAACATAGATGAAAAGTTTGTTCAAAATTTAAAAGAACAATTTAGAGAAAAACTTATTGTTGTATTTCGAAGGCAAAATCTTGAGGAACTTAAGATGAGTAAGGACGAGAGATTAAAAATAATTTCTATTTTGAAAAATAGTCGAGCATTACTTGATCTAGATATTTTTGGACAAAAAGAGGAATTGGATCACATAAAAAACAATAGGCAGGAAGTTAAAACTATTGTTTCATATCATAATTATAAGGAGACACCTGATGATAGTAAACTCAAAGAAATTATTGATACAATGAAAATACATGATCCAGCGATCTTTAAGATCGCGACTAAATGTAATAGTCCAAAAGATGCATTGAGGCTTATGGGGTTGTTTTTAGCAATGAAGGAAGAAGGTGTTAAAGGTATTGTTTTAGGTATGGGTAAGTTTGGGATTATTACCAGAATTTTTGGAACAATGTGGGGCAATGAAATGATTTTTGCACCTAAAAATGTTGCTGAATCTTCTGCCCCAGGACAGCTAACCAAGAAACATTTGGAAACAATATTTAGAGTATTGGAGAAATAATATGGCAGGAAATACATTTGGACAATTATTTAAAGTAACGACCTTTGGAGAATCCC
Organism: Candidatus Daviesbacteria bacterium; assembly: GCA_016187035.1. Classification (GTDB taxonomy): domain Bacteria; phylum Patescibacteriota; class Microgenomatia; order Daviesbacterales; family UBA10151; genus JACPKL01. The sequence goes on from JACPKL010000010.1 coordinate 25,144, forward strand.
ACGGTGGGATGGTGGGTGCAGTGGTTGATGGTTGTCCTCCTGGTTTGGAGATTTCAGAGGGTGAAATTCAAAAAGAACTTGACAGAAGAAGACCGGGACAATCTTCTATTTCAACTCCCAGGAAAGAAGAAGATGTAGTAAAAATAATGTCAGGAGTTTTTGATGGTAAAACTACTGGTACTCCAATTTTACTTTTAGCAGTGAATAAGGATGTTAGATCTGAAGACTACCAGGAAATGAAGGGCTTATTTAGACCTGGACATGCAGATTTTACTTATGAAGCAAAATATGGATTTAGAGACTGGAGAGGAAGCGGAAGAGCTTCTGCTAGAGAAACATTAGCCCGTGTAGCTGCGGGAGCAATCGCTAAAAAATACTTAAGTCAAAAATTTGGTATAACAATTTTAAGTTTTGTTGAACAAATTGGCGTCATCAAAGCAAATATTGATTTGAATAAGGTTACTACTCAGGATATTGAATCTAGCATAGTTCGTTGTCCGGATGAAGATACAGCGAAAAAGATGCTCAGTCTTATAGAGACTGCCAGAGATGAGGGCGATTCAATTGGCGGTGTAATTTTGGGAGCAATCAAAAATGTCCCTGCTGGTTTGGGAGAACCGGTGTTTGATAAGCTCAATGCTGATTTGGGAAAAGCTATGTTATCTATCAATGCTGTTAAGGGATTTGAGATAGGATCTGGTTTTGCCGGAGCAAAGATGAAAGGCAGTCAGCATAATGATGCTTTTTATATTGAAAATAACCTAATTAAGACAAGGACAAATTACGCAGGCGGCGTATTAGGTGGAATTTCTAATGGCCAGACAATTTACTTTAGAGTGGCATTTAAACCGGTTTCGACTATTAAAAAAGAACAAAACACTGTTAGTGTAGACACAAAAGATATCACTCTTAAAGCCAACGGCAGGCATGATTGTTGTGTACTGCCCAGGGCAGTTCCAATTGTAGATGCAATGGCAGCACTGGTAATTATAGATCATTACTTAAGGCACAAGGCACAGAATCTATGATAGGAATTTTACGGGAACAAATTGATATTATTGACGAAAAACTACTGAAACTTTTGGCAAAAAGGATATCCTTGGTAGAAAAAATCGGAATATACAAAAGACAAAAGAATTTACCAAGCTTTGATGAAAAAAGATGGAATCAGGTTTTAAACTACAGTCTTAAGAAAGCAGAGTCACTTAAACTGTCTAAAGAATTTGTTAAAGAGCTGATGTCTTTAATTCATAAATACTCCTTAAAGACACAAAAGAGATGAAGCAAGTTAGCATTGTCGGATTTGGCAGATTTGGCCAAACATTATACAAATTAATCAAAGACGATTTTTTAATTACTCTTTATGATAAAAAAAAGATAGACGTAAGTTCATCAAAAAATACAAAGATTATAAAAAATATCAAGGAAATATATAATAGTGATGTTATTTTTTTCTGTGTTCCGATTAGTTCCTTTGAACAGGTTATTTCTTCACATAAGAAATACTTCCGCGAAAATCAACTTCTTATAGATGTTCTTTCAGTAAAAATGCATCCTGCTAGGGTTTTCGAAAGATATTTAAAAAATAGTCAAACTCAAGCATTACTTACACATCCGATGTTTGGTCCAGACAGTACTAAGTTTGGTTTCGGAGGATTGCCTTTAATCATGGATCAATTTATGACTGATGGTCTAAATTTTAAATTTTGGAAAGAATATTTTATAAATAAAAAACTTCGTATTATAGAAATGTCTGCAAAGAAACACGACGAAATGGCAGCAGATTCCCAAGGTTTAACACATTTTATAGGAAGATTACTCAATGCATATCATTTAAAGAAAACTCCAATTGATTCTTTGGGTACAAAAAAATTATTGGAAGTTGTAGAACAAACATGTAATGACAGCTGGCAGCTATTTACGGACTTGCAGGTATTTAATCCTTACACCAAACAGATGCGTATCAAATTAGGTAACACTTATGACCAAATATATAGCAAATTATTACCCATGCAGGTTGATCCCGGATTTATTACTTTTGGTATTCAGGGTGGAAAAGGCAGTTTTAATGAGGAAGCTTTGCAATATTATATTAAAAAAGAAAAAATAAAGAATTTTAGAATTAAATATTTATATACCTCGGAAAATGTATTCAAAGCTTTGCATAAAGGAGGTATTGATAGGGGGCAATTTGCTATACATAATTCTGTCGGAGGCATTGTTGGGGAAAGTGTTCATGCCATGGCAAATTATAAATTTAATATTATTGAAGAATTTGGAATTAAGATTTCACATGCTTTAATGATAAGGAAAGACGCTAACTTTTCTGACATTACAACAATCATTACCCATCCACAAGTCTTAGCCCAGTGTCAAAGCTCTTTAGCTAAAAAATATCCTCATCTTAAACAAATATCAGGTGAAAAGGAATTAATAGATCATGCAGTGGTAGCAAAACTGCTATCAGAAAATAAATTACCAAAAACTATCGCTACCATGGGGAGCAAAGTCTTATCAAGACTTTATAACTTACAAATTATTGAAGATAATCTGCAGGATGCAAAGGAGAATTATACCAGTTTCCTTCAAGTTGCAAGAGTTTAGACAATTTGAATATCTTTAACTTTTAACTGTAAATTTTCAAGACCATTAAACCGATTAATTTCTAAATAATATGCTAAGTTTATCAATTGGTCTGCCTTTAAAAGAGTTATCCATTCCCCCATGTTAAAAGCAATAGCATCAATTCCCTCTACTTTAAACTTTAAGTGTTTACCATTCCCAACCGTTCTAATATTAGAAACTTTCATATCCTTTGTTACAAAAATTGGTCTTAAATTCCCAATTCCGAATGGCTCAAACTGTTGTATATCTTTAACCAAATCTTTATTCAATTTATTAAGCTTAATTTCTGCATCAATTATTAAAATTTTTTCTAAATCTGTTGGAAAATTTATTACAAACTTTTCCAATCTGTTTTTGAATATTTCAATATGTTTACTCTCAATTGTAAATCCTGCTGCTCCAGGATGACCTCCTACATCAATTAATAAATCTTTCTGCTTTCTAATTACTTCCACAATATTTATTCCATCTATGGACCTGGCAGACCCCTTAGAAATAACATTACCTACAGATATAGCGATCGTTGGACGAAAATATTCCTCAGTAATCCTGCCAGCAATCAAACCAATAATTCCAGTCGACCACTCATGGCTATATAACACATGTATTTTTTTTGATACATCAATTAACGTCTTCGCCTGCTCAACAGCTATAGTTGTCATTTGTTGACGCATATTATTCTTCTCGCAAAGTAATTGTGCTAATCTGGCAGCTTTAATTGGGTCTTTAGTGCAAAGCAATCTCAAAGAATCCATAGCATAACCAAGTCTGCCAATAGCGTTTAGTCTTGGACCAATCACAAACCCTATTTCAAAAGAGGATATACTCCCTAAATTAATATTTGCTTCATTGATCAGTTTTGATAAACCAAGATTTGTTGTTTGATTTAAAACTTTTAACCCTTCAAATACAAATGCTCTTCCTAAACCAATTAATGGAATTAAATCACAAACTGTAGCAATTGCTACAAACTGCAGCAATTCCTTTTGTAGATCTTTTTTGATCATTTCTCTTAATAGACACCAGGCAACAGCTGCTCCACACATTTTAGTGGAGTGAACAATAGCAAATGCCTCTGGTAAATTATCTTGCGCAAGATGATGGTCAGTAATAATTAAATCTAGACCTATTTCCTTAGCATATTTAGCTTGTTCAAAAGCAACAATTCCACAATCTACACTAATAACTACTGTAGCGTGCGAGACTTTAGCGAATTCTAAACCTATTCTGGATAAACCATAACCTTCTTTTTCTCTATGAGGAATATAAGGTAACACTTTTGCACCCAATGAAGTCAAACCCTTATACACGATAGTTGAGGCGCAAATCCCGTCTGCATCATAATCTCCATAAACTACAATTAATTCATTGTTTTGTATTGCTCGCTGAATTCTTTTAACAGCTTTACCTATACCTGGTATTTCTAAATTCTTTTTATAGTCTGAAATCTTAGGATGAAAAAACTTTGTCCTCTCTTTGAGAGTGTTGATACCACGATTCATAAGTAGCTGTTCAGTCAGGTCATTACTCTTAGAAGGTAATATTTCCCATTTCATATAGCGCAATTGTATCATAGCTTGATAAACGTAAAAACTTCCACCTTCGACGGAGAACCTTTCCTTTTTCTGACGAAAAACGTAAAATTACATCATGGTTTATCAATTACCGATCAAAGTAAAAAATATCATGAATCAATTTATTCAGAAAGGATTTCAAATCTATATAGTTGGAGGAGCTATACGTGATTTATTAATGGGTAAAAACATTAAAGATTGGGACTTTACAACAGATGCATCTCCGGAGCAAATTCTGAAAATATTTCCAGAAGGATTTTATGACAATAAGTTTGGTACAGTCGGCCTTTTAGTAAACAAAGAAATCTTTGAAATCACCACAATGAGAAAAGAAGGTATTTATAAAGATTTCCGTCATCCTATAAAAGTTTCCTGGACTAATAAAGTTGAGGAGGATCTAGCAAGACGGGATTTTACTATCAATGCTATAGCATTAGGTACCCCTAGCAAACACCTTCCAGTCAAAGATATGAAGACACCTAGCACACACCTGGAAGGTGAAACACTGGGAATTATAGATCCATTCCAGGGCGAACCAGATATTAAAAATAGAATCATAAGAGCTGTTGGGAATCCTGATCTTCGCTTTCAAGAAGATGCACTCAGATTAATCAGAGCTATTAGAATTGCCACACAACTGGAATTTGAAATTGAAAAGGCAACAAAAAATGCGATCGTTCAAAATGTTACCTTAATTAACAATATAGCTAATGAACGAATTAGAGATGAATTATTCAAAATCTTAGCATCTGATAATAGTTACCAAGGGATTACTCTCTTAAGAGAGGTTGGACTATTACAAATTATTTTACCTGAACTTGAAAAATGCTTTGGAATAATTCAACAAGGTTCTAAACATGCAAGAATTTACGATATCGGTGAACATTCCTTACTTACCCTAAGGTATACACCTTCAAAAAATCCACTAGTGAGACTTTCTGCTTTACTCCATGATATTGGCAAACCAAAGACTTACCAGGTTACTGATGACGGTAATGCAACATTCTATAATCATGATGTGATGGGAGGAAATTTAGTCTTAAAGATTGCTAAAAAGTTTAACTTACCAAAGAAACAATCGGATAAACTTTTTAAATTAATCCGCTTTCATATGTTTACAGTCTCAGAATACCAAACTGATTCAGCTATCAGACGATTTATTAGAAATGTCGGATTAGAAAATATCGATGATATGATGGCCCTCAGAATTGGTGACAGATTAGGTGGAGGCACTCAAAAAGAAACTTCTTGGAGAATGGAAAAATTTCAACAAAGAATAAAGCAAGTTATGCAAAAACCATTCTCAGTTACTGATTTGAAAGTTGACGGCAATGATGTAATGCAGATACTAAAAATTAATCCGTGTCCAAAAGTTGGTGAAATTTTACAAGAACTTTTTGAAGAGGTCTTAAAAGATGATTCTAAAAATAATCGTGATTATTTGCTACAAAGAATAAAAGCGTTTTCCTGATCAATGTCCAAGTTTTTCCTCCCACCAGACAAGGAGTGCGGTAGCGTTAAAGATTGAAGAATATGTTCCAGAAATAATCCCTACGAGAAGAGCTACTACAAACCATCTGATGGTTTCTCCACCAAAAAGAAACAAAGCAATCAATACAAAAATTACTGTTAAAGAAGTATTTAATGATCTACCTAAAGTTTGAATTATAGATAAATCAGCAATTGCAATAAATTGTCTCCCTGCATACTTTGTTAAATTTTCCCTAATTCTATCAAAAACAACTATGGTGTCATGAACAGAAAAACCTATCACTGTTAAAAGAGCTGTAACAAAAAGACTGTCCACCTCGACAGATAAGAACTTCCCTAAAATAGCGAACACTCCTATAACAACTAAAATGTCATGGATCAATGCTATCGCTGCAGCTATTCCAAATCTTAATGACGATTGGGGTTTTGGAATCTTTCTAAAGGAAAATGCAATATATATAACTATAGCAATAGATGCTAATATCAATGCAATCAAAGCTTTTTGCTCTAGCTCTTTTCCAATGATTGGCCCAACGTTTTCAACCCTTCTCTCCTCAACCTTACCAAATTTCTGATTTAAGTTAGTTTTTAATATACTAATTTTTGCTTGATCTATTGGTTTTGCTCTAATAGTATAGGTATTATCTGTAACATAGTTAATCGAACTAACCTCAATACCATTATTCGCAATCTCTTGTTTCAAAATATCAATATCTATATTCTTTTCAAATTTATACTCGATCAAAGCTCCACCTATAAAATCTATTCCCAATTTTAACCCTGAGGTTAATAAATAATATAAACCTGGTAATATTACTAGTAGCGAAAAAGCAAAATACCAACCCTTAAATCTCATCAAATTCATTTAAATTGTTTCGCCTTTCTTAAATCATCTTCCAATTCTTTTACTAAATTATCAGCTTCTTTTTTTATCATTATTTCTATACCATCAATTTTTTCATTCAAAAATTTCCAAATTTTTATCTGATCGTTTTCGTGTAGATATTTTATAAATATCTTTTTATCTTCGTTTGATAATTTTGAGAGAACTAAATCTAAAATAGTATGATGTATACTCAAATCTACTAACTCAGCAAGGTACAACTGCTCCTTGTAAGAAAACTGCATCCCCTCGAGCTTAAGGTTTATTGATTCTATTTCTATCAAATGAGTGTACCATTGTTTCATGCCTGACTCCTCACCTGAATTGACCCTAAAGGAATCCTATCTTTTGGATCATCTACAAAAAAATATAATACAGCTCCTTTTCTTGATCCCTCAGCCAATCCTAATAAATCTATTACCTCAGGTGAACCACCAAGATGCTTCCCTGTCCACTCTGCAGGACCTGAATCTGCTATAACTGCTACCACCGCCTGCCCTGTTTTAGGATTTATTATTAACATCTTTCTGTATTTAAAAAAATCTCTGAAACGATCTACGTTTTCGGCATAACCAGGAACTAAAAATGTTTGAATAGCTAAATAATAACGTTCTCTTAGTTTATCCATCTCTTTAAATTCTACTTTAGAGGGAGAGAAATAACCCCAAGCGCTAAGTCCTGGTGCAATACCAGCTGAACCATATTTTGCAAAATCTACAGCGTTTTCTGTATGAGCATATAAATTATCACCTGGATACCTATATAAATGCTGTTCTCCTCCAATTAATCCATAATTCCTACTTAATCTTATCCCATCAATTTCTGCTACAACCTCAAAACCAAAATCATCAGAAAGAGCTTGAAGGATTCTTGATTCTTCGACAGAATTCAAAGGTCTAATTTCTTTAGGAATTTCTTTGCCTAATTGTTCTGCTAATAATACATTTTCGTCAAAACCTTTTAGAATATCATCACGACTTTCCACTAAATAAGCTTTTGGGGCTGAGATAAGATGGGGAGCAGTTAAAAACAGTAGTCCTCCTAAAGATCCTAAAGCTAAGTGTTTTACTGAAGTTTTGACAAACCAATCTAATGACTCCTTATGCTTAATCCAAATTTTTTCTTGTAGACCACGATGACGCGCATCCCATCTAGTCTTAAGATATTCATAATGAGGCCTTTTTGATATAAATTTCATATGTACCTTTCTTAAATCATGTTTTTAATTTCGAATAATAAATTTCAGTAAAGTTCTCGTCACCACTATAGCCGTAAACATTGATACCAAAATACCAATTGCTAAAGTTACAGCAAAACCACGTACTACTGATTGTCCCATACTATATAAAATTGCAACTGTGATAAGAGAAGATACATTTGAAGCCCATATTGACGACCAAGCTCTTTTAAATCCTAAATCTAGGGCTAACACTTTATTTTTACCCCACCTTAGCTCTTCTTTCATTCTTTCGAAAATTAATATATTTGCATCTACTGCCATCCCAATTGATAGAATGAATCCAGCTATACCTGCCAAAGTTAAAGTTACTTTAAGTTGTGGAATAAAAAATCCAGTTTTAAAAATTGCTAAAACAAGTAAACTATAAATTACTAATGCTAGGTTAGCTATTAACCCTAGTTTTCCATAGAATATAGCCATATAAGTAAACACAATAAACAAACCAATAACCCCAGCTGTAAGACTTTTGCTTATTGATTCTTTACCTAAGGAAGGAGGAATAGAAAAGTTGCTTAAGGGAACTAAGGGGACGCGAAGAGCTCCAGCATTAAGTTGGATTGCTAAATTCCTTGCTGTCTCAGTTGTAAAATTACCAGTTATAACAGCATTACCTCCTATAATTTCCTGAGAAACTGTTGGAGCCTCAATTGGTTGATTATCTAAGAATATAACCAAGGGTCTACCCACATTTCTTTTAGTTATATCAGCAAATTTTTTAGCCCCCTCAGCAGTAAACTCAATTGCAACCTGTGGTCCACTCCTTGCACCTTTGTTACCCCCAAAAACAACTTGAGCTTTTTTAACATCAGCACCTGTAAGATCAGTTGGTTTTGCTAGGAATATTGAGGGTAACCCTGACTTAGTAGCTTCAATCTCCTGCGCGGATAAGGTTGCCGGCAATTCTCTAAAATCTAATTGGGCAGTCTTCCCCACTAATTCTGCAGCTTGTGAGGACTCCTTAATCCCGGGCAGTTGCACAAGAATTCTCCGATTCTCTCCTGTTTTAGAAGTTTGAACAATTGCCTCAGAAACACCAAATAAGTTTATACGTCTCTCGATCACATTCCGTGCAGACTCTAAAGCATCATCTCGATCTTTCGGATCAATTTTATCCATTTTTGCTTGAAGTACGTATTCTATTCCTCCTTGCAAATCAAGTCCTAATCGCAAAGGGAAATGAAAAGGAAAAAACTTATTCGCAATGGGTAACTTAGGTAAATCAATGATAATTGAAATTAGAGTGATAAAGATAATAAACCATAAAACGAATCTTGGCTTCATAATGAGATTAGAAGGTTCCCTTCATTTCCGGAGGAAAGAAGGTTCCCTTCATAACTACCTATATGATTACCCCTTCTAAAAGCTCATCTTCGTCACCTATTAACATAATCTTTGACTGAAGTAATACTTTTAAGATAAAAGGGTCGCGTCTTCTAACTCTAAAAGTAAATTCTGCTTCATCCATAAATGAATAGTTTATCTCTTGCTCTCTTTTAGCTTGCTCATCAGCTATGATAACTTGAAGCTCTGGTAAAACTATGCTTCCTACCACTAGAAGGTTTACATCCTCAGGATCACTTCGTTCACCTTTCAGAAATTTAGTTGAAATAAAAGAATATTTTATTTTGCCAAGCTTTCCTCTATTTTTAATTAAATTCCCCCCTAATCCAGAGGTCTTTGCAATTAATGCCAACAACTCTCTATAAAAAATATAGTCTTTTCTAAATCTATACAATCTTCTGTTAGCACGCCACTCAGAAATAACCATTCCATATTTTTCCATTCTAGCAAGTTCTCGTCTAACAGCATTAATTTCCTCAGAAACTCTCCTTACTATTTCTCGAACATGAAAAAGCGACTCTTGAGGAGAAGTTAAAAAAAGTTGTAATATCTTTACCCGGACTCTTGATACGAATAACTCTTCTAACATTGCCACCTCCTTTCAGGCAGGCAATTAAGCTTAGTAACTCACTTTGGATCCCTCCGGGACAGTTTGAATCCATATTTGCCCTCTGTTAAATTGAATTTCACGACCATTCATATCAACATATTTAGTCCTTGAAATCCTTGATTGTTTAATCCATTTACCTTCTATGACATTACCATCCATAAAAAATAAGGCTTTACCTGAACCAGTTGTACCATAAAGTAGATGAACATTCCCAGGGTAACCATCATTAGCATTTGACTCCCTTTCAAACTGTATTACTATCATCTTAGGTGTTAATTGGGTGTTTTTGTTTAAATCCATATGAGGAATACCTCCATTGTTCCTTTTATAGGTATTAGTAGTAGCGTCATAGTTCCACTCCACATTATAAGCTGGCTGATTTTCCCAGAAATTAACTTGAATTTTATTGGTTTTCCCTTCGGAATTTCTATCCTCTTTAAAACTCCAAGGGGTAAATTTTTTATCCCATTTCATACCTGCTGAATCAGTGGCTGTCCAACCTCTTTTAGCTCCAATTTCCCATAGTTTCTGAGTGGTAGAATACATGGTATGTTCTGTTGCTACAGAATGACCCAGTCTTTGATAATCCCTCCAAAATACTGGAAAACCTATTGAGAACTGATTAAGATCTTTAACCTCATATTTAATAATCCGACCTAAGGCATCTGCCGGTCCAGGAGTATTTGCTCCACCAACATGAGCATATAAGGCATCATATTCTCCTAACCAATCCAAAAAATAGGTCCTGGCTGACCTAACTGGTCCAACTTGTGCATCTGATAAATTACAATAAAATAGAGCCATAAAACGGGTAATCCCCCCCTCAGCTACAGCTTCATATACAACATCAGCTGAAGACAACCCTGATTGAGGTCTAGCTTCAGAATGATTTTCAATCATCACCGCCAAAGGTCTTCTTTTTTCCCAAAACTCACGGGCTTTTTTAGTGTGCTTAAACCCATTTAAAGGACAAATTTCAGTTTTGGGTTCATTAGGATCTTCTTCTGTAATACTTGAAGCACTAGGTAATTTTGATTTTGAAGTATCCTGACTTATTGATGGAGTCTGGCTAGCAACTTTGCTAAAAATAGCATAAGAAACACTAGCAGAACTACCATATAATAAGGTTGATAAAATTATCAATACTAAAATTTTTTGCAAATTTGTTAATCCTTGAAATATTTCTGTTACTTTATTCATCTCTTATTGCTCTTTCCACTACTTGCTGTTCTTCTTTTGATTGTTTCCAAATAAAAAAACTTAGTGCTCCCAACCAAAGCGTTAAAATCCCTAATGCAAACGGGCCAACCCAATCCGAATACATAAGTTACTCTTTAACTATACCTAGCCCAAAAAAAATTGTCAATGATAACTCTATAAACCCATAGTTTTAGCTTCAACTAGTGCTTGACACGCACAATTGAACATGCTAGGCTCAATTGTGCGTAAGGGAATTACATGGCTCTTCACCAGATTAAGAAACAATCAGATTTGGATAAACGATTAAAATTAATTCGTCAACAAATATATGGCAGAGAAACAGTATTAAGTAAAACTGGACTAACTTCGCAAAATCATTATCAAGCAGCAGTGGAAGACAAAAAAAATGCTAAATACATGATATCTAATGTAGAAATAGGCAACTTTTATCAAGATCTTTTCAAAATCGGCATCTTTGCCAGTCTCGCAATAGGCAGCCAAGTTATTCTATTTATCTTAATGAAAAATCACGTCTTGAATCTAAATTTCTTTTGAAGGGAGGTGAATTAATAGTTATGCAAATGTATTGTGTTAAATGTAGACAAAAAAGAGATGCAACAAATGTACAAGAAGTTACCATGAAAAATGGCAAAAAAGCTTCAAAAGGTACTTGTCCAGTTTGTGGAACTTCAATGTTTAAGATTGGTGGTTAAATTTTGGTATTCTAAAGCTTTAGAATTCACCATCTTGAAAAAGGGTCTGAGTTCAGACCCTTTTTCGTTAATAAATCATAAATCCTCTCTTGATCTATATTGCAAAGCCTCTGCAATATGTTCAGTTAAAATACTCTCTGATGCTGATAAATCAGCAATCGTTCTTCCTAACTTTAGCACACGATGATAACCTCTAGCAGAAAGGTTCAAAGAAGATACCGCCATCTTCAAAAGTTCTAATCCTTCTTCAGTCACACTACAAAACTCTCTGATGCCAGCATTTGTCATTTCAGAATTAGTTAAAATTCTGCCTTTAAATCTTTCTTGTTGGATATCTCTTGCTAGTTTCACTCTTGCTCGAATATCTTTAGAACTTTCCATGGTTAGATGTGAAGACAGTTCATCTACTTCGACTGTCGGCACCTCCAAATAAATATCAATCCTGTCTAAAAGCGGTCCTGAGATTCTTCGTTTATATTTAGCAATTTGTCCAGGCATACAAGAACAATTCCTTCTTTTATCTCCCAAAAAACCACAAGGACAAGGATTTTGTGCAGCAAATAAAATAAATTGTGCAGGAAAAGTTAAAGAACCTGATGAACGAGAAACGGTTATTTTATGATCTTCTAATGGTTGTCTTAAGGACTCTAAAACAGATCTGGGAAACTCTGGCAATTCGTCCAAAAAGAGTATACCTCGATGAGAAAGTGAAATCTCTCCAGGCCTAATTGTATTTCCACCACCTAACAACCCTGCTGCTGAAGCTGTGTGGTGAGGAGTCCTGAAAGGACGTTGACTAATCAGTGATTTCCCTGAATCTAATAAGCCAGCAATTGAATAAATTTTTGTAACTTCAATTGCCTCATCTAAACTTAAAGACGGCAAGATAGATGGAAACGCTCTAGCTAACATTGTTTTCCCTGCTCCTGGAGGACCTTTTAACAAAATATTATGCGCTCCAGCTGCAGCAATCTCCAAAGCTCTTTTTGCTTGCTCTTGACCTTTTATTTGAGAGAAATCATATTCATATTCATCAGTTTCATTGATATTAAGAATATTTCCTTTAATTGGTTCAATATCTAATTGACCTAGTAAAAATTTAATTAAATCTTGTAAGGAATTAACAGGTAACACTTCCAATCCTCCAATTATACTGGCTTCAACAGCATTATCTTTTGGGACTATTATCCTTTTTATTTTTCTATTCTTCGCCAAAATTGCCAACGGTAAAATTCCATTAGTTCTCCTTAAAGTTCCATCTAATGACAATTCTCCTATTACTAAACTATTTTGGATGTCATCGATTTGATTCAGCGGTATTTGCCCAGAAGCAGTTAGAATCCCTAGGGCAATCGGCAAATCGTAAGCTGGTCCTTCTTTTGGTAAATCAGCCGGAGCCAAATTAACAGTTATCTTTTTAGACGGAAAGTCAGCTTTACAGTTTCTTATTGCAGATCTAACTCTATCTCTACTCTCTTCCACAGCTCTATCAGCTAATCCAACAATGGTAAAAGAAGGCAACCCAGATGAAGCAATATCTACTTCGCAAACTACAGGCACTGTATCCAATCCTATATTAGCCCCAGAAAGAACCTTGGAAAACATTGATAGTAAGACTATTATATAGTAAAATATAGCGGCCTAGGAAGAAGGATGATTATCCCGCACTAAATTGATGAGGGAAGGAAAGTCCAGACAGCGTAGAGTAGGGTGGTTACTGCAAGGTAACGGTCGCAAGATCCAGTTAGAGCAACAGTGACGAACCGAGGTTATGCTCGGGTGAAACGTGGCAATCCTCCCCGCTGCAATCCTAGAACCGACAGGACTACTCGTCCATTTGTCGAAGTAAGGAGCATTAGATAAATTATCATCTTGTAACAGAATCTGGCTTACTATCTTCCTAGGCACTAAACCTTCTTTCCTTCAATTATTTCATTTACGACAATATATGCAACCACAGCAATAGGTACTGCCAATAATGCTCCCATGAACCCTAAAAGCCTTGAACCTATTGCGATTGCTAAAATCACAACTAGAGGATTTAATCCCACAGCCCTTTTCATCACCTGGGGGACAATCAAATGGTTTTCCAACTGTTGAATTACGAAATACATAGCTGTTGTGCCTATACCCAAGATAGGGGAAATTGTTAATGCTATTAAAATCGTTGGTATTGCTGAAATAATTGGACCAATTACCGGAACTACTTCCAAAACTCCTGCAACTACTGCTAGAGGCAAGGCGTATGGAATTCCTAGAATCAATAGTCCAATATAAGTTAATATACCAATAACCAAACTTAAGAATAACTGTCCCCTAAACCAACCACCTAGCTTTTCCTCTATTTGAATTATCAATCTTTTAATCCTTACCTCTTTCCCTATAAATAAAGCGGCAGACCGATCTTCTAAATTTTCTCGCTCTAACATTAGATAGAAGGTTAAAACAAGAAGAAATATAATTGTTAAGAGATTATCAAATATAGAAAGTGTAATAGATAAAGCACTTTTTGATAAAGCGCTTAATTGCGCTTGAAGAACTGATTTATCTATTGCTGCCATTTCAAGCAACTGATCTAGATATGGAGGAAGAGTCAAAAAAAGTTTCCTGGTTTCTTCTAACAGAGGAGGTATCACAAGCACCAGCAACCCTGAGACTAAGGCTATAATAATAATGTAGGTTATAGCAATACTTAATGATTTAGGAACTCTATATTTAGTCAAAAACTTAACCAAAGGAGATAAAGCAGACATTAAGATTACTGCTATGAATAAAATAATTAGTAAATCCCTAATTAAATAGATTAACCAAATACCCAATACGAACACGGCAATAAAAATAACCGTCTTATGAGAAACATCAATCTTTTGCGCCATAGATATTTAAAAAGAATCATACCATGAGCGTACTAATTTTTCTATCTTATTCAAATAATTCAAATCTGTAATATCAAACCAATTTACATCTTTTTCTTTTTTAAACCATGTCATTTGTCTACGAATATAATCATGAATCTTCAATTGTAAAACTTTAATAAGTTCATCCTGAGTCTGAATTCTTCCCTCTAAATAATCAGCTAAAACTCCATATTCTAACCCTAGTTGTTTCATCCTATCTAAACTCAAACCATTTTTATGAAGATTTTCCGATTCTTCAATCATTCCTAGCTTAATTCTACCCACTACATGCTTATCCGACCTTTGGTATAAAATTTCCCTATCAGTAATTAATCCAATTTTTAAAGTATTATAGTTTTGAGATTTGAATTGTAGTTTTGAGTTTTGACATTTGAGTTTTGAGTTTATCATTATCTCTATTGCTCTGATCAATCTTCTGGGATTTTGCCTATCAGATATATTAAGACTATTCCATTTATCAGGAGAGATATCCTGCAGTTTTTGTTGTAACTTCTTTACTTTTAAATCGTTTAATTGTTTTCTTAAGTTTTGATCAATAGGTATTGATAAATTAGGCAAACCTTCTAATAATGCTTTAAGATATAATCCAGTGCCCCCTGCTATTATAGGTAACTTTCTTCTATTAAGAATTCCAAAGATTACTTTATTGGCATCTTTAATATAATCATAAACTGTATATTGTTTTTTAGGAACCACCACATCATACTGCCAGATCTTGACCCCCTCCACCTCCCACCTCCCTTTACTTTTTTCCACTCTTAACTGTTTATTGCGTAAGCAACAAACTTGTTTATTTGGCATTTTCCCTGTACCAAGATCCAATCCCATATAAACCTGCCTTGAATCACAAGAGATTACCTCTCCATCAAACCTTTTAGCTAAGTATAAAGCTAGATCTGTCTTACCTGTTGAAGTAGGCCCTAAAATTATTAATAATTTTCCCATGAATGTATTATCCTTTAAAGAACGTGTCCATTTTGAATAAAGATTAGCGAAAGAATTATTAGTAGAACAGAGGACAGCAATATCCAGATATAAAGAAATATCTTATTGTTTGAAAATATGGCTAAAACTAAATACATAGGAAATAAAGTCAATATATACCTCATCATACATATCCAAAAACTCATTGAATAATAAAAAAACAAATTAATGATCATAAATAATCCATAACTTATTCTTACTTTTACTAAAACATAGATAGACATAAATAATCCCAAAATAAAAGCTATGATTTGTCCATAACCTAACATAAGTCTATCTATGCCAGAACGCCAGGATATTGCTTTAAATGCATCTATTAATCCCTGTCCAAACGGAGAAAATCTTTCATACCAATGTTGATTTTGTATGATTGTAAAATAGAAAAAGTTTCCCCAAAGGTAATAATTAATAGTTAAATAGACTAAGAATCCTGATAAAGAAATCAATAGACCAAATAATAAGATATGCTTATTATTTCGTAATGAAACATTTAAATAATTAAAAATATTCTTTTTCAAACTACCTTTGTTAAAAATTATTATTTCTAAAAATAAAGCTGGAATCAATGCTAACCCCGCTATTTTAGTTGCAGAAGCTAACCCTGCACAAATAAAGCTTAACCAGTATCGCTGTCTCCTTACAAAATAAAATGAACTAACAGTCAATGAAATAAATAATGGTTCTGTATATGGAATGTGAAGAAAAAAAGAGGTAGGAAATATAAATAACATTAAGATAGTCATATTTGCAACTCTTTTTGGGTAATCAATTAAAACCAATTTGTAAAGTACAATCGACAGCAATATCGAAAACATAAATGAAGAAAGATATCCAGAAACTAAATAATTTACATTGAACAAAAACTTTAGTAAAAAAATTGATAAAGGAAAGAGAGGTAAAAGAATAATAAAATTAGCCTCATCTCCTAACTTTTGATATCCAAATTCTGCTACAGATATATAATGAGGCGCATCCCAAACATTCCATAATTGCCAAATATTTAAATTAGAAGCCCTAGAATTAACAATTAAATTCGTTGATAATTCTGCAATTATAAAGAGAACTATTATTTTGCTAATTAGGGCAATTAGAATAGGTATATAATATTGTTTGATAAATTGATATAAAACACTCATATGAGACTTAATAATAAGTTATTATACCCTTCTATTATCTTTTTCTTAAGTTTTTCCTTTTATTTTATTTTCGCTGGCAGGTTTAAGTTCGTTTTTCCCACTACCATCTATAATTACTTCAATTTTCTGTCAGAAGCTTTTTTGCACAAAAGTCTTTCTTTCGTCTCCAGACCTCCTTATTTACATGACCTAATAACTTTTAATAGTAGAATCTATGTATATTGGGGACCAGCACCAGTACTGGTGATAATTCCATTTATTATCTTTTTCGGCAGAGAAGTTAGTGATGCTTTATATACATCTTTTATTGCTTCTTTTAATCCGTTAATTTTGTATTTTCTATTACAGCAATTAGAAAAAATCACTTTGATTAAAACTTCTAATTTCCAAAAATTTATTCTGTGCATTTTTTTTGCATTTGGTACGGTTCATTTTTATTTGTCAATCTTTGGAACGGTTTGGTTTACTTCACAAGTTATTTCCATATTTTATTTATTACTGAGTTTACTGAGTATAACAAGATATTCAGATTCAAAAAATTTTATCACTTTACTTATTGCAACAATGCTTTTTGGATTAGCCGTAAACGGTCGTTCAGCATTAATATTTTATACACCTCTATTTCTATCTTTATTAATAATCCCTTATCTTATCAACAAACATTTTTGCCAACTTGCAAAACATATCATTCTTGTTATGTTTATAGGAATTATCTTCTTGACTGTAAACGCGTTTTATAATTATTTAAGATTTGGCTCTTTTTTTGAAAATGGCTATCGCTTTCACCGTTTTGCTGCTCATCTAGCCAATGATCAAAAAAGATACGGCTTTTTTAATTTATCCTATGTGCCTAAGAACTTTTATTACATGTTTACCAACTTTCCTAAACTGGTCGATAAATTCCCTTTCTTTCTATTTGACAAAGAAGGTAATAGCGTATTATTTACTTCACCTTTAGTTTTGATATCTATTTTTATTGTTAAGAGAAAACATTGGCAAAATAATAAATTAAAATTAATTAATTCCTCAATCCTGATAGGAATGTTATTAACAATTGTACTGTTATTATACTTTTGGGGAACAGGATGGGTACAATTTGGTTATAGATACTTGCTAGATATCATACCATTCTTAATCATCCTGCTCGCTGAAGTTATCTCTGAAGTTCCCATCATATTAACAATAATCTTATTGACAATATCTATATTAATCAATATTTTAGGAACCTTTTGGTTCCTAAACCTTTAATCAAATGTTTATTAAAAGACTTAAACTATTAAATGAAAGGATATTTTGGATTCTAATTTTAATAATTTTGATTAGAGTTCTTTTAGTTTTATTACCTAGTTTCAGAATCGATATGACAGATTGGCAAGCATGGACCCAACGACTTGTTCAATTAACTCCTCTTCGGTTTTATTCACCAGATTATTTCTCAGATTACTTCCCTGGTTATTTGTATATACTCTGGTTTTTAGGTCTATTTTTTAAAGTATTGTTTCCGCATCTTTCTTTATTCAGCTTTGGATTTGAAATTTATTTGAAATTGCTTACTAATATCTTTGATTTGGCAACTGCTTATTATATTTATAAAATTATTTCTAGATATAAAAAAGGTCTTGGAATCTCTTCTGCTATTTTTTATTTGATCAATCCTGCATTAACTTTTAATTCTTCTGTCTGGGGACAAGTTGATGGAATTTTAACTTTTTTCTTAGTTTATTCTTCTTACTGTTTATTGGAACTTAAAAAAATCTACCGATTTAGTATCTCTTTCGCTCTGTCTAGTCTGGTCAAACCCCAAGGGACAGCAATATTTCCTATAATGCTGACATATCTAATTACTAATTATAGGTTTTCAAAATACCTTAGTTTATTAATCATACCCTTATGCTTAATGCTTTTATCTTTACCTTTCTTTTTGAAAGATCCAATATTTGGTCTTTTTCACCTTTTTCAAAAAAGCACAAGTACATATCCTTATACTTCGATGTTTTCATATAATTTTTGGTCTTTTGCAGGATGGTGGATTCCTGATTCTCACAGTTTCTTAAATATACCTTATCGTACTTGGGGAATAATTATCTACTTGTTTTTCTTAATTCTAATTTTATTCCCACTTACTTTCAAAAAGGGTTATAAAAAAAATTCTTTAGTTTATTTTGCCATATCATTAGCAATTTTTGCTTTCTTCCTCTTTCTAACCAGAATACATCAACGCTATTTATATCCCTTCTTTGCCTTTTTGCTAATTACGGCTTTTATTCATAATTCTTTGAGACTTAAGGCCATTTACATCATCTTATCGTTAATCCACTTTATTAACCTATGGTATGTTTACTATTACTATAATTTTGTATACCCCAATCAACAATTTGCTTCTTTATTTATTTATCAGTTACTAAATCAGTCTTATAACCTTTTTACTTTGTTAAATTTGATTGGTTTTGGAGTATTATTGTTAGTATATTATAGATCGAGCTACTCTATAAAAAATTCTAAATAATTTATGATTAAATCATATCTAAAACCAAAGAATATATTAATCGTAATTTTACTTTTAACAGCCTTCTTACGATTGTATCGTCTAGATTATCCAAAAAATTACGTCTTTGATGAAGTTTATCATGCTTATACAGCCAAAGAATATTTAAAAGGTAATAAGGAGGCTTGGAGTCCTTGGGGTAAATCTCCTCCCGGGGTAGCTTTTGAATGGCTGCATCCACCTATAGCTAAGGAATTAATGACATCTTCAATGTTTTTATTTAACAGCACAGATGGTTGGGCTTGGAGGTTACCTGGTGTACTTCTCGGGATTTTTGCTGTATTCCTAGTTTATCAACTTGCTCTACTTCTTTTAAAGAATCAGAATTCTGCTTTAATCTCTGCCTTTATTTTTTCTATAGATGGATTAGTGTTTGTTCAATCCAGAACCGGAATGAATGACGCTTATTTAGTAGCTTTTATTTTAATCAGTACCATCTTTTTTGTTAAGGAAAGGTTTATACTGTCTGCTCTTTTCATGGGAGTTGCTATAGCCACAAAATGGTCTGGAATTTATTTATCATTAATGTATTTTCCAATCCTTTTATACCAGCGCCAATTTAGTAAATTAATATATTTCATTTTAATACCTCCTATCATATATCTAATCAGTTATACGCCTTACTTTTTAATCGGCTATAAGGTAAGTGATTTTATTGAATTACATCGACAAATATGGTGGTATCAGACACATCTTAAAGCGACTCATGCATACTCCTCTCCTTGGTGGTCTTGGCCGCTAAATCTTTATCCTATTTGGTATTTTGTAGATTATCAAAAAAATACTATCGCAAATATTTTTGCTTCGGGCAATCCAGCTGTTTTTGGAATTGGAAGCATATCTGTAATTCTCACCGCTATTCAAACATTTCAAAAAAAACTATTCAATCTAGTATTAATAGTCCTTGGATTTTTAGTTTTTTGGCTGCCTTGGGCGTTTTCTCCAAGAATAATGTTCCTCTATCACCTTAGTCCATCTGTTCCATTCTTAGCGCTATCTTTAGGTCATCAACTTGGCTCAAGATTATCAGATAAAAAAGGCCGCCAATTAGTAGTAATCCTATTAATTCTGATGTTAATAAATTTTGTTTTGTTTTTCCCTTTTCTAACTGGCATACACATTCCTAGAAATTTTATAAATCTTTTTTTTGCTACCAACTTTTCTAAAAATCCTTTTTAAGAATCGGGTGAAAGGTTATTTGGATCTTTTAGACCGAAGGTCACAAGAACCTGTAGGCCCTTATTTAATCTGCCTTTTTAAAGTTTTCCCCGCAGTAAAGCCAGGTGTCTTCTTATTAGGGATTTGGATAGTCTCTCCTGTTTGTGGATTTCTCCCACGCCTGGCTGCCCTTGATCTAATTAAAAAGGTTCCAAAACCTGTAATAACAATTTTTTCTCCTCTGACTAATCCATCTTTAATCAAATTAAAGGTTGAATTAACCGCATCAGATGCAGCTCTTTTTGTGAGATTAGCTTTTTTAGCAACCTTTTCAATTAACTCATTTTTTGTCATGACATTAACTTAGCAAAAGATTAATCTTTTGTAAAGACCCGAAACAATTTAGTAAACTAAGTTATAATTTTATGAGATGGTTTATTTTAAAAAAATTTTCTTAAACTTAAAGGGACTTTTCATTTTCCCTAAATCTTTTGCAGATAATAAAACCGTACTAAAATATGCAGTATCGCTTTTTTTAATCTGGAGATTGGCTCTACTTTTTATCGCATTTTTAGGATTAAGTGTCTTCCCAAATCTGGATTTTTATAATAAAAAATTATTCTTCCCTCATATAGGCCTAAATTTTTGGGACAGATGGGCTAATTGGGACTCAGGAGCGTTTATGTATATTGCAAAAAACGGATATGTCCCGGGCTGGACAGTCTTTTTCCCATTATACTCAATCTTTATTAAATTTGTAACACTTTTTGGACTTAATACTTTTTGGGCGGGCTTTCTAATTTCTCAAGTGAGCACCATTATATTTCTATTTTATCTATATAAGATAACCATCTTAGATTTTGATACGAAAGTTGCTAAAAGAACACTTTTCGCAATCCTTATTTTCCCCACCAGTTTTTATCTGGGTAGTGTTTATAGCGAATCTTTGTTTTTAGCAACTTCAATTTCAGCTTGCTATTATGCTAGAAAAGAAAAGTGGTTATTGGCTTCACTATTAGCAGCTTTAGCATCTTCAACTAGACTGGTTGGTCTCGGAGTAATTCTAGTCATTTTCATTGAGTATTTTACTAAACAACCAAAGATTAATCTTGGTTTCCTCTGGCATAATAGATTCAATAGAGTATCTATCTATCTAATTTTAATTATTATTGTTCTAGATATTACTAATAACTCCATTAAAACAAATAACTTACTGATCTCTGGTGTAATAGTTAGTGTAATAGAACTGACTGCTTGGATTTTGATACTAGTTGGTCTACTTATATTGTCTCAATTTATAAAGTCTATGAAAAGTATAAATATTAATAAAATCTTATCTATTAATTTTGGGTATTTATATCTTTCTTTACTTCCTTTTGCTGCTTATCTTCTCTATCAAAAATTTAGATTTGGCTCATATCTAACATTCATTAAAAGTGAGTCCTGGTGGGGCCGAACACTTAGCGAACCTTGGATAGGACCCTTATATAGTTTCCTGTATCTAATATCAAACTCACCAACTACAACTGAGTTTACTGCTCACATATATGTTAGGTCTCTAGTTTTTATTATAAGTTTAGTTTGCTTAATAATCTGTTGCTACAAATTACGTCCTTCCTATATTGCCTTTTATTTGATAGCTTTTCTTTTCCCCTTATTTTCAGGAACCTTGGCCGATTTTCCTAGATATTCTTTAATAATCTTCCCAATGTTTATTATTTTTGGAACAATCAAAAATGAGTTGATCCAAAAAATGAGTATACTTTTTTCAATACTTCTACTCTCTGTTTTAACTATTCTTTATTTCAACTCTTACTTTTTTATCTAGTTTCTATATGAAACACTCAATAACTAAACTAATTAGTCAATGTACGAGTTGGAAACATGCTAAATTAGTATTCCACCTTTTTACCATTTAAAGAGTAAAGTTTAACTCTTGTTAAATCATTGTTATATACTAGGATCCAATCCTTAAATTTTTCCGGTAAAGATATACCCTTGGTCAGGATATAATCAAATTTATCGCCTTTTTTAATCCAACTTTCATGGATATAAGGAAAGTTAACATAGTATAAATTACTAATCCCGTAGATTAAGACTTTGTTATCAGGTTTTATAGTCCTTGTAAAGAAATTGTCTACATCATAAAAATTACCTACATTGTACTCTAAATTATTAGACATAAATGTATCCACATTTTCCTTACCCAAAAAAACAGGAACAAACCGTTTATTGGCAGTGCCGCGGTAGACGATAGAACTAAGCGAAACAATCAATACTACTGCCAGAAGAAATTTATATAACAGCTTGCTTTTCAAAAGATTGAGAAGAAGAACAAAAAGCAATGAGAAGGCCGGCAAATAAGGCATAACGAACCTTCCGCTACTTGCAAGAGGGGTAAAGTAGAGAAGAATGGATCCGAGGGCAAGATATATGAGTAATAAATTAATCAGTAATCGGGTCTGTTTATTGATTGTTTGAAATAGAATATTGCCAAAATAAAATATTATAAGTGGTAGGGAAATAAAATAAATGGGTGAGAGAGGATCAGGAGAAAGAAGAAAAATAGACCATGTAGTACTTATAATATCTGTAGGATTAAAAGATGTCGCTTCACCTAAATTTTGATTAATTGGTGAAAAAATAGGATAAAAAGGATTCCCTGTGTTAAGGTAGGAAAAAATCAACCAGGGAGAAACAATAATGAAAACTATTGTACAAAAAAATAAAGATTGTTTAAGAACAGTAACTAATTTAACTTTTTTCAAAAGAGATATATATAGAAGTAAAGTAAGGTAAATAGCAACAGACCATAGGCTTAAAAGTTTGCAAGATGCTGCAAAACCCAGCATTGTTGCTGATATTGTCAGCCATTTAGAAAGCCTGTATCTGATAAAGTTAAGAAAACTCCACAAAGCCAAAGTTTCAAAAAAGGTTCTTGCTAAATCAATATAGGCTGTTATAGACATCCACCCCACAACCAAATTTGAATAGAAAATAAGGCTGACCAAAAGAGAATCTTTAGATGACAGAAAGCTACGAGATATTTTATATAAAGCAACAAGAGTTGCTATTCCAAATAAAAGATGAATTATTTTAGCAGTGATCTCACTTCCTAAAGCAAGAGCTGCAATATAAAACATCTCAGTAAACTTAGGCATGGCTGAATAATAAAGATGTCCGCCTATATAAAAGATAGAGTTTTGTTGCAAATAAATTTTGGGGATTGTTAAATGGTACCAGAGAGCATCAAAAGCAAGTTCTGGCCCTAAGGCACCAATCAGATTAATCAAGGTTTGAATAATAATTAAAGAGATCAAGAGAATAGAAGATGGCTGATTTTTTCTTATATAGATTTTAAAATGCAATAGATCTTTTAATCTTTTCCGAAAGTTTAGAGTTAAAATTAAAAGAAAACTTATCGTACTGATAGAAATAATGTCTTTTTTCAGAAGATGCAAAAGTCCCAATAAGAATATAAGGTAAGAATAAAGCGCGCTTAAAAGGGCCAATTTAAACATATACTTTTTCTACATATTAGAAAATAGAAATAATAGAGCAAAATGAAAATAACAAACAGAATATAGCAAGTTTGTATTAAAACATCACCCTGCTTTTTGGATAAATTCATTGGGGTAAAGTAGTGATAGTCTCAGATACCCTAGTCTCTCTGAGAGCTGTAATCCTAACAGAACCCGGCACCATAACATCTCTGGAAATCTGCTCTGCTATATCGTGCGTTAATTTAGGTAATCCTTCGTCTGATATTTTATCAGGCATAACAATCACCCTAACTTCTCTACCGGCTTGAACAGCAAAACATTTTTCAACTCCCTCAAAAGATAAAGCAATTCTCTCTATGTCAGACAATCTCTTAATATAATCTTCCACATTTTCATGTCTGGCACCAGGCCTTGCTCCAGAAATTGCATCGGCTATATAAACCAAGATTGATTCAACCGAAGAAAAATCTTTGTCCTCATGATGCTCTGCAATACAATTGATAACTTTTTCCGGCAGGCTAAATTTTTTAGCTAAAGCAACCCCTTTATCAACGTGTGAACCTTCATCATCAGCAATAATTTTTCCAATATCATGTAGCAGGCAGCCTAATCTTACTACATTAACATCTGCCTTTAACATATGAGCCAAAGCTACGCCAATTTGTGTTTCTTCTTGGGTATGTTGAATCAAATTTTGTCCATACGAATATCTATATTTAAATCTTCCAATTAAGTCTACCAATTCAACTGGTAAATTATATACTCCGATATCATGACATAGTTTTTCTCCAGCCTGCCTCATTATTTTGTTTATGTCTTCTTCTGTTTTAATAACAATCTCTTCAATTCTTTGAGGTTGAATCCTACCATCTGTAATTAATCTTTCTAAAGCTACCTTGGCAACCTCTCTTCTAACTGGATCAAAAGAAGAAAGAATTAAAGTATCAGGAATCTCATCATCCATCACTACATCCACGCCTGTTACTTGCTCAAAGGTTCTAACATTTCTCCCTTCTTTGCCAATAATCTTTCCTTTTATATCTTCATCAGGTAATTTTACTTTTGAGGTGGTAAACTCAGAGATATAATCTGTAACTCCATGCAACATAGAATCTGCAAGAATTTCTTTAGCTAACTTTTCTGATTGAAGTTTAATTTCGTTCTCAGCTTCTTTAATTTTTTTAGAAATTTCTGCAGTTAAATCTTTCTCAACCTGCTCTAAAAGCAGCTTTTTCGCTTCTTCTGCATTCAATTTAGAAACCATTTCCAGTTTATCTATTAAATCTATTCTTTTCTTTTCTAAATTTGCTAACTTTTCATCGAAAATTGCCTGTTTTTCCAGCAGTTGTCTTTCTCTTTCTTCCAGAATACCTTCTCTTTTGGCTAATTCTGCTTCACTGTTAGACAAACTAATATTAGGTGTTGGATTAGATTGTGGACTGAAATTTTTAGGACCAAATGTACGTTGCATTTTGCAATTTTATCTTTTTTTTAGAAGATTTTCAACAACACCTTTTGTAATCTCATAATCAAACCCTCGTCTTAATAAAAATTCATAAGCCTTCTTTTTGCTTTCTTGATAAGCTAAGTTTTGCCATCTTGATAACCTCTTATTAACTAGTTGTTCTGCCACTTCTGCTTGCTTGATAACTGAAGATTGAGAATTAATGACTTCTTCAATTATTTCTCTATCAATTCCTTTCTTGTATAGTTCTGATTTAATAACTTGAACTCCCTTTTTCTTACTTCTTGCTTCTATCCAAACCTTAGCAAACTCCTTATCATTTAATAGTCTTTTTTGTTTTAGTTTTTCTATTACTAAATTAACAACTGCCTCAGAAATTTCTTCCTGCTTTTTGATTTTCCTTTTAAAGGATAAGTTTTTAAGATAATCTTTTATTTCTTTTTCGCTTCTGGCCCTTTTATTAAAAAAAACATAAACTCTCTCCATTAACTTACCTATCTCTGCTTCAAAAAGTAATTTTTCTATTAAAGACTGATCAATTATTTTTCCGCTGATCAGACGGTATTCAACCACTAAATCTTCATCGGCTCCAAAAGCAAACTGACCATCTAAAAAAATATTAAATCTATGGGGATTCTTCTTTTGGGCTTCAACTGAAGTGATTTTTGGCATTAAGCTGTCTCTTGAGTAGATGCATCTTCATCTTCTTCGCCTACAACTAGCCGTTCTTTACCCTCTTTTTGTTTAGCCCAAATTTCTCTTATTTCTTTTTCTAATTTCTCTGCCTCTTTTTTACTCTGCGCAGCAGAGGAGCTTTGCTCATTTTCTCCTTTAAGATATGCAATTGCAGCAGGCCTACCTTGACCTATTATTTTCTCATCCCATTTAATAAAAGCCCCACTCTTTGTTAAAATCCCGAGCTCTATTCCTACATCCAATAACTCTCCTTCATGAGAAATACCGTTTTCATCCATATCAAATTCAGCAATCCTAAACGGGGGAGCCACTTTATTTTTCACTACTTTAACTCTGTGTCTTGAACCAACAACTGTATCACCTGATTTGATATTTTCTATTTTTCTGATATCTAATCTGACTGAGGAATAGAATTTCAGAGCTAAACCGCCGGGAGTAGTCTCTGGATTGCCAAACATTACCCCGATTTTTTGTCTGAGTTGATTGGTAAAAATAGCAATAGTATTAGTATTTGCAATTGCCCCGGTCAGTTTTCTTAAAGCCTGTGACATTAATCTTGCCTGCACACCAATGGAGGATTCACCCATTTCACCTTCTAACTCAGAACGGGGAACTAAAGCTGCTACCGAATCAATCACAATTACATCAATTCCTCCAGAACGGATCAAAGCTTCAGCAATTTCTAAACCCTGCTCACCAGTATCTGGTTGGGAAATTAACAAATCATCTAATTTAACTCCAATCCTTTGAGCCCTTTGTGGATCTAAAGCATGCTCAGCATCAATAAATGCAGCTGCTCCTCCTAGTTTTTGGGCCTCAGCAATTAAATGAAGAGCGATGGAAGTTTTCCCGCTAGCCTCGGGACCAAAGATTTCAATAATTCTTCCTTTTGGTAAACCACCAACTCCCAAGGCTAAATCTACTGCTAAAGACCCTGTGGAGATAACTTGGGTAGATAGCTTTTCTGCTCTTTCACCAAGCTTCATGATGGAACCAGTACCATACTGTTTTTGGATTTGGGCCATAGCGGCAGCAATTGCAGCTTTCTTAGCCTCATTATTTGAAGACATAAATTTAATATACCAAATATTTCCCAAATGTCAATATCTTAAGTTCAGTAATTATCCTATAGTTGTCGGGGAAGAGAGAATCGAACTCTCGATATCGCACCCCCAGCGCGATGTGTTACCACTATACCATTCCCCGTAAGTAGGTTGTATTTTATCATTATGCATTAGTATAATTCCATTGTTATGAAACTTAAAATTGATAATAAAATCTTTGAACGATTCCCTGACTTAATATTAGGTGTAGCCAGTATTAATAATATTAATAACAACGGTGATAACCCAGAAATATCAAATTTACTTAGAGAATCTGAAGAGCAAATCATGAAAAATTTAGCTAATACTCTAATTATTGAACATCCGCAAATTATTCCCTGGAGAGAAGCTTATAGAAAATTTGGTGCTAAACCAAAAGATTATCCTTCTTCAATTGAAAATCTATTAAGAAGAACTGTTAAAGGTCAGCAAGTCCGGCACATTAATAAATTAGTAGATATTTATAATATTATTTCTTTAAAATATTTACTTCCAGTCGGTGGAGAAGATATTTCAAAAATAAAAGGAGATATCTTTCTTACCTATGCCTCAAGTTCAGAAACCCCAGTCACTCTTTTAGGTGAAAGCGAACCAAGACCTCCGCACCCAGGAGAAGTAATATATAAAGATGATATCGGTATACTTTGCAGAAGATGGAATTGGAAAGAAGCAGACAGGACTAAGCTGACAGAAGAAACAAAAAATGCTGTAATTGTTATCGAAGGTCTGCCTCCTGTTGATAAAACAAAAATACAAGAGGCTTTACGCAAGTTAGATGGATTAATTAAAAAGTATTGTGGTGGAGAAATTAATTCTTCAGTTTTAGATAAAACAAATCCTCAATTTGAACTATGAAACAACATTTAAACATTAAAATCTATGGTTTAGTCCAGGGAATATTTTTTAGAGCAACAGCTAAGAAGCAAGCTGAAAAATTAAATATCACAGGCTTTGCCAGAAATGAACCAGATGGTTCAGTATATATTGAAGCAGAAGGGGAAAAGAACAATTTAGATAAATTCATCAAATGGTGTAATAAAGGTCCTTCCATGGCAGAGGTAGAAAAAGTTATTATTGAAGAAAGTAAATTACAAAATTTCCCCAACTTCGAAATATATTAAAATACACAATATATAGTATATTGACTGCCAAACATATCAATATGAATTAATTATTAAACTCCTTAAAAGATATAAACTATATTTAGTTTAATTTGCTCTAATGATACGTATCATCTTAATCGAATATCAGAACTCCTAGTAATAACTAGTAAATACTAAACTATTCTTTCCCAGGGGAATTCTTCCCTACCGAAGTGACCATAGGAAGCTGTAGGAAGATATATTGGCCTTTGCAAATCTAATCCTTTTAATATCCCCGCAACCGAAGTATCTAAAATTTTCTCCATAAAAGACAAAATAACTTTATGTGATTTTTTAGCTGTCCCAAAAGTCTCTACATCCTGCATAGTTGGTTTTTTTGCCCCTATAAAATAAGCAAGTCTTACTTCTGCCCTGTCTGCTAATTTTTGTGCCACAATATTTTTAGCTAAATACCTGGCAGCATATGCACCTGAGCGGTCAACTTTTGTTGGGTCCTTTCCTGAAAAAGCGCCTCCTCCTACCCTGGCATATCCTCCATATCCATCCACTACAATTTTTCTGCCGGTAACTCCACAATCAGCAGCAGGACCGCCATGATGCCAAACCCCTGTCCCGTTAACAATTAAGTCTTTAATATCAATTTTGTATCCAAACTGCTCTAAAACTGGCATCACCACTGCATTATAGATATCTTTTTTAACTTTATTTAATTTAACTGACTCTTCATGAGGTATCGCAATTACTACTTGTAAAACCTTTTTTGGCTTACCATTTTCATACTCTACAGTTATCTGGCTTTTGCCATCTGGCCGAAGGTATGGGACTAACTTTTCCTCCCTGACTTGATCCATTCTTTTGGTTAAAGCGTGGGCTATCATAATAGCTGTTGGCATCAGTTCTTTAGTTTCCGAACAAGCGTATCCGAATTGCATTCCCTGGTCACCAGCTCCTTTATGATCTACCCCCACTGAAATTTCCGGTGATTGTTCATGAATATGCAAATCAATTAAAGATTTATCAGAAAAATTATAGATAGAATCCGTATACCCTAATCTTCTGATTTGCTCTCTGGCAACTTTTTTAAAATCCACTTTAGCATTTGCTGTAATTTCTCCGGAAATTACCACCCTGTTAAAACCTACCAATGTTTCACAGGCCACATGTCCAAATCTGTCCTGGGTTAAGACTGCATCTAATATTGCATCAGAAATTTGGTCACAGATTTTATCCGGATGACCTGCGCATACTGATTCAGACGTAAATGTTGTAATACCATTACTTTTTATCATATCTTCAAAAAAACCTCTCAAAAGAGAGGTTGAAAGTTTCCCTTCGATTACGCTCAGGGCACATTGTCCTCTCGGATCTGGCACCTTAACTTAAGGTTGCCGGCTCACCTTTTTCAGGCAGCACTCTTAATGCTTGTTAATAGTAAACCACAAATCAAACTATTTGTCAAAAACTGCGTGTTTTTCAATAATTTCTACTATCTCTTTTTTCTTATCATTTACATCCAGATGTTGGTGTGTTTCTATGTTTAATCTAAGTAGCGGTTCAGTATTAGAGGATCTTAAAGAAAACCTCCACTCAGGATAAGTGATAGCAATTCCGTCTAAATCTGAAAACTCCCCATCAGAGTAGTTTTCTTTTAGTCTTTCCATTATCTCCTCCGCATTTTGGACTTTAAAGTTTATCTCACCTGATTCATGAGAAGACCTAACTTCTTCTGCCAGTTGTGACAAAGTTTTATTCTCCCTGCTCATCACTGAAAGAATAAGTAAAATCACAGGAAGAGGAGATTCTGCTCCTCCTGTTGCTCCCCAATAAAAATGACCTGATGCTTCACCAGCAAACAAACCCTCATTTTTGTGCATAGCCTCAGTCACAAATGCATGACCGGTTTTAGTAATCACCAGTTCCCCACCAAATTGTTCAACAGCTTTTTTGGGAGTAAAAACATATTTTAAGTCAACCAAAACTTTTCCTTTTTCTACTTTTAGCAGTTCCCTAGCTACTAAACTGGTAATAGAGGAAGGTAAAACTATTCCACCTTTTTCATCTATAAAATATAACCTGTCCCCATCTCCATCAGGTGCCAGTCCTAAATCTGCTTTTTCTTCAACCACCCTTTTTTGTAAATCCTTTAAAGTATCAAACTGGATAGGATCCGGCTGGTGAACCGGAAAAGTCCCGTCTAATTCAAAATTCATTTTAATAAGTTCACCTGGAATGTGTTTAAAAAGTTCTTCGATATATAATGCCCCCATGGCATTTGCAGGATCTGCCACCACCCTAAACTTATTTATCTTAGGATGATGAGCAATTTCTAAAGCATTTTTGACTTCATCTTCTAATACTCCTTCATGTTTTGTTATATTTCCCTTTTCAGTCTTTTCAAATTCTACTCCTTCTAAAGCCATTTTTTTAATATCATCCATCCCGGTACTTTTACCAATCTTTAAAATGCCTTTGTCGGTTTTTAAAACAATTTTTAGCCCGTTATATTCTTTGGGATTATGGGAAGCAGAAATTTGAATACCGCAATCATAGCTGTAATTATTTACACAAAAATAGAAAGTAGGAGTGGAAACCAAACCAGGATCAATTACCTCCGCCCCAACTTCTACTAAAGCTTGTGTCACTTTTTCAAAAAGAATAGGGGAAGATATTCTCATATCCCTGCCAAGAACCAGTTTTAATGATTTGGCATTTTTATGATTGAGAAAGAATTTATAAATTGCCCTGACAATTGGCACTATATTTTCTTCATTTATTTCAGAAGGATAAATACCTCTGATATCATAACTTTTAAAGATTTTTTCAGGAGGCATACTTTGCATCTTAAGATTAGTATTGTATCAAACTCATGCAACAATTACACTGGTATATTAACGTTTTGGAGACTGCTTTTTGGCTCTGGCTTTTTGAGCATTACCGTATTTTCTTCTTTCTTTTACCCTGGCATCCCTGGTCAGGAACCCTTCTCTTTTTAAAGTAACTTTAAGCTCAGGTTCCGCCTTTGCAATAGCCCTGGCTAAACCATGTATTACTGATCCTAATTGAGACACTTTCCCCCCACCCTCTACTTTCACAGAAACTGCATACTTATTAACTGTTTTTGTTAGTTCTAAGGGTTTGCTAATTTGTTTTTGAAATATTGTACCAAGAAAATATTCTGTAACTGGTTTACCATTAATAGTAATTTGCCCATTTCCAGGCAGTAGTCTCAC
Organism: Candidatus Daviesbacteria bacterium; assembly: GCA_016187035.1. Taxonomy (GTDB): domain Bacteria; phylum Patescibacteriota; class Microgenomatia; order Daviesbacterales; family UBA10151; genus JACPKL01. Next base: position 56,662 of record JACPKL010000010.1, read on the forward strand.
TCTAGCAATTGCTTCTTTTCTTCTTCCAACCGTAGAAACATTACTCATTTAACTTCTCCTCTGCTGGAAAAACTTTCAATTTCTTAATCATCTTCCTACCTAACTTATTTTGCGGTAACATTCCTTTAACAGCATGTTCCAAGATATATTCTGGTCTTCTTGATAATATTTTATCAAAAGTTTCCACCCTAAGTCCTCCGGGATAACCTGAATGTCTTGTGTATGTTTTTTCTGCAGTTTTTCTACCAGTTAACTTGACTTTACTAGCATTTGTCACCACCACAAAATCTCCAGTATCTAAGTAAGATACAAAGTTTAGTTTGTTTTTTCCCATTAAAATAGTTGCTATTTCAGTTGCTAATCTTCCTAAAATTTTGCCACTAGCATCAATACGGTGATATTCTCTTTTAATTTCTTTTGCTGAAACTACGTTGGTACTCATAATTATTTAGTTTTCAATGGTTTTAATTGTTCTACCCCTATTAAACTCATCCTCACTAAAGTTGTTCTGTCTCCCTCTCTTACACCAATTCTTACCGTAGTTGTATACCCAGAAACTCTAGAATTTAGCTTGGGAATAATTTCTTTGACTAGTCTTTCTTGCAAAAGTCCGTTAGTAAAATAGGATTGTAGAAGTCTTTGGGAGTTTTTGTCTTTTGCTAGATTTATAACTTTATCTACCAAACCTTTTATTGCTTTTGCCTTACTCTCTGAAGTAATTATCGTCCCATGTAAAATTAACAGCTGCACTAAACTTTTAAAAAGTGCCTCTCGTTCATTTTTATTTCGTCCCAGCTTTTTACCATAAACTCTATGCCTCACTAAGAGTTAACCTCCTCTCTAAAAGCTTTTCAGATATTAGACTTAGTGATTTAGTACCTAAGTTCTTTGTTTTAAGAAGTTGATTTTTTGGAATATTTATTAAATCTGCAATGGTATTTATCTCAATAGCTTTTAAAGCATTAGTGATCCTGACTGGCAAATCTAATTCTTCTATTGTAAGTTTTAATACTTCATCTGAGACTTTTAAATCTGTTTCTATTACTTCTTCTTCTAAAACAGGTTCATAGATTTTATGAAAAGCATCTGATAAAATCCTTGCTGCTTCATTTAAAGCGTCGAGAGGAGTTATAGCACCATTAGTAGCTATGTCCAAAATCAGCTTATCAAAATTTGTACTCCTGCCAACACGTGTTGGTTCAACAGAATAATTAACAGATATAATTGGAGGAAACAAAGCATCTACAGCAATTACTCCTACTTCATTTATTTTTCTTTCTTCAGCGATCGAGTACCCCTGTCCCGACTCTGCAGTCATCTCCATATTTAATCTCGATTTATTGTCAGTTAGACTAGCAACTATCTGATCCTTGTTAATTACCTCACCATCCCCTTCTATCTCAAAATCTCCTGCTCTAACAACTTTTTTTCCTGAAGCTTTAATAGATAATTTGATTGGCTTTTCTGAATTAACACGAAGATGGATTTTTTTGATATTCAAAATTATCTCGATTACATCTTCTAATACACCATCTATCGTTGAAAACTGATGAGGTACGCCCTCAATTTTGACAGAAGTTACAGCTGCACCCTTAAGTGATGTTAGTAATATCCTTCTTAGACTATTTCCCAAAGTATGACCAAATCCAGCCTCAAGAGGCTCTATGGTAATTGTGGCAAGATTATCTATTTCTTTTTCAACTTTTACTTTGAACATATTCTTCTAATCAATTATCGAGAATAATACCCAACAATAAGCTGTTCGTCTATTGATTGCTCCATTTCTTCCCTATTTGGAATTCTTAAAACCTTGCCTACTGTAGCTTTTCTATCAAGCCACTCTGGCAAGGTCGTCAAATCCTCTAAGCTCATTTTAACCTGTGTATTATCTCTTAATTTGTCAGATATTGCAATAGTTTCTCCAATCTTCACCTTATATGAAGGTATAGTCATTTTTTTATCCATTACTTTAATATGACCATGAGAAACTAATTGTCTTGCTTCGGCACGACTTTTAACAAAACCTAACCTATACACTACATTATCTAATCTGGTTTCTAGCAGTTCAAGAAGACTTAAACCTGTAGCTCCTTTAACTTTGCTGGCTGAAGTTAGATAATTTTTAAATTGCTTCTCAAGTACACCATATAACCTTTTAGCTTTTTGTTTTTCTCGAAGCTGCAATCCATATTCAGAAAGCCTTCTCCTCATCTTACCCCCATGTTGACCAGGAGGAAGAGCGCCTTTCTGCTCGATAGCTCTAATATCTTTTGATGTTAAAGCTATCCCCTCACGTCTGGATAACCTTCTTTTAGGACCGGTATACCTAGCCATTTATACTCTTCTCCTTTTCTTAGGCCTTGGACCGTTATGTGGGATAGGAGTTACATCAGCAATCATAGTAATATTTATACCAGCACTCCTTAAAGCCTTAATAGTGGCATCTCTGCCTGATCCTGGACCTTTGATGTAAACTTCACATGCAGTTATACCTAAAGCTTTAGCCTTTTGAGCTACTGTTTCCATAGCAGAAATAGCTGCATAGGGGGTGGCTTTTCTTGCACCTTTAAATCCAGAATTACCTGATGAACCCCAAGCTACAGTATTACCCTTAGTATCAGTTAAAGTAACTAAGGTATTATTAAATGTAGCAGTCACATAGACTCTACCGTTTGTAAACCTTTTTTCTACCTTTTTTGATTTAGATGTTATCTGTTTCTTTGCCATAGTCATCTCCCTTATGAGTCCGCTTACCTCACTTAGTCTCCTTTCTTACAGGAGGGGGAGCAGAAGCTGTTGTTGATCCCCCTGTTTTTGCTACAACTTCTTTCCTAACAGTACCAACAGTCTTTCTTTTTCCTCGTTTAGTTCTAGCATTAGATCTAGTTCTTTGACCTCTAACCGGTAAACCTCTTTTGTGTCTAGTACCTTTATAGCTTCCAATTTCTACTAATCTTCTAATATTTTGCTCAATCTCTTGCCTCAAATCTCCTTCAACCTTAAATTGTTCTACTCTCTTTTGCAATTTATTGATCTCGTCTTCTGTTAAATCTTTAATTCTGGTAGCTGCATCTACACCAGCATCTTTTATTATCTGGGCCACATTAGAACGACCTATACCAAAGATATAAGTTAATCCAATATCTACCCTCTTATTCTCTGGAAGATCTACACCAGCAATACGTGCCATGTTAGATATTCCCCCCAAATTTAAAATTTAAAATTGATATAGAATTCATACTTATCCCTGACGTTGTTTATGTCTTGGGTCACGTGGGCATATTATATACAAGATGCCTTCACGCTTAACCACTTTGCAAAACTTACATCTCACTTTAATTGACGCTGCAACTTTCATTTTAGTCTAAATATTATCCTTCCTTTATCCAAATCATATTTTGGACTCATCTCCACCCTCACTGCATCTCCTTCCAATAGTCTAATATAATGCATTCTCATTTTCCCAGAGATATGACACAAAATGATCCTACCCTGAAGCTCTGGCAGCTCATCACTCCGTTCAACTTCTATTCTAAATAAGGTATTGGGCAAAACTTCTACAACTTTACCCACTACCTCTATCACATCTTTAGCCACGTTTTTTTAGTCCTTTCTAAAAAAAGGCAAGTCTTCGACTCTGAGGTCTGACGACTTTCGTCGCTCAGACTCGAAGAGGTTCTGCAGTATTTTAACAGAACTAGCTTCAGTTTACAACCCATAATATTATATTTTAGTCAAAACTTCTGCCTTCTCTTTTCCTACTATTACAGTCATCTCGAATAATCCACCCCAAGATCCATCAGAGGCAGAAAAAGTCCAATTATCAGAACCTAAAACTACTTCAGATGTATTTTTAGTATAAATTACTTCTATTGCTAAAGTCATGCCTTGTTTTAAAATTACTCCTGTACCTTTATCACCAAAACCTGGAACTTCTGGATCTTCATGCAAACTTCTGCCTATTCCATGCCCAACTAAACTTCTAACTATATGGTACCCTGCCTTTTCCACTCTAGATTGAATCGCATAGGAAATATCACCAATTCTATTTCCTAATTTAGCTTGATAAATTCCATCCCATAAAGCTTCTTCCCCCACTTTCAAAAACCGTTGTTTTTCCCGATGCTCTGATGTACCAACCAACACACTCCAGGCACAATCAGTATGCCAACCTTTATACATAACAGCTAAATCAACACTGACCAAATCCCCTTCTTTAAACTTTCGTTCAGTCGGCAAACCATGAACCACTTGATCGTTAACTGTTATACATGTTGCATACTTATAATCTGGGACTGTTTTATAAGACAAATCCCCTCCTAATTTATAAATTTCCTCTTCAGCAGCTTTATCAACTTCAATTTCAGATACTCCTATATTTATAGTCTCTAATGATTTCCTTAATGCTGAACCAGCAATACTACCGGACTTTTTCATCAAATTTAATTCATACGAATTTCTTGATTTCATTTTGGACTGTTTGGATATCTCCCATACCCTCCACTTCCACTAATATACCCTGCTTTCTATAATAATCCAGTAACGGCCGGGTTTGTCGATAATACAAATCTAGTCTAGTTTTAATCGACTTTGGTGCATCATCACTACGACCTCTACCCATCAATCTCCTCATTACTTCTTTTTCTGGAACATCTAAGTAAATAACACGATCAAATTTTGGATCAAAAAGCCTTAATTGCTCCATGTTTCTAGGATAACCATCCATTACAAATCCACTTTTACAGTCAGGTTGACTTAATCTATCCTTAACAATCTTATATGTTGTTTTGTCATCTACCAGATGACCTTCTTCTAAAATTGTTTTAACTATTTGTCCAAAACCGACTTTCTCTTGTGATAATTTACGAAATATTTCTCCGGTTGAAATATAAGGGACTTGCAAATATTGTGCTAGAAACCTACCCTGTGTAGATTTTCCTGAACCTTGTGGTCCAATAAGTAATACTTTCATCTTCTAGCAAATACCTCATAACTTCTTTCTATTAGCTTACTTTCAAACTGCTTAGCAGTATCTAAAATTACAGAAACCACGATTAGAAGTCCTGTTCCTCCTAAAATTAAAGTTTTAATACCGGTAACTTGCGATGCAATTGAAGGTAATATAGCAATCGCTCCTAAAAAAATTGCTCCGGCTAATGTTACCCTAACCATAATATAATTAAGGTAAGCGGCTGTTTGACTGCCAGGTCTAATGCCTGGAATAAATCCTCCATATTTTTTAATCTCATCAGATACTTTGGTTGGATTAAAAATCACTGCGGTATAAAAGAAAGTGAAACCAACAACTAGTACAAAATAAACTAAATTATATATAAGACTACCGGGGTTAAAGTTTGCAGCTAAAGTTCGTCCTAAGAAAGACAATTGTGGTTGATTAAGATTAGCTAAATACGAACCTGCAAAAGAAGGAACCAGTACTAAAGAAACCGCAAATATAATTGGAATTACTCCAGCTTGATTAACACGAAGAGGTAAATAAGTTTGTGCTCCGCTGCTACTTTCCTTTCCAGCGATAAATCTTCTAGCATATGCAATAGTAATTTGCCTTCTGCCTTCATTAATGAACACTATTCCAGCGATAACTAAAACCGCCATGATTAGAAAAAATAGTACATTTAAAATTTGTGTTTGGTCTAAAGTAGATACTGCTTGTGACAAAACTACAGGTAAACGGCTAACAATTCCTGCAAAGATTAAAAGCGAAATACCGTTCCCAATACCATATTCAGTAATTAATTCTCCCAACCATACTAAAAAAACAGTCCCAGCGCTCATTCCAACTATAATAGCTGCCATTTGAATTGGTGTTGTAGATGACAAAATACCCTGATTCCGGAGCAGAAGAAACATACCGATTGATTGTAAAAAGGCTAGAGGGACACAAAGGTATCTCGTATATTGATCAATCATCTGTCTACCATACTCCCCCTCTTTTGATAAAGCCTCCAGTGACGGAATAATCATTGTTAGAAGTTGAATAATAATTGAAGCGTTAATATAAGGATTAAGACCTAAAGCAATTATAGAAAAGTTGGCAAGAGTTCCACCAGAAAAAATATCCAGTAATCCTAAAAATTGGTTTGAAGTAAATAATTGTTGTAATGCTACTAAATCTACACCAGAAACAGGGATATGAGATACAATTCTAAAAATAATAACAATGAGGGCAGTAATTAATATTTTAGTTCTTAATTCCTTAATCTTAAAAGCCTTCAGGATTGGGGCAAAAACATCAAGCATACTCTACCTTTCCACCCTTATGTTCAATTTCCATCTTAGCTTTTTTAGAAACCGGTAATTTAACTACCAAAGACACAGTTAGTCCGCCATCTGCTAATATTTTTACTCCTTTAGCAAGATCCTCTTTATCAATAATATTGACTTTGAAAAGTTGTTCTAAATCAACTAATGAGTTTTTCTTAAAGATGTTCAATTTGCTAAGAGTAATTGGTTTAGGTTTTACAGACACTCTACGATTTCCCAAACCAACTCTTTTGGGAAGTTTTTTAAAGGTTGGTAATCCAGCTCCAGGTAAACCTACTGGGATTTTACCTCTTGCTTTCTGACCTTTAGTTCCACGTCCGGCTGTTTTACCTTTACCGGATCCTACTCCCCTCCCTATTCTTTTGTTACTTCTGCGTTTTGATTTTAAAACTTGGTGTAATTTCATGTGTTCACCTTTCTTAATTGGCTCAATGCTTTTAAGGTTGCATAAACATTAGATGCTTTGTTCTTAGTGCCTAAAGATTTTGAAACAACATCATGTATACCAGCTGCCTCTACTACCACCCTTACAGCTCCTCCTGCAATTACTCCGCTGCCAATTGGCGCAGGTTTTAACAAAACCTGGGCTGCACCATATTTAACTAGGATTGGATGCGGGATAGTTCTACCTTTTAATGCGACATCAATTAAATGTTTTTTAGCATAAGTTGTAGCCTTCCTAATTGCTGATTGAACTTCAGTAGCTTTACCTAAACCAACCCCGACTTTCCCTTTTCTATCCCCCACCACCACCAAAACAGAAAGAGATCTTTTATCTCCCCCTTGGGTCTTTTTAGAAACACGGTTAACTTGCACAACCCTTTCAAAAAACTCTGAATCAAATCCTAGTGAGTTTTTGTTATTTTGATACCTTCTGTTAAATCTTCTATTTTGATCCATAACTTTAAAATTTTAGTCCTCCTTCTCTTGCTCCTCTTGCCAACTCACTTATTCTACCTTGATATACAAAACCACCCCTATCAAATACCACTGCTTTGATTTTAGCTTTAATTGCTTTGTCTGCTAATTGCCGACCTATTTTGTAAGCCTTTTCAATTTTAGCACCTGTCTCTTTCATATCAGATACAGCAACTACAGTTTTTCCTATATTATCATCAATGATTTGTGCATATATATGCTGATTAGATTTAAACACGGCAAGTCTTGGACGTTTTGCAGTTCCAGTTAAATATTTTCTTATCTTTGTATGTTTCTTTACTCTTAAATCTTTATTCATATAGATCTTTGTCATTCCTGCGAAGGCAGGAATCCATACAAATTATTTATGGATCCCGTATCAAGTACGGGATGACTCGCTTTGCTCATCACTTAGCTCCTACTCCAGCAGCTCCTACTTTTGCGCTTTTTCCTACTTTCTTCCTGATATATTCTCCTTGATATCTGATACCTTTGCCTTTATAAGCATCCGGCATTTTAACTTTTTTTAGGTTAGCGGCAATTTGCCCGACCAGTTGTTTATCAATCCCCGATACTTTTATTTTTGTATTATCTGTTACTTCAAAATTTATCCCCTCAATTGCCTCGATTTCAACAGGGTGAGAATACCCTACATTTAACACTAATTTTTGGCCATTAATTTGTGCTCTAAATCCTACACCCACTAGCTCTAAGTCTTTACTCCAACCCTGGACCACACCTATAACCATATTTGCTATTAAACTTCTTATTAGACCGTGCAAAGCCTTTACATTTTTTTGATCATCTTTTCTGCTAACTTTAATTTTCTCTCCTTCGATTTTCACCTCAATGCCTGAATCTATTTTGAGATCAAGTTTACCTTTTGGACCTAAGACAGTGATCAGACCATTATTTTTTTCAACAGTTACTCCTGAAGGTATTAATATAATTGAATTACCAATTCTACTCATTTAACTTTAGAATTACCAAACAAAGGCTAATACTTCTCCTCCTATTTTATTTTTTCTTGCTTGCTTATCAGTCATCAGGCCCCTTGGAGTAGAAATAATTGCAATACCTAAACCGCTTAATACATAAGGTAAATCAGCTACTCTTTTATAAATACGGAGTGATGGCTTAGAAATCCTTTTGATATCACTAATTGCTGGTTTCCTAGTAATATATTTCAAGGTCACAACAATCTCCCTATCTTTGCATTGGACACCTTCCAAAAATCCCTCATCTTTTAAGAGCTGCATTAGGTTGAAAATGAGTTTTGAATATCTCACCACCACAGATTGTTTACCTATCTGATAGCCATTTTTTATTCTAATTAATGCATCTGCAACTATATCCATTAGATTACCAACTCGCTTTCTTTACTCCAGGCAACAATCCAAGATGTGCCAATTCTCGAAAACAAAGTCTACATAAACCGAATTTACGTATATACCCTCTAGGTCTTCCGCATCGCATACATCGGTTTCTCTTTTGAACTTCATATTTAAATTCATTTTTAACAATGTTACTTACTTTAGCCATATATTTTATGCTTTAAAAGGCATTCCTAAATATTCCAATAATTTCTTGCCAGTATCTTTATTTCTTGCTGTGGTAGTAATCGTTACTGCCATTCCCCTTGTTTTATCAATTGTTTTGTAATCTACTTCTGGAAAAATGGTTTGTTCTTTTAAACCAATATTTAAATTGCCATTATTATCAAAGGATTTTTCAGAAATCCCTCTAAAATCTCTAACCTTTGGTAAAACTATATTGGTCAACTTGTCTAAGAAAGCATACATTCTATCCCCTCGCAACGTTACCATGACCCCTATTGATTGTCCTTTTGTAACTTTAAATGTTGCTATAGATTTTTTTGCATAAGTTGTGATTGGTGTTTGTCCAACTAAAGCCTTTATGTATACTTTAACTTTATCAAGCACCGAATGATTATCCTTAGCCTCACCTAAGCCAACACTAATAACTATTTTTGATAACTTAGGTACTGCCAACTTATTCTTCAAAGCTAACTCTTGCTGTAATTTATCTCTGACTTCCTTGATGTATTTTTCTTTTAAACGATTCATGGGTTTTATTTATTTATCTCCTTTTTGCATTTTCTGCATATTCTAACTTTTGTTTTGTTTATTATTTCAAAACCTACTCTTGCTACCTTATTGCAGTTAGGACAAACTAATCCTATATTTGATATATCTAAAGGCTTTGGAATATCAATTATTCCACCTTCTGCGCCTTGCATTTTTCTAACATGCCTTTTATAAAGATTTATTCCACCTACAAATACTCTGCTTTTCTTTGCTAAAACATATTCCACTTTACCTTCTTTTCCTCTATCTTTACCAAGTAAAATTTTCACTTTATCTCCTTTTTTTATCCTCATATCACCATACCTCCTGTGCTAAAGAAACTATTTTTGTATACCCTGCATCTCTAACTTCTCTAGCAATTGGGCCAAATATACGTGTTGATCTAAGATTTCCTTCATCATCAATTAAGACAGCTGCATTATCATCAAATTTGATATAAGAACCATCATCGCGTCTTGTCTCTTTTCTGCATCTGACTATAACCGCCTTTACTACTTCATGATCTTTAGCTTGTCCGTTAGAATCTGCTCCCTTAACAACTGCTACCACTCTTTGACCTAAAGCAGCTTTTCTTTTTTTAGATCCCCCCAGCGGTTGTATCACCTGCAAAACCTTAGCTCCACTATTATCTGCCACTGTTAATCTACTCCTGTGTTGGACCATTTATTTTGTCTCCTTCTTTTTACTAGCTTTCTTCTTTTCAGAACGCCTCAGAGTATCAGTGTTTTCAAATTTATCAGATCCACCGGAATTCTGATTTACTGGTTTTCCTAAGTTTTCAGAGTTTGCCGAACTTTCCTCTGGCATTACTTCAGAAATTATTTCTTCTGCCGCTTCTTTTAGTTCAATCCCGGCAATCTCTGCGATATCTTTACCTAATACTTTGACTACTCTCCAAGCCTTTCTTTTGGAAACAGGCTTACAGTTTATGAAACTGACTATATCTCCTATTTTGACTCCAATCGGATCATCCACTAAGTAAGTTTTAGTTCTTACAAAGGTCTTTTTATACAAAGGGTGTATAGCAGTTCTTTCAACTAAAACAGCAGCAGTTTTAATAGAACTTGTAGAAACAACTCTTCCTATCATTTTTGATCTCCTCGTTTTACCCGAAACTCAGATTGGCTTTCTGACTTTTCTGAGTTTTTCTGAACTTTTGACTCTAGTTCCATCAAAAGTTCTTTCTGTTTTAGAACAGTCAAAACCTTTGCTAAATCTTTTTTCTTTTTACTGATAGATTTTAAGTCCTTTAATTTTTTCATATTTTTATCCACTACTAAATCCATAAGCTCTTTTTTAAAAACCTCTACTTTTCCTTTTAGTTCTTTTAAATCTAAACCTTTAATTTCTATAAATTCCTGTCTTTTCATATTTTTTTGACTCCTGTCAAAATATTTTTAGCTCTTTTCTACAAACTTGGTGCCAACTGGTAATTTATGTGCTGCCAATCTTAAAGCTTCTTCCGCAATCTCTTTTGTTACTGCTCCCATTTCAAAAAGCAACTGTCCTCTTCTTATAACAGCCACATACCCTTCTACATCTCCTTTGCCAGAGCCCATTCTTGATTCTGCTGGATGTTTGGTAACAGGTTTATCAGGAAAAATCCTTATCCAAATACGCCCGCCTCTTTGGGTATAATGAGCCATAGCCCTTCTTGCTGACTCAATTTGTTTGGCACTAATCCACCCAGCTGCCATAGCCTTTAACCCAAACACTCCAAAAGCCAGATTATTACCTCTGGTAGCAACACCAGTTCTCTTACCTTTAAACATTTTTCTGTGTTTACTTCTTTTCGGTTGTAATAGTGCCATACTAAATCTTAAGTTCTCCTTTACGTTTTTGGCGGAGACAAAAAGACAAAGGTGAGTTTATAATCATAATTTTACCTCACCTTTATTTATCCAAACTTTTACTCCAACATATCCAGATTTGGTTAAGCTCGGGTAAACTGCAAAATCTATATCTGCTCTTAAAGTATGTAACGGCATTGTACCAGTTGCTTTCCATTCACGCCTGGCGATTTCTGCTCCACCAATCCTGCCAGATAAAACAATCCTAACCCCTTTTGCTCCAGCTCTCATTACCCGATCAATTGCTTGATTCATTACTCTTTGTGCTGGTAATCTTTTAGCTAACTGTTCTGCTATTGACTGGGCTACTAAATAAGCTGATGAGTCTGCTGATCTTAACTCCATCGGTGAAACTTCCAGATTATTTCCGTCTTTTATATTTAATGCTGAAAGTAAAAACTTTTTGGTTTCTGTTAAACCACTACCGCCTCTACCGATTAAAATCCCTGGTCTAGAAACAAAAATTATAACTTTTGTCTTATTAACTGCTCTTTCTATTTCTACGGATTGAATACCGGCAGGTCGAAGCTTTTTCATCAAAAGATCTCTAATTTTTATATCCTGACAAACAAACTGTTTATATTTAATCCCCTTGGCAAACCAGCGTGATTTCCATAGAGTTCCAATACCCATTCTAAAACCAACCGGGTGAATCTTTTGTCCCATTATTTTGCCTCCTTTACACTATCTGAAAGCACTATCTTGATATGACTCATTCTTTTTTTGTATGGCTTGACCCTTCCCCTTGTTCCAGCATGAAAGCGGCGCATCTTCATGCTTTCATTAACTTCAATCTTTTTAAAACCTATTTTCATGACGTCCGCACCGGCCTGCTTTGCATTAGCTAAACTTACTTCCAAAGCTTTTGCCAAATCTCTTGAAGCAGACTTTGGTGTAACCCGAAGTACATCCAGAGCCTTTAATGGATTCATTTTTCTCACCAAGTCAACCACTAGCCGCAGTTTTCTTGGTGAAGTATGAATATATTTCTGTATTGCAACTATTTCCATGTTTTTAAGTCTTTGATGTTGACTTTTCTGTCACCTTTCCGTGTGATCTAAATATTCTGGTTGGAGCAAACTCACCTAATCTATGACCAACCATTGATTCAGATACAAAAACTGTCACAAAATTTTTACCCTGATGTACTAAAAAAGTTAGTCCTACAAATTCCGGTGGAATTTGTGATTTTCTAGCCCAAGTTTTTATTGAGGTTTTTGCTCCTCCAGCTTTTTGAGCTAGCACTTTTTCCATTAGTTTTTTATCTATATATGGTCCTTTTTTAGTACTTCTAGACATAAATCTTAGATCCTTTGTCGCCTTTATGGCTCCTCAGGATGACGCAAAGCGTCACTTTCTCCTTTTTAAAATATATTTATCACTCCATTTACCTTTAACTCTTGTTTTACCAACTGCTGATCTACCATATTTTGTCATAGGATTCCTGCCTATTCCGGAACGGCCTTCTCCCCCACCGTGCGGATGAGAATCAGGATCTTGCGCTACTCCCCTAACTGTTGGCTTAATTCCCATATGGCGCGCTCTACCAGCCTTACCAATTACTCTTTGTTTAACTTCTTCATTGCCTAATGCTCCAATTGTTGCTAAAGAATCTAAATTTACTTTTCTAACCTCCCCTGAAGGCAATTTTAAATGTGCAAACCCACCTTCTTTAGCTAAAAGCTGTAAAGCTACACCTGCACTTCTTCCTAGCTGTCCTCCTTTACCAGGAGAAAGCTCCACGTTATGAACCAAATTACCAATAGTGATATTTTTTAGCCTCATAGCATTTCCTATTTTTATCTCAGTTCTATCTGAAGAGACAATTTTATCTCCCAAGTTCAAACCTTTTGGAGCCAAAATATATCTGTATTCCCCATCTGCGTATTTAATTAGAGCAATCTCAACATTCCTATTTGGATCATATTCTAACCCTACTACTTCACCTGTAACTCCAAATTTATCCCTTCTAAAATCTATGTTGCGGTAATATCTTTTATGCCTGCCTCCCTGGTGGCGGACTGTAATCATTCCGCCGGATCCTCTACCAGAATGTTTTTTCAGCAATACTTTTAATTTGTTCATTATTTTCCAGTAATTACCTTTCTTTGTGTTGTTGGAGCAGCTCCTACTGCAGATTTCTCCACTTTTACTTTTGTCCTGCCCAAAATATCCTTCTTCTCCTTCAGTTTAATTGGCTCTGCTTCGGCTGTGGTGACTACTGCTTCCTCTTCTTTTGGTGTCTCAAACAGGGGAATCTTAGTCTGTTTTCCGGTTTGAACAATAGCTTTTTTATAACCAGTGGTTTTATATAATTTTCTCACCCTTCTTTGGGATTTAACCTCACCTTTCACATTAAGGGTTTTAACAGAAATAACCTTGACATTAAATTTCCCAGCTACAGCTTTGGCAATAGCTGCTTTATTGGCTTTCTTATCTACTTCAAAAGTATACTGGTGAACCTTTGCCAGCTCCATCGATTTCTCAGTTATAATAGGCCGTTTAATTACAATCATTTTTTTAATCCTTCCAAGGCATCTTTTGTAAGCAGCAATCTTGCATGTTTTAATACATCCAAGGCATTTATTAAATTGATTGGTAAAACATCAACACCCGGGATGTTCTTAACTGCCCTTGCTAAATTATCCTGTTTTTTATCAGTTACAATTAAAGCGCTCTTAACAGCCAGTTTTTGCATTAATCTGGCTATTTCTTTAGTTTTTCCAGAGGCCTTATCTGTCCCTGATATTCCCAGAACTTCTTTGCCTTTTGCTTTTGACGAGAGAGCAGAGAATAAGGCTGCTTTTTTCATTTTCTTTGGTAAATCCAATCTAACTTTTCTACTCTTAGGACCAAAGACAATTCCTCCTCCCACAAAAATCGGCGCCCTGATTGCACCGTGTCTAGCCCGCCCTGTTCCTTTTTGTCTATAGATTTTGGCTGTTGAACCAACTACTTCACCCCTAGTTTTAGTTGAACCATTAAGTTGCTTTTGATTAGTTGTATAAACCCTAATCGCTTGGGATAAAAGTTGTTTATTTACTTTAGCTCCAAAAATGTCTTTTGGTAAAGTTAAAGTAGTAGTACTTTTTTGACCACTTAAAGTATAAACAGGAATAGATAAATTACTCGTTGCCCGCGTACTTATTGATGATTCTTTCTTAACTCTTGGCATTTTCCCCTCCTTCGTTATTTGGTGTATCAGATGAAATCGGAGTATCAGTAGTTTGCTTGTCCGCCGACTCACTAACTTCTGATTTATCTGAAGCTCCTTCCTCTTCCTCGTCTACTTTTTCTTCAGGTGGTGGGGTATAACCTTTAACCCGACCAAATTTAGTTACTGTAACCAAACCTCCAATTGGGCCTGGCACAGCACCTTTAACAATTAAATACCCCTTAACTTTATCTATTCCAACAACTTCTAAATTCCTGACGCTGACTGACGCGCTGCCCATATGCCCTGCCATTTTCTTCCCTTTATATACCCTTCCCGGAGTAGTTCCGGAACCAATTGCCCCTGGAGCTCTTTGTCTATCTGATTGACCGTGAGTCCTTGGTCCACCATGGAATCCATGACGTTTAACAACTCCAGCAAATCCCCTGCCTTTTGAGACGCCGCTGACTTTAATTGAATCACCGATTGAAAAAACCTGGTCCAGCTTAATCTCTGTTCCAGGCTGTATAGTCCCGAGCGGACCTGTCCTGAGCGAAGTCGAAGGAGTCGAGGGATCTTCCATAATTTCGATTTCTCTAAACCAGCGAAGGGGTTGTTCAATACCAGCTTTTTTACCATGTCCAATTTGAGGTTTTTTAACTGACTTTTTAGTACCAAACCCAAGTTGGACTGAGTTAGAATTAACTTGAGTTACAAAATTAGGACCTATCTGCAAAGCAGTAGCCCCTACTCTTCTACCCCGAGAGTCATAAGTACTAGTCATATTCTTTTTAATACCAAACAATGTGTTAAACATAAAAAAGAGTGACCTGCCAAAGGCATAGTCACTCAGTAATTGTGCCTTCAATTGTCGTATCCTTCGACTTTGCTCAGGACGCACAATCTACTGAAATTTTTATTAATCATTAATTAACCACTTGAAATGGTCATGTAGGGGAATTGTAACAAAGCTAGAGGTTAAATGCAAGCTGCTACATCTTAACTTCAATGTCAACACCTGCAGGAATCTCAAGGTGCATTAAAGAGTCTATGGTTTTTTGGGTGGGCTCAACAATGTCAACCATTCTTTTGTGGGTCCTAATTTCAAATGCTTCTCTGGCATTTTTATCAGTATGAGGAGATTTTAAAACTGTCATTCTTTCAGTCTTAGTAGGTAGGGGAATAGGACCAACTATTTTGGCTCCTGTTCTTAAAGCTGTATCCAAAAGAGAATCACAGGTATTATCAAGTACCCTATGATCGTAACTTTTAAGTTTAACACGTATTCTGCCTCTTGGCATATAAAGCTTATTCCCCTTTCAATGTGCACAACAAAACTTAGGCTATTATCTTGGTAATTACCCCGGCGCCAACTGTTTTACCGCCTTCTCTAACAGCAAATCTTAAACCTTCTTCCATCGCTACAGGTGTAATTAATTTCCCCGTCACTTTAACAGTATCTCCTGGCATAGCCATTTCCACACCTTCAGGAAGTTGAACTTCACCAGTTACATCAGTGGTTCTAATATAGAATTGTGGTCTGTAACCTTTGAAAAATGGAGTATGTCTTCCTCCTTCTTCCTTAGATAAGATGTAAACTTCTGCTTCAAATTCAGAATGCGGAGTGATTGAGCCGGGTTTAGCAAGTACCTGACCTCTTTCAACATCATCCTTTTCAATACCTCTTAGTAAAATTCCTGCATTGTCTCCGGCCTGACCTTCATCAAGAAGTTTATGAAACATCTCAATACCTGTGACTACACTTTTCTTAGTTGATCTTATACCCACAATTTCTATCTCCTCATTAAGTTTAACTTTTCCTCTTTCAATTCTGCCTGTTACTACTGTTCCACGGCCTTTAATCGAGAATACATCTTCAACCGCCATCAAAAATGGCTTATCCACATCTCTTACTGGTGTGGGAATCCACTCATCAACTTTAGCCATCAATTCTTCAATTGCTTTAATCGCTTCAGGATCACCATTCAAGGCTTTTAAGGCTGAGCCTCTAACTATTGGGGAATTTGGATCATAATTGTATTTCTTTAAAAGGTCTTTAATTTCTTCTTCTACTAAATCAATTAATTCTGGATCTGATACTTGATCAATTTTATTTAGGAAAACTACAATTGCTGGAACTCCTACTTGGTAAGCAAGCAATAAATGCTCTCTTGTTTGAGGCATTGGACCGTCTGGAGCAGAAACAACCAAAATAGCACCATCGGTTTGAGCAGCACCGGTAATCATATTCTTGATGTAATCTGCATGGCCTGGCATGTCAATATGGGCATAGTGCCTTTTTTCTGTTTCATATTCTTGGTGAGAAATATTAATGGTAATACCACGGGCTTTTTCTTCCGGAGCATTATCAATTTGGTCAACTGATCTTTTTTCTGCCATTCCTTTAGCAGCTAAAACACTGGTTATTGCAGCAGTTAAAGTAGTTTTACCATGGTCAACATGACCCATGGTACCAACGTTCACATGTGGTTTTGATCTGTCAAATTTTTTTGCCTCAGCCATAATTTAGTCTTTAAAAACAGCGTTCTCTTACGCTGCCTTTAATAATATACATAAATCTTACATAAAATGCAATAGTTAAGTTAAAGGGGGGGGTTTTGGTTTAAGATAATTTGTTGTTAATCTTAAAGTTAAATCAGCTGCCCTTAATACACCTCCCATTAATGTATCATACTCATCTGGATCATCAGATGGCTCGGTTGTGTTTAGTCTTTGAAGCATCCTTACTGTTAGTAATTCCGCAGCTTCTATCAAAGGTGTTTCGATTGTCCCCGGAAATCGATCAGGGCTTAAAGCCATACTTTATAGAAATATCATATTTAAAAAACAGTTGTCAACCATTAGCGCTCAACCCGGCCGGTAAAGCCTGAGGACTCGACAATTTTTTGAGTAATATTTTGTGGAACCGGTTCATAATGGTCTGCTTCCATATAATAAGTAGCCCTGCCCTGAGACATACTCCTGATAGCTGTAGCATATCCATGCATTTCAGCCAGAGGCACTAAGGCCAATACCACCCTGGCATTTCCCCTTGACTCAGATGATAAAATCTGAGCTCTTTTTGAGGATAAATCACCAATAATCTCACCTAAAAATTCATCGGGAGTGGTTACTTCCACTTTCATTATTGGCTCAAGTAAAATCATATCTGCAATTTTGGCTGCCTCAGACAAGCCTAAAGAGGCTGCAATTTTAAAAGCTATCTCAGAGGAATCAACATCATGAAAAGAACCGTCATAAACAGTCACTTTAATATCTGTAACAGGGAAGCCTGCTAAAATCCCTGTATCTTCTTTTTCAATCACTCCTTTTTCAATTGGCGGTATAAACTCTCTTGGAATGGCTCCGCCAACCACCTCTGAAACAAATTCCCTGCCTTGCCCTCTTGGCAATGGTTCAATCTTCAAAAGACAATGTCCATATTGACCCCTGCCACCTGTCTGCCTGATATATTTACCCTCTCCTTCAGCATATTTAGTAATAGTCTCTTTATAAGCTACCTGCGGCTGGCCAACATTAGCATCAACTTTAAACTCTCTTTTCATTCTATCTACTAAAATTTCCAGTTGTAATTCTCCCATGCCGGCAATAATAGTTTGGCCTGTTTCAGCATCAGACTTAACCCTGAAAGTAGGATCTTCCTCAGCCAGTCTTTGTAAAGACAATCCCAGTCTCTCCTGATCTGATTTAGTTTTGGGTTCAATAGCCAAAGAAATGACCGGATCTGGAAAAGTGATAGACTCTAAAATAATTGGCGAAGTTTCATCGCATAAAGTATCTCCGGTAATAGTATCTTTAAGCCCAACAGCTGCCACAATTTCTCCGGCAAAAGCCTCTTCAATTTCTTCCCTGTCATTAGCATGCATTAAAAGCAGCCTGCCTACCCGTTCTTTAATTTGTTTGGTAGAGTTATAAACATAAGAACCGCTCTTTAAAGTTCCTGAGTAAACTCTAATATAAGTTAATTTCCCCACATGAGGATCAACCTGAATTTTAAAAGCCAAAGCAGATAAAGAAGCTTTAGGATCTGTTTTCTCAATATCCTGGGGAGAAGGCAGATATTCCACCACACAATCTAACATTTTTTGGACACCTTTATTTCTTAGAGATGACCCTGCTAAAACTGGAACAATCTTACTCCCAATGACAGCTCTTCTTAAAGCAAGTTTCAACTCTTCAACGGACATATCTTGCCCGCCCAAGTATTTTTCCATTAAGATATCATCAGTACCGGCAATTTCTTCAACTAATTTTTCCCTGGCTGCTTTAACTTCTTCCGCCATATCAGCAGGAATTTCTACTTCATTAAATTTAGCGCCGGTATCACTTGTCCCGAGCGGACCTGTCCTGAGCGGACCTGTCCTGAGCGAAGTCGAAGGAGTCGAAGGAGTCGAAGGAGCCGAGGGATCACCTTCCCAAATATAGGCTTTTTCAGTCAGTAAATCTACCACACCTTTAAAATCATTTTCCCGTCCAATGGGTAAATTGTAGGCAATGGCATTGGCCCCTAACCTATCCCTGGCAGACTGGATTGTAGCCTGAAAATCTGCACCCACCACATCCATTTTATTGGAAAAAGCAATCAAAGGCACATTGTATTTGTTAGCCTGCCTCCAGACAGTCTCTGTTTGAGACTGCACTCCTGAGGAAGAATCCAACACAATTACCGCACCATCTAATACTCTCAAAGACCTTTCCACCTCAGCAGTAAAATCTACATGTCCGGGAGTATCAATTAAATTAATTCTATTTTCCAAAGACTCAAAAAGACCCTGTTTAACTGTCCAAAAGGCAGTAATTGCAGCAGATACAATGGTGATACCACGTTCCCTTTCCTGCTCCATCCAGTCAGTAGTAGTAGTTCCCTCGTCAATATCACCAATTTTATAAGTTCTGCCCGTATAAAAAAGAATTCTTTCAGTGGTGGTGGTCTTCCCTGCATCAATGTGAGCGATTATCCCAATGTTTCTAATCCTATCTAAGGGGAAATCTCTGTTAGTCTTTTGTAAGCCCATTTAATTTTTCTCCAATTCCTTAATAATCTTTTTTACCTGCTCAATCTGCACTCTTAAAGTTGTTGCATCCTCAATAGCCATAGAATAGGCTGCATTTTCAGACAAATCCCCTTCTTGAGCAGCCAAGCCCTTTTTTTGCTGAACTGCAACCAGCTGCTCTTCCAGCTTTTTGAGGTTATCCTGCCACATTTTTAGTTTTTCTTGTTTTAAATTTTCGTCCATATCTAAAAAACCTCCCTCAAGGGAGGTCCCATTGGTAAATATTAAGTAATCCGATCCTAAAAGTCAAATACACCTATCCTTCAAAGTTTTGTTTTACTGGTAATGATCATTAATATCTACAACTTCTATCTCACCTACCTCAATCATACCAAATATGGCTCTATATTTGTGATCGATTCTAAATGAATATAGATTAAGATCTTTGGGTTCTAGTTTTTCTGTATTAAGAGAGGGATGGGAAATATTTTCTTCAAGTAATTTAATTTGTTTGGTGTATTTTTCACTTAAATTGCGCTTGGTCAAATATTTAGCTAGCCTTACTTTAAGAGGTTTTATCTTCATAAAAAGAAGAGTCTTCAAGTCCTCGTATTATACTTTTAATGAACTTTTGGTTATATTTACCTGTTTTGAGCAGATCTGTTTCAACCTCTTCTAAGGGCTTTCTTACAAAGGATCTAAACTCAATTTCTCCGCTGGAGAAATATCTTCTTAGTAAACTTCTGATAAATTCAGAACGGGTTGCGAAACCCCGCCTTTTTGTCTCAGAATCAACGTTCTTTGCTATTTGATCTGGAAGAGAAATAGTGACGGTTGTCATATTACTAATATTTAACAATATTTGTGAATTTTTGTCAAGGTTTGGATAGATTCCAAAAGTCAACCCAACTGATAACTCCATCCTGGTTGCCACTTAAATAGGGTTGTTGTCAAGGTTTCTAATGATACTCCTTTTATCCAATGCTCTAATCCAAATCGAGTGGCACGATGCCCAATAATCATTACCTTTTTATCCTCATAATTTATCTTTAAATCATCCAAGAAATCCTTTATTCTTTTAGATGACTGTTCATAACTCTCACCATTCGGGAATGGTTCTGTTATATAATTAATCAGTTGGGGTTCCACTTCACTACTTGGATGCCTGGTTAAATCACCGTAATCACATTCCCTAAGTCTTGGATCTTTAATAATTGGAAACTTTTTTCCAAAAGCAATTTCTGCGGTTTTGTATGACCTTTGTAAATCAGAGCAAAAGATAGTATCGAACTTTTGATCTTTATATCTTCTACCTAATTGTTTCGCTTGTTGCTCACCAAGTGATGAAAGCGTTATATCATTGTGTCCAGATGATAAGTAATTCTCATTATCCAAACTAGTAGCGTGGGTTTCAAAAATGATTGTTATCATATACTTGCTCTAATGATTCGTATCATCTTAATAGATGCTAAAAAGCCTTTTTGTCTTTGGATTTTTTCTCAAGTTCTTTTTTTAAATATCTCCATGCCCCACTACCTTTTCCTCTGGTTGCTGGAGTTATTAATACTTGAGCAGTTTTGTTAAGAATCTCTTTTAATTTTTCATCTCTTAAAATTCTGCTTACAGCCTTTTTATAACCATTACTCCCATATTTTATAGCATTATTAACCACAGCCACCGTTTGGAAACTGACATGCAAAACTTTATTTATTTCCCGATATTCATATCCTTGAGTTAAAAGGAAAGCGATAGCTAATCTTTTAGTTAGCATTATTCGTTCTGTAGGGGTAAGTAAATCACTAACAATTTCATCTGCATCTTGAGAATTTTTAATCCCAATTAAAGTCTTCGTAAATATTTCCCAACATCTGTCATAAACATCTTTGGAGATTGGATATTTTGAAACTTGGGTCATTTGCTTTGATGATACGTATCATCTTAATAATAGTAAGAAAAATATACTATGTCAATAATTTTGAGTATTTTGATATTGGAGTTTATTTTTTACTTTCGGATTTTCTAAATAAAGCAACTGCAATTTCTGCATTTGATGCACCCTGCTGGCTTAAGATAAGGATATTTTCTGCAAGCTCCCTTACTGATTGGACAGTATTATACCCACTTTCTGGTAGAATGTCATAGCAGGTTCTGGGGCAGTTCTTAATCCATTAACTCCTTCTTGTCTAAGGTAAGCCTCTATTCCTTTTAGAATCTCACTTCCAGCAACAGCTGCATCTCCTTCATTTAGATCGTCTGGGGGAAACTTTGATAATTCTAAAGCCCTAGCAATTAAAGGATGGGATTGTCTATTGATTGGCCCATTAGGAGATCTATGTTTAGCAACTTTTAGGGCAACAATTAGTCCCTCTACTTTTCTTTCTATTGGCACTTCAACTTGGATTGGATCATCAAACCACTGTTGGAGTGTACTTAATTTGGTTTACTGCTCTGGCTAATCTTCTAGTGGCAGCAAAATCTATAGGATCACCAACGGAAGTGGGAGAATGCACGATTAGCAGCAGCTTGCCGTTGAACATCTTCTTTCTTCTTGATAGCAGCTCCAGCGCTATTTGCTGCCTCCATTAATTCTTTGGCTAATTTCTCATTAAAAGTATGAAACTGCTTATTTGATCTAGACTTTGCTGCTGCTAAAATCCACCTGATTGCCAAGGCTTCTTTTCTATCACCTCTAACCTCTACTGGCACCTGATAAGATGCACCACCTACTCTTCTGGGTCTAACCTCCATTTTAGGAGATACATTTTGGATAGCTTTTTCCAGGATAGTTACTGGCTCTTGTTTTGTTTGCTCTTTGATTACCTTTAAAGCACCGTAAACAAGATCTTGGGCAATAGATTTTTTACCATCCATCATTATTTTATTTATCATCCTGGAGACTAATCTGGATCCATAAAGAGGATCAGGTGATAACAATTTCTTTGGAGCTTTTTTACTTCTCATGTTTTAGGCTGCTGGTGTGGGTGTTACTTTAGGAGCAGCTGCTCTAGGAACAACCCCAGCACCTCCTTTCTTAGTACCATATATGCTTCTACCTCTTTTTCTACCTACTACTCCGGCCAAATCCAGCTTGCCTCTAATTAAATGATATTTAACTCCAGGCAAATCTTTAACCCTGCCTCCCCGAACCAAAACTATACCATGTTCTGCTAAGCTGTGGCCTTCACCTTGGATATATGCTGTAACCTCTGTTCTGTTAGACAGCCTGACCCTGGCTACTTTTCTTAAAGCAGAGTTTGGTTTTTTAGGAGTCATAGTTTTGACTAAAGTAACTACACCCCTTTTTTGAGGGTTAAAATCTTGAGTATAATGTCTGTCTTTAGCATTAAAGCTACGACGCAGCGCAGTAGCTTTAATTTTTTTAGTCAGTCTTTTCCGACCTTTTCGAATTAATTGGTTAATTGTTGGCATATTTTATGATTCTATCTTAGCCCTTTCAGGACTGGTTGGTATTAAACGCCCAATTATAACATTCTCCTTTAATCCCACTAATCTATCAATCTTACCTGACATAGCTGCATCTGATAAAACCGAGGTGGTTTCCTGGAATGATGCTGAAGACAAGAAACTCTCAGTCTGCAAAGATGCCCTGGTAATACCCAGGATAATCACTTCTGCGGTAGCTGGTTCACCACCCCCTGCTAAAACTCGTTCATTCTCTTCCTCAAATCTTAATTTATCAATTACTTCTCCTGGTAACAGATTAGTGTCACCTTGTGATTCAATTCTTACTTTATCAGACATTTTTCTAACAATTACTTCAAAATGCTTCTCGTTAATAGGCACACCTTGAGATTCATAAACAGAACAGACTTCATCAACAATATATCGCTGAGCTGCTTGTAAACCTTGAGTCCGCAGTATTTCTTTTACATCAACATGCCCTGTTGCTAAAACTGTCCCAGCATCGATCAATTGATCCTCTCCCACTAGAAGAGTTGCTGTTGCGGGAATAACATATTCTCTTTCTTCGTGAGGTTTTTGGGTAGTCTTAACCCTAACTCTTATGCCTAGCTCTGTTTCGACAATAGAGATTTTACCAGCAATCTCTGCCAAAGGAGCTACCACTTTAGGCGTTCTAGCTTCAAACAGCTCTTCAACCCTAGGAAGTCCTTGAGTAATATCTAATCCCACAATACCTCCAGTATGAAAAGTACGCATAGTAAGCTGTGTGCCTGGCTCACCAATTGCTTGTGCAGCCACTACTCCTACTGGGGTTCCTAATTTCACAAGCTCCCTTGTAGTTAAATCATACCCATAACAATAGCTGCATATGCCATATTTTGCCTCACAAGTCAATGGAGATCGAGCCATCACGCTAGTCACACCTTCTTTAAGAAGTTTTTGAATAGTTTCCTCAGTTAATATTGTTCCCTCTTTAATTAATACTTTGCGACTACCTGGTTCTTTGATCTCTCCCAAAACCATTCTACCCAAAAGCTCTTCTCTGGCATGATTAAAGCTGCTTTTTGAGATAATGTATTCTAAACCAACCCTTGTCCCACAATCCTCTATTCTGATTATCACATCATGTGCCACATCAACTAATCTTCTTGTTAAATAACCAGCATCTGCTGTTTTTAAAGCTTTATCAGCTACACCTTTTCTAGCGCCCCTAGCTGAGGTAAAGTATTCAAATACCGATAAACCTTGTCTATAATTTGACTTAGTCGGCAACTCAACTATTTTACCTGTTGGATCAGTAGATAATCCTCTCATAGCAGAAAGTTGCTTAGCTTGATCTCTTGAACCCCTAGCTCCAGCCTCTACCATCATCCTAATTGGGTTATCTGATCCTAAATGATCCCAGGTAGCTGCTGATAAATCTTCTGTTGTCTTAATCCAAACCATTTGGGAGAGTTGTGATTTTTCTTGTGGAGTTATTAAACCTTTGATTACATTAGATTCAATTTTTTGAATCTCCAACTCTGCCTCATCTAAATATCTTTGTTTATCAGGGACAATTTTAGCATCAAAAATAGAAATTGAAACCCCCGCAATAGTGGCTCCCCAAAAACCAATACTCTTGATATTATCAACTAATTCGGATACAGCTTCTTTATCCATCATATCCATAGCCTTTAATATAATGTCACGGATAGTTACTCCTTTAATAGTCGAATTAAGAAATCTCATCTGAGATGGAAGCACTTGGTTAAATAAAATTCTACCAATTGATGTCTCAATAACTTCTTTGCCAATTCTAACTTGAATTCTTTGCTGGATTTTTACTTGCTTTACATGATAAGCTCTAATCGCATCCTCCTCGTTAGCAAAAAACTTTATCTTAGCAAAAGATGCTCTTTTCTCGCTTTCTTTTACCTCTGGAAGCGATGTAATATAGTAACAACCTAAAGCCATTTCTCTATTTGGCACAGTAATTGGTTGGGCATTAGCTGGACCAAAGATGTTTTCTCTTGCCAGCATTAAACTTTTTGCTTCCTCTTGGGCTTTGGCAGCAAGCGGAACATGAACTGCCATTTGGTCTCCGTCAAAATCAGCATTAAATCCAGCACAGATACAAGGATGTATTTGAATCGCATGTCCATCTACCAATACAGGAAAAAATGCCTGAATACCTAATCTATGTAAAGTAGGGGCACGATTAACTAAAATCGGATGGCCTTCTATAATCTCTTCTAGAATATCCCAAACCTCAGCAGAACGAGCTTCTAAAACATTTTTAGCCCCCTTAACATTAGAAGCTAAACCTCTGGCAATCATTTCCCTTAAAACAAATGGCTTAAACATTTCTAAAGCCATTTCTTTTGGCAAACCCACTTGGTTAAGTTTTAATCTTGGTCCAACCACAATCACAGATCTTCCTGAATAATCAACTCTTTTACCTAACAAGTTTTGTCTAAATCGACCTTGTTTTCCTCGAAGCATATCAGACAATGATCTCAAAACATGTGTCGTAGCTGGTCCACCCCTTCTAGATGTTCTTGAAGACGAATCTATTAATGAATCTACAGCTTCTTGTAACATTCTTTTTTCATTACGTAAAATAATTTCTGGAGCGCCTAAGTTTATTAATCTATTTAAGCGGTTATTTCTGTTAATTACTCTTCTGTATAAATCATTCAAGTCAGAAGTGGCAAAACGCCCTCCAGGCAGTTGCACCATTGGACGAAGGTCCGGAGGCAAAACTGGTAGAACTCGCAAGATTAACCATTCTGGTTGGACTTGAGCAGAACGCATTCCTTCAATTAATCTCAACCTCTTAGTTGATTTAATATGTTTTTGGCCAGTTGATTTTCTAATTTCCTCCCGAAGAGTAGCTGACAGCTTATCCAAATCTAATTTTTGTAAAACCTCAAGCAAGCTTTCAGCTCCCATTCCTACCTTAACAAAATCAGATACTCCATATTCTGACAATTTATAATATTCTTCCTCTGATAATAACTTTAAAGGAGTAACACTTTTGACTAGATCTGACACAGCTTTAAATATTCCTTCAATTTGACCAACTTCAACCACTTGGTTATCTCTTAGTTTTTGAATCTCATGTCTGTTTTTTATACTTAGCTCCTGAGATTCCAATTCAAACTTCTCTTTATCTAGTCTTTTTTTCAAATCAGTCAAATCTTTTTTCAACTGCTCTTCTAATCCTTTAATGCTTTTATCCAAATTAACCTTTGATTGTGCAAGCTTACTTGCCAAATCTTTCCCCAGTTTTTCTAAAGCAGCTCCTTTTTTTGTAGAATCAATACTAATAACTAAATAGGAAGCAAAATAAACCACAGCTTCTAAATTCTTAGGAGAAATATCTAAAATTAAGGATAATTTCGAAGGAGCGCCTTTGACAAACCAGGAATGAGCAACAGGTGAAGCCAAACTAATATGTCCCATTCTCTCGCGTCTAACTTTATTTTGAGTAACTTCAACACCGCATTTATCACAAATTACCCCTCTAAATCTGATTCTCTTATATTTTCCACAATAACACTCATAATCTTTAGTGGGGCCGAAGATGTTCTCTGAAAAAAGTCCATCTTTCTCAGCTTTCAGGGTTCTATAGTTTATAGTTTCAGGCTTGGTAACCTCGCCAAAAGACCAGCTGCGGATTTGTTCTGGACTAGCTACTGTAAGTTTTAAAGCTTCAAAATCTAATAAATCATTCATAAGTCACCTGCTTAAATTACTTAAGATATCTCCTACTTCTTTTCCATCTCACTAGCATCTATCACTTCAAAATTACTTGATTCAGCTTCTAATTCTGATTCGTTGGCAGTAGGCTGCATTTCTAAAGTTTGCTCCAATTGAGCAACTTCCTGTTTTATCTCTGCCTTTTCCTCAGTTTCCTGAGTCTGGATCAATTTAGCTCCAATAGTGTCTACTGATAATCCTAATGCCTGAAGCTCTTTCACTAACACTTTAAACGATTCAGGAATTAAAGCCTGAGGAATTTCAATCCCCTTAACGATTGCCTCAAAAGCTTTAGCGCGTCCAACTACATCATCACTTTTAAGAGTTAACATTTCTTGTAGGATATGCGCTGCACCATATGCTTCAAGCGCCCAGACTTCCATCTCTCCTAATCTTTGTCCGCCCATTTGGGCTTTTCCGCCTAGGGGTTGTTGAGTAACCAATGAATATGGACCAGTTGAGCGGGCATGGATTTTTTCTTCCACCATGTGGATTAATTTCAAAATGTAATTTCTGCCAACCACAATAGTTCTATCAAAAGGTTCACCAGTTTTTCCGTTAATTAATTTAACTTTACCATCAACTGGTAAATTAGCTTTTTTAAGCTCTTCAACCAACTTTTCCTCGGATAGCTTCTCAAAAACTGGCGCAGCTACGTGATAACCTAATCTGGTGGCTGCAAATCCCCAATGAGTTTCTAAAAGTTGTCCCAGATTCATCCTTGATAGAACTGATAAAGGTGAGATGATAATATCAACTGGAGTACCGTCCTCTAAATGAGGCATGTCTGCAATAGGCACAATTTTTGAGATGACTCCTTTGTTTCCATGTCTGCCTGCTAGCTTATCGCCTTCGGTCACTTTTCTGATTTGAGCTACTTTAACTTTAATCCTCATTAAGATTCCTGTATCCAACTCATCTCCTTCTTCTCGGGATAGAATTTGTACTCCGATCACAGTACCTCTTTCGCCGTGAGGAATCCTCAAAGAAGTATCTCTGATCTCTTTAGCTTTTTCTCCAAAGATAGCACGAAGCAACCTTTCTTCTGCAGTTAATTCTGTTTCACCTTTTGGTTGCACTTTACCAACCAAAATATCATTTGGTCCAACCTCTGCACCAATTCTGACTATTCCTCTTTCATCTAAATTAGCCAAAGATTCTTCTGAAACATTCGGAATGTCGCGGGTTAATTCTTCAGGTCCTAACTTAGTTTCTACTACATCTATCTCATATTCTTCAATATGAATACTTGTTAAAAGATCCTCTTTGACTAATCTATCTGAAATGACAATGGCATCCTCGTATCCTAATCCCTCAAAGCTCATATAAGCAATCAGCAGGTTTTGGCCTAAGGCTAACTCTCCATTCTTTGTGGCAGCTCCATCAATCAACAGATCTCCTTTTTTGACCTTAGCTCCAATTTCTACCACTCCTTTTTGGGAATAACAAGTACCTTGAGGTGAATGAACAAATTTTTTAATTTCATATTTATATTCATTTTTTACAGCTTTCAAGATTAATTTTTTCCCATCAACATAAGTAACTACCCCATCCTCAGGTGCTTTTACTATCCTACCCATATTTTCTGCCACAATTTTTTCCATCCCTGTTCCTACCACAGGAGCAGAAGGAAGCAATAATGGAACTGCTTGGCACTGCATCTGAGTACCCATTAAAGCCCTGTTAGCATCATCATTGGCTAAAAATGGAATAAGCGAAGCGGAAATTCCAAAAATCTGTTGAGGAGATATATCAATTAAAGAAATATCTGAAGCTTTACCTTCATAGAAAACACCTTGATAACGGGTAGGTACCCGATCAGGAATGATATTGCCTCTATCATCAATTTCCACTGTAGCCTCAGTAATATGGAAATTCTCTTCATCATCAGCTGATAAGTAAATTATCTCATCTGTTACTTTATTTTTTCCTTTTTGCTGTATTATTTTTCTATAGGGAGTTTCCAAAAATCCGTATTCATTTATTCTGCAGAAAAGCGCCAAATAGGTAACCAATCCAATATTTTGCCCTTCTGGTGATCTGATTGGATCAATTCTGCCATACTGAGAATGATTAATATCTCTGACTGAGAAAGAAGCCCGATCTCTAGTTATTCCTCCAACACCCATAACAGACAATCTTCTTAAGTGGTCTAATTCAGACAAAGGATTAACCTGATCTAAAATGCTAGAAAGTTGAGAGGAACGGAAAAATTCATTAATTGCCGCAATTACTGGCTTGGCATTGATTAAACCCCCAGGGGTCACTTCTTGATCCTGAGCCGTTAAACTCATTCTCTCTTTAATAATTCGTTCAAGTCTTAATACTCCAATCCTAAAAGCGTTTTGCTGTACTAATTCTCCAGCACATCTAACACGCCTGTTTGCTAAATGATCAATATCGTCTAATTTACCTTCTCTATTACTTAATCTAATTAGATATTTCAAAGCAGCGATTATATCTGTTTTAGTTAAAATCCAATTCTCTTCAGTATTTGATAAGTCTAGATTTAATCTTTTATTAATTTTAAAACGGCCTACCTTGGTTAAATTATATCGACGAGAGGCAAAAAACATGCCTTCGAGCAAAGCTTTAGCATTATCTAAAACAACCGGATCTCCTGGCCTCATTTTTCTAAAAATCTCAAGTAAAGCTTCCTCGCTATTTTCAGTTGGATCTTTAGATAAAGTAACCTCAATGAATTTGTTCTCACCATTATCAACATCCTTAAACTGCTCAATTATTGCATCAGTTTCAGAAACTCCAATTGCTCGAAGAAAGGTAGTTGCAGCAAATTTTCTTCTTCTATCAATCTTGGCAGTTAAAACACCTGTTCTAGAAACAGAAAACTCTAACCAAGAACCTCGATAAGGACGGATTTCTGCAGAATATAATCTTTTACCAGTAATTGGATCATCCATTGCTGAAAAAAATACACCAGGTGAACGAACTAATTGATTAATAATTACTCTTTCAACACCGTTAATAATGAATGTACCTTTATCAGTCATTTGTGGTATGTCTCCCAAAAACACTTCCTGCAAACTTTTCTGACCTGTTTGTTTATTAATTAGAGTCGCTTCTATTTTCAGAGGAGCATCAAAGGTAACTCCTTTTTCTCTAGCTTGCTCAGCAGTATATTTACCTTTACCGAAATAAAAGGACCCTAATTCTAGGGTCCAATTTTTTCCTGTAAAGTCCTCCACAGGAGAAATTTCAGCAAGGACTTCTTTAATACCTTCTTTAATAAACCAATTATATGAATCTAGTTGAATTTGGATTAAATTCAATTGAGGAACCAAGTTTGGTGATTTACTCCAATATTTACGTTCGTTTTTCTGTATATCTAATTTCGCTGACATGAGTAGATGGCCTATTTACTCCCTTTTTTAAAGGGTAATTGGACAGTTTAGATTCCGTCTTGTATAGGGTCAACAAAAAGAAAGCATACGTACTCGTACGCCTTTAAGTTTTTTATTTGACTATTGGCAGTTTATCACAACAATCTCTATCCGTCAATAGGCCTATAATTATGTCAACGAATAGCGTACTTATTGATTTCTAATGGGTAGGTCTCTAAAATAAAGCTAATGGCAGAATCCCAATCTTCCCCTGAACAATCAACCACAGTTATGCAACATACTTCCTCATCTAATGATCGTCAAGAGATACGAGAGTTTTCTAAATTAACTCCAGAAGGCAGACAGACAAGAAGTGAAACAGCATTAGCAGTTTTATCAGCAAGAAGAGATACTCGTGCTGCGGACGCTAGAATTGCTGAACTTAAATCAATCATTAATAGCATCTCAGCAGATTCTGAACAAAGGAGGGAAAGGATAGCGAGTCTGCAAGCTGAATTAGATACAGAAAGAGAGGATTTAGCACAAACAGAAGCTTCATTGGTAAGTAAGATCTATCATTTGTTAGGACAAAAGTCTCAAGCAGTCGATGTTAGAGAACATCAAGTCAAAGTTACGGAAGGGTTCACTCAATATCACCATGAAGAAATCGCTAGAAACGATAAGCAGTTAAGAGAGTCTGGAGAAACTTTAAAGAGATTTCAAGAAAGAAAAGTTGGTTTAAGAAGTGCAAAGAGCCTTCTTGATGATTTTTATACAGAACAGGCAGGCAGATTTGAAGAATATCGGAAAGATCAAGAACGAAGGAAGATGATTTCTCAAATTACAGATATAGCAAATGTTGCAGATGAGTATGGGGTGTATTTTATACATGGAATTTTACCTGCATTCGCTGAGGATGTAATGGGTGGTGAAGCAATGTCGCAACGAAACCCTTTGCTTAAATGGAATGCAGGATGGCGCCAGCGTACTGCAATCGTTGTGGGATTGCAGCCTGATATATCAGTATCAGCCATAAAACCTGGAGATACACCTGTCAATATGTGGTCAAGAATGGGAGTTATTATAAATGGAGGGAATCTCGTTAACGCTCATCCTAGGGATGCATCTACCGTAGTGAAAGGAATTCAAGAACAGCAATCAGCCCACCATGACAAAACATTTTATGAAATGCAACCTGAGGAAGTAGGAGAAAACATTCGAGCAGCTATCGAAGGTCGAGGACCAAAGGACTATAATGAATTTGTTGTTCGAGATCCAGAAATAGCTGGTTTTTATTTATGTCTAGATGCTGACGATCCAGAAAGGATAGTATATAGAACACCTATTAATAAATATATCGAAGGAATTATTGGCTATCTAACAGAAAACAATATTCCTCTCTATATCGTTCATAATGGAGCTGTATATGAAGGAGAACCTATTTTAGATAGTTCAGGGAAAATCATTATTCAACGCGTGGGTGAACCACTTAGTCCTTCAGACATAATCAGGAGAAAGATTACAATTGATTATTCCCATCAAGAGACAATGAAGCAAGAAGGACTAGCCTCTTTAAATCTTTCTTAACGTACCCGCTCGCGGGTATGGTTTTGGCTGATTTTGAGGCTAAATTTATTAAAAGTCTGCTTCTTTATTCCTCTAAATACATATAAGAGGAGTTTATAGGCAAGTATCGCCAAAATATTTTCTTGCTATTTGTTTATCTTTTTTTATTTGCGTTATCAGCTTATCAACACTGTGGAATTTTTTATTTTCCCTGATCTTTTTTAAAAGTTTTACCGTAATCCACTGATTGTAAATATTTTTATCAAAGTCCAAAATATAAGTTTCAGCCTGGTATTTTTTTTCATTAAAAGTTTCAGCTTTACCTATAAAAGTTAGGGCAGGATAAATAGATCTACTTAGTTTGATTTGAGAGATGTATATCCCTTCAGGAATATTTTTAGTTAAATTAATATTAGCTGTAGGAAAACCCAACTTTTTCCCTCTTTGTTGATGTTTTCGGACTTTCCCCCAAAATTTATACCTCATTATGGATTGCTTGCTACGTTTTGGTTATGCTCTTCTAATGTTTTTGCATAATATGAGTTACCTTTGGGATCATGGTAATAGTATAAATAAGGAGTATTAGAATCAGCATTAGCTACAGCTTTTAGGCTAGAGAGGGATGGGTTACAAATAGGTCCAGGCGGTAAACCTCTATATAAATAAGTATTGTAAGGAGAGGGTATTTTTAAATCATCTTGAGTTAAATTTCTTTTCCACCAGCTTTTTTCCTTTTCCTGATACCCTAAAGCATATTGGATTGTTGCATCAGCATTTAAACCCATGCCTATTTTTAATCTTTTAAGCAAAATGCTGGCTACTTCTGTCCTGACTTTATCTGAACGGGCTTCTCTTTCCACAATAGAAGCTAAAATGACTCCCTGCTGTTCAGTTAACCCTAAAGACTTAATTTTTGATTTTAGATCATCAGAGTATTTTTCATCAAAGGTACTTTTGAGCCTTATAGCTATCTGGTCTTCTGCTACATCAATGGGGAATAAATATGTATCCGGAAACATATACCCTTCTTTTGCCGCCGCTATAAATTTTGACTTTTGACTTTTGAATTTTGAACTTAATACATCTGCCATTTCTTCTACCCTCCATCCTTCTAAAAGAGTCACCCAAACGTCTAGAGGTTTCTCAGTTAAGGTTTTAAGTGTCTGTTGAGCAGAAAAAGAAGAAGAGAGTCTAAAAGTGCCAGCTTGAACCTGATTTGCTAATCCTGATTGCTTACCATAAAGAGTAAAAGCCCAAGATGATTTTATTAAACCCATTTTTTTAAGGTTTTCTACAACTTTAGAAAAATCCTCTCCCTTATCGACTACAAATATCCTGGCGGATTTATCAGAAGAAGGTGAGGAAAGCTGAGAAGACCAAAAGAGTTTAATTATAAAGATTATAATGGTTATAATTATTATAAATTTTATACTTTTTTTCATCTTGAATCTAACCAATCTTGAAGAATTATAGCAGCTGCAGTAGCATCATTTTTACGCCGTTTTTCTTTAGAAATGTTTGACTCAATCATTTGCATAGTTGCCTTCTGAGAAGATAATGTCTCATCGAAAGTTAATACATCTAACCCCAGTTTTTGTAAGGCTTTCACAAAACCTAATACCGCCTGGCTCATCTTCCCTTCTGGTAAACCAACAATTATTTGATCAAACTTCTCCTGCCGTACTAATTCTCCAATTTGCATTACAGCATCTTTGAAAGATCTAACTTCAATTATTTTAAAAGGAGAAGTAAAACTACCCTCAGAAGTTGCCAAACCAACTCTTTTTAATCCAAAATCAACTCCTAAATACCTCATGTATCAAATCATTTTACCCAAAACTACTAACCTTTTATAGTTTAAACCTGGAGGTACACAAGTCATTAATGAAATATATCGACCTTGTGGATCAGAAGGAGCTATTACAGATAGATCGCTGGGGTCTACCACCTTTATCTCAAACACTTCATATTTAAATTTTACTCCCAAGGCTTCTACCAAAATCTGGTCTCCTTTTTTTAAGTTAGTCAGATTAGCAAAAGGAACACTTTTTAAACTGAAAAGCTTATTCAAAGCAGAATGACCAGATATAAATATATTCCCTTTTTCCCCGGGTAAGGCTGAACCTGGTAAGTGGACTAAACCTTTTGATAAATCATTACTATCAACCAGTACTGGAGCTTGATTTATCTTCAGTTTTGGTATAGTTAAAGAAAATTCATTAAAATTCACGGGCGTCTCTCTACTTGTTGCTGACACAAAAGCTGGAAAAGTTTGTTGATTTTGAACAGACACTCCCAGGATTTGTCCTCTTTTAGGAGAACTGGGACTGATCATTAGATTATTACTATATTTTTGTCCTATTAACCAAATTTGAAATGAGATGACTGGTAAAATAATTTGCACCAACAGAAAAATTCCTACTGATAAAAAACCTAAAGGTATAATCTTTGATAAAACCATTACTTAAGACCCACCTCGATACTGATATTGTTGCCTAAGATTGGTAACCGTTGCAAAAAAGTTGGGAGTTTGGGAGAGATCTGAATCTCTGAACCTAAGATATCCTCCATATTCTTTATAGTACTGATTGCTTCGTTTGCACTCTTACCTTTGATCTTACTTTTAATCTTCTCTGTATCTATTTTTGGCAGAAGTTTTGCCCTAAAGCGAGCTAGAAAAATAAGCTTTCCGTCTTTTTCTAATTTAGATACGTTTGCTTGTGTTTCTGTATCTTCTAAATTAAGCCTAAATCCTTCTGGTACTTGGGTTGTCACAAGCTTTGAAACAATTAATTTTAAATCTTTATCCTCAAAAGCAATACCTTTATATTTAGCTGTTAAATTCAAGGAAATCTCACTTGCCTGATCATTGATATTTTTACTAAATGATTTTTTAATAATCTCTTCAGACAAAGCTTCCTCTAATATCTTTTTTTGAGGTAATTTTTCCTGTAATTTAACTTGGGCTTGTTTCCTTAAATCCGAAGCCAAAGAAGCTAAAAGCTTTTTTTGATCATCAGAAGAAACAACCGTAACATCCTTAGATGTTCCACCGGAAAAATTCCCTTCTGCTTTAACTGCTATTTGAGATGTTGGCAAGTTAGAAACAGTTAGGTTAGTTCCAGACGGCAGATTACCGTCAGCGCCAATTTCCGCCGCAATTACCTCAACGGTTTTCGTGCTTTTCGAATCCGCGTCCGCTGGAGTAGCTGAAACAGAGGCACTACTGTTTAATGTAAACTTCAAACCCGAAGATGTTGTTAAAATGGTACCTTTAGAAAAACTCCTGCCTTCATCTGTATTATTAATAATTTTTACAGTTCCTTTTGCAGCATCTCCAATCTGTTTTTTACCTGTGGCTTGATCTTTTGCTGATCCTGATATCTCAGTATCAACTATTTGACCAGGAATAACTTTAGCATCCTCATCAACCACCTTTTGATTTGGATCAGCTATTACTTCCGCATCTTTCTCCAAAACCTTTGGTTCAACAAAAATTTTAACTTCAGCTTTTAATAAAAATAGGTAAGCCCCTAAAATAATCAATAAAGCACCTATAAAGGTTACTAATAAGGCTATACTTCCAAACTTCTTAGGAATAAGTAAGTTTGTTACTTGCATAATAAATCTTTGAAGAGAAAATTTATCTTTTATTTGTTTCTCAGCAGTAACCGGTGATTTCATTACCATATCAGATTCTAAAGGCACAGCTAATTCATTTTCTTGGATTGCTTCCTCTATATTATTTTCATCTTGGTTTTCCTCAAAAGATACTTCCTCCTCTTCTTTGCTAACCGCTGAGACATCTCCTACTACAAAACCCAAATCAGCATTCTCAGTATCTTTGGATACTTTCGTATCTCCTTTTATCTCTTCCACCTCTTCCTCTTCTGGGCTGATCACAGTTGTTTTTTTGACTGATTGAGTAATTGCTTGCTCGTAATGAGAGGAATCTCTTACTTCGTAATAGAAGATATTACTTTCTATTTCAGATGCTCCTGCTAAACAGATACTTTTTATCTCAATATTCTCTTTTAAAAGTTCTATTTTGGGAAAATGCAAAAAGGATAATTTAGACATCCATGAATAAGATAACAATTGATTTCTTATTTTTTTCAAATCTTCTATTTGTCCTGATTCAGAAGATACCTGGTAGTTATAAATCAAAATTTTAGAAGGTAAAGTCTCTACTCCCACAAAAGTCAGCAAAGCTCTTTCTATATCTGCACCACTGCTTTCTCCTCTTTGAACAATTTTAACTCCATCAAGTTTTCCTGCTCTTACTACAGATACTGTTAAATGGTCAGTTTCAAATCCTACCAAAATAGCAGTTGGAGGAACTCCATCAGTTTTTTCTAAAAAATGAGCTACAGCAAGTGAATTCTCCACATAAGCCATTGGCACCAGTTCTAACTCTTTAACTAATTTTCTTAAAATACTCAACTTCTCACTTTTCAGATTGCCATCAGACAGCCAAAAACTTGGAATACCAAAAAGGATCTTTTGCGGTTCAATTTCCCTAACCCCTAAAACTTTATCTAGAAGTTTATCAGTCGTTGGTATTAAATCTTCTGAAGAAGAGCAATTTTCGTAAGCAATATCTAAAATCTTAAGTTGTTTCTTTTCTATAGTCCAAAGAGCACAAATAAGTTGCTCATTAGCAATATTTAGTGCAAAAAAATATTCCACAACCTCTTCCTTTTTACCAAAAAGTATTAGGGCAGTTAATCTATCAAGGAAGTTCATAACATATGTTGCCTGAAAATCAAGCCTACTAAATTATCTTAACACAACTGGTAAACTCAAATAAATGACTAACTAGCGCGTTTAACTCTAATTCTTCTAATTCCTGAAGATACTGCTTCTTCTTTGATAATCTTAACCTTGCCAATAATACTTGTATTATCTACATGAGGCCCTCCGCAAAATTCTAAAGAATAATACCCATCTCTCTCTCGCTTATCCTTAGCCTGAGGATCTAATTGGAAATTAGGACCTACTCCATATATTGATACTTTACTAGCATACTTCTCATGGAATAAACCAATAGCATTCATCTCCTTTGCTTTTTGAAGATCCAAAGTCATATGATCTACCTTCAAACCCTCAGTTATTCTTTTATTCATGATATCTTCTACTTGTTTAATCTCCTCCTCAGTAATTTTCCTCTCAAAAGAGAAGTCAAACCTTAATCTTTCTGAAGTTATATTAGACCCTTTTTGGAAAACTTGAGGCCCTAATACATCTCTTAAAGCCTGGTGTAAAAGATGGGTGGCAGTATGGAATTTGGTAACTATCTCACCATGGTCAGCCAACCCTCCTTTAAACATCCCAGCTGATGCAGTTCTTGATAATGTTTTATGTTTTTCAAATTCCGCTTTAAACTGCTCTTTGTTGACCTTTTGACCCTTTTGTCTAAAAAGCTCTTCGGTAATCTCATAAGGGAAACCAAAAGTTTGATATAAATCAAAAGCCTTTTTCCCATCAATATTTTCAATCTTTTCTATCTCTTTTAATCCATGATCCAAAGTTTTTGCAAATCTTCCTATCTCCTCTCCGATCACTTTTTCTACTATATTAGTTTGTTTCCCATATATCGTTAATATAGCTTGAATAATTGGAGTGAATTCATCTGAAATAAGCAAAGCTTTTCTACGAATAAGTTTACCGCTGAGCTGACGCATCTTAATTGTAGATCTCCGAATTAATCTTCTTAAAACATAACCTTGCAATTTATTAGAAGGGGGAACTCCATCAAGAATTAAAAAGGTGGCAGCCTTTAGATGATCTGCAATAATTCTCATGGATGATGTATTATCACCCTCATACTTCAAACCAATTGCTTGTGCGATCGCATCAGTAATTGGTTTGTATAAAACAGTTTGGAAAATATCATGGGTATTACTAACAGCAGCGGTTAGTCTTTCTAATCCTCCACCAAAATCCACGTTTTTTTGAGGCAACTCCTTTAAAGATCCATCTTGTTGTTTTTGATACTCAATAAAAACTGAATTTCCTATTTCTAAAAACCTGCCACATTCACAATTTGGATGGCACTTGTCTCCATATATTTTATCATGTTCTATCTGTGTAAATTCATAAAACACTTCAGAGTCTGGGCCACCTATTTCCCCTGCTGGCATATTATTAGGAGACCCGGAACATGACCACCAGTTTTTATCAACTCCATAAAAAAAGATGTGGTCATCATCTACTCCCAAACTTCTCCAGATTTCTAAACTCTCCTCATCTTTTGGCACCTCATTATTTCCTTCAAAGACTGAAACATATAATTTATCTTTATCTAAACTCAATTCTTTGGTGAAAAATTCCCAGATCCAGGGTAATTGTTCTACCTTAAAGTAATCACCTAAAGACCAATTACCCAGCATTTCAAAAAAGGTAGTATGCCTGTTATCTCCTACTTCTTCAATATCTTCTGCTCTAAAAGAAGGCTGGCAGTCAACCAATCTTTTTCCTTCTGGATGTTTTTGCCCTAAGAGATAGGGGACTAAAGGCTGCATGCCTGATGAGGTAAATAAGGTGGTTGGATCATTTTCAGGTACCAGCTTGGCAGCAGGAATTTGTTTATGACCACGACTTACAAAAAACTTAATATATTTTTCCCTGATATCTTTTGAACTCATGAAGGTATTTTACCTCATTTATCTTTTCATTAAAACTCGTTTATGGAATCTTTTAGGTTTTAATTTATACTCTTTCCTTTTTATTTCTGTTAAAGCCTTTGCCTTTTCAGCTATCTCTGTTACCAAAGAAGTTGTAGTATTATTGTTAAATCTATCTAAAGTTTTTTTAAGATCTCTCAAAATAAAAAAGACCTGGACGCCAGTTATTGCCAGAAAAATAGATAAAAGAAAAGTTAAAAAGATTAAAGCTATTTGCAGTAAATCCATGGCGCTAAGTGTAACATATCACCTTTTCAGAAAAATAGTCCTTTGTATTCTAGTTTGCTTACCGCTATTTGAAACAGCAGCAATAACGATGTTATTAACATTATCAGATAATTTAATAGTTTGAGAAAATCTTCCATTTTGATCAACAGCAATTTCTTGCTCATTAATATTCACCTTTACCTCAGGGTCTGTTCTACCTGAAATAACTATCTCTAAAGAACTTGTGCTAAATTGGTCAGGTGGTTGACTAATTTCTAGACGCGGAGCACCAACCAAAAATCTATATTCAAACCAAAGGTATGTGAAAAAAATCACCACTAATGTTAAAACAACAAATCCTAAAACCCTAGCAGGAGTTATTCTAATTCTTGTTCTATTAATAGGATGACTGAATGATTCTAGGATCCTTGGAGGATGTTTTTGATCGGAAAATTCTCTTCTAAACACTGCTAGAAGTTTATCTTTGTCAAGCCCTAAGAATTTACCGTAATTTTTAATAAATCCCTGAACAAAGGTTGGCGGGGGAAGTTTTTGATATTGACCGGCCTCTAAAGCTTGTAGTAATTCTTTTCTAATTTTAGTTGCCTTTTCTACCTCATCAAGGGTATAGAATTTTTTTTCTCTTTCTTCTGCTAAAATTTGTCCTACAGTCCTCATTAATGGAATAATATACCAGTTGACAGATAAAGTCTAACAAATTAATATACAGTTAATGTCCGATCAACAACCACTTCCACCGCCCAGCGGTGACTGCGAAAAAGCAGAAAAATATATTAGCCAACTGATTAATCTAATTAAAATAGATAAGTTAACAGTTACCCATACTGATCTTTCTAAATTCGACCCCTCCTCCCTGCAAGATCACTATCGTCTGGATTTAAAAGACTATGAGATAGAAATTAGCCATAGCAAAGAACCTGATTCCGGACAAGATTTCTATGTAATTTTGTTCAACAACTTAAAATACATCAATCAACAATGCAGTGAAAAAGTAATCTTAGCTTATATGCATTTAAATGAGACTCTATTTATAAGCTTTAAAACAACTGCAGATGAGCAGTTAGAAAAGAACAGGAAGGAAGCTGAGGAAAAAAGATTTAAAGAAGCCATGAATCCAATTGACCAAGCACTTGAACAGTTAACAAAATCGTCCTCAGGAGCTGATTTTTTAGAAAACACCGCTTTCCCTTCTCCCTTTGCTGCAACCTAAGTAAATGGAGTTACTAAATTTTAAATATTCCTCGACGTAATATTTTTACTAAATTATTGTCAAAAGCAACTATTGTAGAAGGCTTTGACTCTCTATACCCTCCATCTAGATAGAAAGAAACTTTATCTCCAAAATACTTCCTAGCTTGATTAATATTTGTTGCATGCTTTTTTCCTTCTAGATTTGCGCTTGGCGCAACTACAGGACCAGCCTCTCTTAAAATATTTAAAAGCTTCGTATCTTTGGGCATTCTAAAAGCTAAAGTATTTGTCCCTCTATGAAGATAGGAAAATCTCTGAACTTTACATGATAAAACTACACTCAAGGGATTTGGCCAATTCTTCTTCAGGAAATCCCTTTGGATATCAGTTAATTTAATATCAAATTTTTTTAAATCATCTATAGAAGAAATCAAAATAATCATTGGTTTATCTTTAACTCTTTTCCTTAACTTATAAATCTCTTCCACAGTATGAGGGTTAAAAGCTGATCCAATTAATCCGTAAATGGTGTCTGTGGGAATTACCCCTATCTTGCCTTCTTTTAAGAATCTAACAATTTGTGAGAATTCCATTCTGATACTTAAGCTGAGGAGCCTTGTTGGACGGCAAGATATTCTTCAGCATTTTTAACTAACACATCTCTGGGTTTCGAACCTTCCCCTGTCCCTACAATTCCTGCGGTCTCCAACTCATCTAAAATCCTAGCAGCCCTAGCATAACCAATTTTTAATCTTCTTTGTAGCAAAGAGGCTGAAGCCCGGTCGTATTGACACACTGTTCTGACTGCTTCCTCAAACAACTCATCTCTATCTTCACCATTACCTCCTTTGCTTCCTGCTTTACCCAAAGGCATCTCAGTTACTTCAGCAGTATATTGAGGAGCAATACCGGTAGCTTTCAGGTATTTAATTAAACTGTTTATTTCTGAATCTTGAACAAAAACTCCTTGAATTCTCATTGGTTTTGAAGCATCTGGAGGTAAAAATAACATATCCCCTCGGCCCAATAATTTTTCTGCTCCTGGTCCGTCTAAAATGACCCGAGAATCAACCATCGAGGATACATTAAAAGCAATCCTACAAGGAATATTAGCTTTAATCAAACCTGTGATTACATCAACAGATGGTCTTTGAGTGGCTACTACCAAATGAATCCCTGTAGCGCGTGCCAGTTGAGCAATTCTGGTAATAGCATCTTCAATTTCTACTGGAGCAAACATCATTAAATCAGCCAGCTCATCAACAATAATGATAATATAGGGCAAAGCTTGGAATCCTGACATATCATTAAACCCAGCAATATTTCTTACTCCTGCTGATTGAAATAATTTATACCTTCGGTCCATTTCTGCCATAGCCCATTTAAGAGAAGATAAGATTTTTTCTGGATCTGTAATAACAGGAGTGAGCAAATGAGGAATACCATTATAATTTGTCAATTCCACTCTTTTGGGATCGATCAAAATCAGTTTTAATTCATCTGGTGAATTTCTAAATAGTAAAGAGGTGATCACCGCATTTAACATGATTGATTTACCTGAACCTGTGGTACCAGCGATTAAACAGTGAGGCATTCGGTCAATATCTACTATCATGGCCTTAGATGAAGTATCCCTTCCTAAAGCAACTGCTAATTTTGACTTATGCCTTCGCATCTCATCAGAGGCTAATAATTGTTTTAATCCAACGACCTCCAACGACCTGTTTGGCACCTCTATTCCTACTAAAGATTTACCGGGAATAGGAGCTTCTATCCTGACCGTACCAGTGGGTGTAGCTAAAGCTAAAGCCAAATCATGTTGTAGATTAGCTATTTTGGAGATTTTGGTACCTGCTGATATTTCTAAAGCATATTGAGTAACAGCCGGACCACCATTTACCTCTGCTACTCTGGCTTGTATACCAAAAGAGTCTAAAGTCCTTTCTATAATAGCTGCACTTTTTTTAACATCACCTCTGTCAGCTGGAGAACCAACTTTATCAGATAATAAAGATAGCACCGGGTATTTCCATACTTTTGATTGTCCAGCCATATTCTGCACTAAAGCATCTGCAATAATAGGCTCTTTGGTAAAAACTGGCGTATTCCTTACTTGAGGCTTCTCATCTACCCCGTAAACCTTAATTGGAATATGTTTGGCCTCAAATGTTCTTTGTCTTACGAACAAGGATTTAAAAAGATTCTTTGCTGCTCCAAATACAAAACCAAATATTTTTAAGATTTGATTCAAAGAAGTATTAAAAAGAACTACCAAACCCACTAAAAACAACAATATTAATAAGGCTGCTCCTCCAAAAGGAGTAACAAAAGAGGCTAATTCTCTCCAAAACAATTGTCCAATTAGACCTCCTTTTTCATATTTTAGTGCAGCTATCAAAGAAGAGAGTGCGATAACTATTAATAAAAAGCCCAGTAATACATTAGTTTGAGCAAATCTCCATTTCGCTTTTGTTAAAACAAGTCCTGATAACAAAAAAATAATAGGCGCAACTATACTCATCAAACCAAGTGTATTCATTAAAAAATCTTTCCAAAAAGTTAACGTTTCAGACTGTGTTGTTAAAGCAACTATTGATACAACAGCTAAAATAAAAGCGATTAATGTTCCCACTGCAGTGATTGTTTTTTGTCTTAACTTTAGTTTGGGTAATTTATAAACAGAGCGTCTTCTAGACATAATTCATTATATATTATACCATACTTACTATAGGTTCTATCACACTTCTACTATTATAGATAAAATCAATGGCCTTCTTAGAGTAGCTTGATAAAAAAACCTTTCCAAGGTATCCTCAACTAATTTCCGCGTAAATCTCCAGTCTGAAATTTTATGATGATGCTTATCTAAGTTATTTTTTAATAAAGTTTTAGCCTCATCTAACAATCCGCCAGATTGTTCCTCAAACACAAAACCCCTTGAGATTACATCTATTTCTCCCTCTGATTTACCGCTATGTTGATCAATCGGCACAACCACCACCACTATTCCTTCCTCACTCATAACTTTTCTATCTCTTAACACCACATGTCCTACATCACCAATCCCTAAACCATCCACAAAAACATTTTGCACCTCAATTCGATTTGATACTTTCATATTATCTGGTTTCACTTCTAAGATATCTCCGTCTAGAACTTGTAAGATTTTGTCTGTTTCATAACCCATGTTTGTAAAAACTTGAGAAAACTTTTTCATATGTCTGTAGGTCCCTCCA
This sequence comes from Candidatus Daviesbacteria bacterium, assembly GCA_016187035.1. GTDB lineage: Bacteria > Patescibacteriota > Microgenomatia > Daviesbacterales > UBA10151 > JACPKL01. The sequence goes on from JACPKL010000010.1 coordinate 99,407, forward strand.
ATTGGCATCATAAATTTTGGTTTAATTAAATTTACCATAAGTCTTAATTCTTCCAAAGCTGCATGTCCTGAAACATGCAAAGAATCTGTAATAGCTGAATAATAAACATTCGCTCCGAGTGTAGTTAAAGAATCAATTAAAGCATTTTGAGCAGATTCAGTAGAAGGAATTGGATCTGCTGAAAAAAGTACACTATCCCCCACTTTTAATTTGATCAGTTTATGCTCTTCATTGGCAACTCTTGATAAAGAAGAATCTGGCTGACCTTGAGCTCCAGCAATTAAGACTAATAATCTATTAGGAGCAAAAGAATTAATAGCATCTGAAGCTATCATAACTGAAGGAGGAACATGTAGATAACCTAAATCTCTTGATACTTGAAAATTATTTTCAAAAGATCGCCCTACTACAGCAACTTTTCTACCTAATCTTTGGGAAACATTAATTGCTTGCTGCATTCTGGAAACATTTGAGGATGTCATAGTTATCAGTAACTTCCCTTTAGTTTCCCGCGCAACCTGTTCAAAAGACTCCTCAATTGATTTTTCTGACTTATTAAAACCAGGTTTGTCTATTCTTAAGCAATCTATTAGTAGCAGTAAAACGCCTTCTGCTCCCAGACGGGAAACTGTTGATACATCAGTTACTTGTCCTGAAACTGGTGTCCAATCTATTTTAAAATCTGCTTGATGAATAATCAAACCAACTGGAGTTCTTAAAACTACTCCTGTTGAATCAGGCACAGAGTGAGAAACTTGATAAAAAGAAACTTTAAAACATCCTAAATTTAACTCCTCGTTAATTTTTACTTCAAATATTTTATTTTTAGGTAAATTGTGTTCAGAAAATTTTGCTTTAATAAATCCAGCAGTAAGTTTTTGAGTATAAATAGGTACTTGAAGCTCTGGCCAAATATATGGTAATCCTCCTATATGATCTTCATGACCGTGAGTAATGATTATTCCTCTGATTTTATTTATTCTTTCCCGAAGATATGATATATCAGGAATAACCAAATCCACACCTGGCATAGCTTCATCAGGGAAACCAACCCCACAATCTATAATGACAATATCATTATCATATTCATAAATATACATATTTTTGGTAACATCACCTACTCCACCTAAAGGAATTAATTTTAAACTCTGCCCTTTATCTAACATAAATTGCTTTGGGTGAAATATCTTCATAAGAGCGTTGAGTTATCCTGTCAAGTAGTCTCCTAAATTATCTGAATTAATCTTAAACGGCCCACTTTGTCCTTCTACCATTTTTCTTGCAACCTTTCGGCAAATTGTTTGCAGTGTTCTTGCTAAAGATCTTATACCAGCGTCAAAACCTAAAGGACGAATAATCTGTGGCCAAATAGAATCATCAATCTGTAAAATATTATTATCTATTCCTGCTTCTTCTAATGCTTTTGGCAAAAGATAGTTTTTACCTATTATTTGCTTTTCTTCATCAGTAAAGCTGGGCATTTGAATTGGTTCTATCCTATCTAAAACTGCTGTTGCTATATTTGATGTATTATTGGCTGTAGCTATAAAAAGAACTTGTGATAAATCATAAGGAAAATCCAAATAATGATCTACAAAAGCTTGGTTTTGGCTGGGGTCCAAAAGCTCTACTAAAATCCCCATAATATCAACTCTATGCTCTTGAGCTACTCTATCTATTTCGTCAAGTAAAATAACCGGGTTTGAAACTTTGGCTAGTCTAACAGCTTTGATAATTTGACCTGGTTCTGCTTCAGCTCTCTGGCGTGATTGGCCACGAAGCAAATTCGGATCACCCAAACCTCCAAACGGAATCCTGACAATCGGCCTGCCTAGACTTTCTGCTATTGAATAAGCAAGAGAAGTTTTACCTGTTCCTACCAAACCAATAAAAGCTAAAATTGGGGCATGTCCTTCGACTCGCTGACGCTGCGGATTTCTTCTGTTTAAAATCATGACTGCTAGGTATTCTAAAATCCTATCCTTTACCACTTGTAGGCCATAATGATTTTTATCCAGGATTTGTTTTGTGCGGTTAATGTCTAATATATCAGTAGAATTTTTATTAAAAGGCAGGGAAATTACAAAATTAATATAAGCTACTAAACTTGATAGTTCATGTATCCCAGAAAATTTCAAAGCAGTTAAGAGTTTCTCTGATACCTCAGGAGGTAAATTAGCTTGGGTAATTTTTATTTTTAGTTCTTCAAGACTTAATCGGGCAGAATCCATGCTTCATATTTTACCTCAAATGTTATTCCTATGAAAGTCCTTCGATCCCGAGGTCCTCAGGACCGAGGGGCAGTAATCCATAAAATAATATTGTCATTCTGATTTGCATCACCTTAAGTATACTACTATCCTTGTACTTCTGACAAATAATTTTTTCCAGTCACAATTGATCTTTTTAAACGTTTTTCTAACAGTTTCCTGGTTTGTCCGGCTACACTACCGCCTGTTTTTGCATCTTTTTTAAGTTTCGGCATTCCTTTTGAATCCTCGGTCCGATGAATCTCTGTGGTGGTTCTTTCTCCAAGCATAGTCAGAATTAACTCAAAATCATCCATATGATCACGTAAATTCTCCCGTTTCAATAGTTAAAATTTCATAATCTCTTTGAATTTGAGCGCCACGATTTTGCCATTCATTTGTTAACTCCTCGCGAATGGCAATACCCCTCATCCTTTTTTCAATCCAGGAATCTGGATAACCTTTGGCTTTATATAAAGCCCTTGTTCTTTTGGTTGCCAACTCCGGGTCTTCTATTTCCTGCACTCTTTCATATCCCACCCTTGCTAACCACCTTTTAAAAGGTTCTGCCTTAGGTGAGGGAATTGATTGGATAATTCTAAAAATACCTTCTGTGTTAGCGCAATCTGTTTCTCTTAACTTTCCATCAAGAGCTTTCAGTTTCAACCTTCGACAAATTGTCGATAGTTCAACTCCGTCCTCACTTTTAACCCTGATCTTCATTTTGAACCAGTAGTCATTTGGATTAACGCTATCAGTTAAAACTGCAATTACATCTACTACAGAAAACCACCATTCATTTTTAAATATAGTATTTCTGATATTTTTGCCTTTGAAAATTGCTATTCTGGTTTCAGATGTTATATTAACCACATTCTCACTATATTCCAAATAATACCCGAATGTCAATAAGAAGTTTTGATACCTATATGCTATACTGCAATTATGCAAAGAGGATTTGCCCCAGTTATAATAGTTATCTTGGTGGCCTTAGGAATAGGTAGTTACTACTGTGACTTTTGTACGAGGTGGACAGTTTTATTTAGAAGTAGAAACAGCTGATGGTCAGAGGAGTAATAGACTCCCTTTTACTGTAGTTGCTGGTCAGCCTTACATTGAGAGTATCTCACCATCTGTTTTTAAGAAGGGATCTACAATCACAATTACAGGGACTGAATTTGGTTCTTCAACAGGAAAGGTTAACTTTAACAGTAATAGTGGTTATGGGAATTTATTAGGTTATGGAATTATTGGCTCCTGGACAGATACCCAGATAATTTTTACAGTACCTTCCAGTTTAGAATCAAAAGAATATGCTTTGGAAATTATAACTTCAGATGGAAGAAAAAGTTCCTATAAATACTTTAATGTTACTGATTAACTAACTTTTTAAAATATGATTCAAAAAGGTTTTGCACCGATAGCTATACTACTTGTTTTAAGTTTAATAATTACTGGTATAGTTTTGATCAGCAAAGGTAAAACTTCAAACGAGCAAATAAGTGATATTAAGCAAGAAAACATCTCAAGCACTGTTATCCCAACACTTACTCCAACAAACCCATCTATCCAACCCTCTTTTAAACCTCAACCTACACAGAAACCAAGTCCAACTTTTCTTTACACTCCTGCTCCAACCCCTGCTCAAACTCCTATACCTACACCCAAACAACCAATGTTGACAACTAAAGTTTATCTTGGCAGGTCACATAGCAATATACCTGAAAGTGCTTCAGGAAATGGGGAAATTAAATTAATGAGCCTTGATCCTTATATGTCAGAAGGCGCAAAGATTGCTTCTTTACAATATGATTTTAACTTAAGAGGATTGGAAGCAGAAAGAAAATATTCAATATCCATCTGTACTATTCAAGAAGGGGGAGATTGTGTTGGGCTTGCTACTACTAAAACTGACAAATCAGGTAATGCAAGTTATAGTGGCAACTCAGGTATAACTATCACCAAAGACAGACCTTTTAAGGCAATTAAGGTGACTCATCATAATGGAGGATTTTGTAGTAATTCTGGATCACCCTGCCTAAGAGGAGAACTTTCTTTAGAGGTTAATTTTTAAATAAGAAAAGGGTATTAACGGTCAAATCCGCCTCTACCACCGCGACCTCCGCGGTCTCTTCCGCCTCTACCAAATCCACCAGTTCTGCCTCTCCCTCCAAACCTATCCTGGGTTCTATCAAAGGACCCGCCACTTCTACCGCCTCCACTGCCAAAGCTTGGACGATTACCAAATCCTCCACTTCTGGGTCTACCCGCTTCGCCAAAGCGAGGCGAATCGCCAAAAGAGGAACGAGATCTAAAACCTCCGCCTTCTCTCGGTCTAAAATTTCCACCACCAGTAGGCCTCCCCTCGGTCTCTGGTTTAATATTTGCCCCAAAAAGCATTGATAAACCAATCTTTCCGTCAGGAGAAACATCAGTTACCCTAACCTTTACCTCTTGACCTTCTAAGACTACATCTTCTGGTCTGTTAACATGTCCAGGTGCCATTTGGGAAATATGCACCAACCCATCTTTGCCAGGAGCAATTTCTACAAACGCCCCAAACGGAGCAAGTCGCACGACCCTACCACTCAACTCATCTCCTACATTAAAGCTTTTAAACATACCATGAATAGAAGCAATTGCTGCATCAACTCCTTCGGGATTGACGCCTGAGATCATCACTGTCCCATCATCCTCGATATCAATTTGAGCGCCTGTTTTAGAAATAATTGAGTTAATAGTTTTTCCACCTGTGCCGATTAAAAGCCCTATCTCTTCTGGTTTGATATGCAAAATTTCAACTCTTGGGGCATGAGGAGATAAAGGCCCTGCACTAGGAATAACTTTATCCATTTGTTCTAAAAGTTGTATCCTGGCTTTGCCACCCATATTAAGGGCTTGCTCAATTATGTCAAAGGTTAAACCTTCCAGCTTAGTATCCATCTGAATGGCAGTAATTCCATTTTTAGTACCTGCTATTTTAAAATCCATCTCTCCGTAAAAGTCTTCCACTGCCCTCATATCTGTTACTACCTGAGTTTTTTTCTCATCGGAAAACAGCCCCAATGCAATTCCAGCAACAGGCTCTATCAGAGGTACACCAGCATTCAGTAAAGCTAAAGTGGTTCCACAAACTGCAGCCATAGAAGTTGAGGCATTGGCTGCTAATACTTCAGATACTACTCTGATTGCGTATGGGAATTGATCTTCTTTTGGAACAACTGCTATGATGGCTTTTTCAGCCAAAGCACCATGACCAATATCACGTCTGTTAGGAGCAGCCAGTCTTTTAACCTCACCTACAGAAAATGGATTAATACTCATATTATAATGGTGCATAAACCTTTTTTGTCTTTCCCCTTCCATCCCATCCAAAGTTTGCTTCAAAGAAGGAGCCCCCAGTGTTACAACAGATAAAACTTGAGTGTCTCCTCTTTGGAAAAGTGCGCTGCCATGAGTTCTTGGCAAAATTCCAACTTCTATCTGAATTGGCCTAATCTCATCCATAACTCTCCCATCTACTCTTTTACCTTTTTCCAAAACCTCTTTCTGTAAAATTTCTTTGGCAACTTTGTCAAAAATGCCTGATATAACTTGTTCTGTTAAAGCTTCTGCGTATTGGGTAGCAAGCTCTTTTTTAATCAAATCACCAGTTGCCTCATGCCAAGGGTGCTCATTATCAAACAAAGCCTTTTCGATTCGTTCTTTGGTAATTTTAGATACTTCTTTAAGTAACGCCTCTTCAATTTCCTCCTCTAGATGGGAGTAGGTCTGTTTCGTTTTACCAGCAACTTTCCCAAATTCTTCAATCAAAGAAATAATTGGTTGGGCTTGTGCATAAGCTTCTTTAATCCCTGCAAAAACTAACTCGTCTTTAACCTGATTAGCCCCTGTTTCTATCATGACAACTTTGTCTTTGGTAGAAGCTACTAAAAGATCCATATTAAGATGTTCTATCTCATTAATAGTGGGATTGACTACTAAACTGCCTTCTCTTTCACCGATTCTTACTCCAGCAATTGGGCCTTTCCAAGGAATAGAAGAGATAGATAAAGCAGCTGATGCACCGATTAAACCAACAATATCAGGATCGTTTGCCTGATCTACAGATAATACAGTCAAAATTACTTGCACCTCATGCATTTTAAAATCTTTAGGAAAAAGCGGGCGGATGGAACGATCCACTAATCTGCCTGTTAAAACAGCTTCATCAGTGGGTCTAGTCTCTCTTTTGATAAATTTTGAGGAAGAAATTCTACCTCCAGCATAATGTTTTTCTACATACTCAACTGAGAGAGGAAAATAACCAATATCTTCTTTTAAAGGTTGTGTGGCAACTGTTGCTAAAATTACAGTTTCACCCCAAGACACTAAAACAGAAGCATCTGCTTGCAGAGCTAACTTGCCTGTTTCTAATTTCAACTTACGACCATTAAGATCGATTTCTTTTACTATAACTTTGTTCATGATTTATATTCTTTGGACGATAGAATATAGATAATAGAGGATAGTGTTTTTGAAAATAGAAGATAGATATTAGATCGCTTCTAACTTCTATTTTCCATCTTCAAAATACTACCTTCTACATTCTACCATCTATCGTTCTACTTTACAACAGTAAAGCAAGCTATGCTTATTTTGCCAGACCCAACTTCTCTATCACTATTTTGTATCTCTCTTCATCCTTTTTAACTAAATATTGTAAAAGTCTTCTTCTTTTATTCACCATTGATAACAATCCACGTCTTGAGTGAATATCATGAGTATGTTCTTTTAAGTGAGCGGTCAGATTTTTAATTTGTTCTGTAAGAAGCGCTACCTGAACTTCCGGTGAACCTGTATCGCCACTTTTTGTGGCAAACTCTTTAATAATCTTTTGCTTAAGCTTTGGATCAAGTGGCATCTTTAATCTCCTTTTTTAGGAACAACTTTGATGCCAAAGTCGTCCTTTAATTTATCCTGGGCGTATCTTAACAGAAGTTCTAAGATTATGCAAGCTTTGCTTATAGTCTGATTTCCACACCGAATGTGGAAATTCAGTTAAGGTTTAGAGAGTCTACCTGAGGCTATTTGTGATTCTAATTCTGTCCTACGTCTCTCCAATTCTAAGGCTAGTTTCTCATTTAAACCCTCAAGCACAACAAGTTCATTTTCAGCACCACCATTTCTTAAATAATCTTGATAACTCAGATCTACTACTCTTTCCTCCATACAAGCATTTTCTTTAACTAGATCCAGCGCCGAGGCAGTACTCCTGCTGTTAGACATACCCATTCTTTCCTCCATTTTTCTAATATTATTTTCACTTGCGGTTTGATATGCTTTTAGTAAAATATCTTGCTTATCTGTTTCACCAAGTTTAGTTATCTGTAATTCTCTGGCAGTTTGGCGCAAATCACCTCTGGCTGCAGCAGCTTTTGCTCGCTCATCAGCTCCTTTGCCAAATAAGCTTCCTCTAAGAGAGGTTAAAATTCCTGGTTCTTGTGCCAAAGTATTCAGTTCTTGATCGATGGTTTTATATTCCGGGCATTTAACTTGAATTCCTAAATCACCAAGAGCTTCTCTAAGTGATCCGGACCAGGACCAAGGACCGGAGGGAAAATTGGCAAAACAGGTAGAGGAGTACGCCCAGGAGTAGGCTCTGCGGCAGGAACTTCCTGGTTTAATCCCCTTGGTAAGTCCCCTAATGCAATTACCGGGGAGGCAGCAAATACTGATCCTGTTAAGATTGCCCCAGCAAAACTGATGGATCCAATCATACTTAATTTCCTACCCCTCTGAGAGGGACTATAACGAAGCTCTGAATCTACTCTCTTCATATATCCATTATACTATTAAATAAACCTATAGTCAAGTTGGGCACCCACTATCAGTCTTGACCAATTAGTTTTTCCCTGCTTGACATATATTATCAAAATAATATAATTATAATACTATGAATAATACAGTTTTACAAATCCCTGTTGATAAAAATGTGAGAAATCAGGCTGCTTCTAAAGCAGAAAAAATGGGCTTTTCCTCTTTACAGGAAGTAGTCAGGTTATTTCTTAATAAAATAGCATCAGGAAAAATTGATGTGACTTTTGAACCAACAGTCAAATTATCCACTAAAGCTACTAAAAAGTATAACAAAATCATAGATGAGATAGAATCTGGCAAAGCTCAAACAAAATCATTTACAGATGTTAAAAACTTAATGAAGTATTTAAATGAAGGTTAACCTGTATCATGGTTTTGTAAAAGCTTACAAAAAAAGGATTGCTCCAAACATCAAACTTGTCTCAAAAACAGAGGAAAGAATTTCTCTTTTTAAATCTAATCCTAAAAATCCTCTTTTAAAAGATCATGGATTAACTGGAGCTAAAAAGAATCTTCGAGTATTTTCCATTACAGGAGATATCAGAATAGTTTATCTTCCTGTTTCTGAGGAAGAAGTTACTTTTATTAATATTGGATCACATAATCAAGTTTATTAAGGATATAAAATCTCGCGTGAAATCTATATATAGATCCTATGGAGCCTAAGTAATTGATTGAATCTTTTACTCTACCATTAGAAATAAGATGATCCACTATAGGATCTAGTTCTCCACGCATCTGCTTACCCTAACGATGATCCTTTGAAGATTTTTGGGGTCAGCCATTCTGGCTCAATTGTTTCTGAAATTACACCTTCTTGAGCTGGCCGCTCTTCAGGTGACCCCGATTGAATCGGGGGTGAAGGCTGATAATCATCTCCCTTATCAACTACTGATTGGGTAGGTGAGCTTGATGAAACCACTGGAGGAACAGTATAATCTGGTGCTGTTTGACTCGTTGGTTGAGTATTAATTGGATCTTTTGGTATTAGAGCACTCCAATCATAAGCTGGTGCAGCCTGCGATTGAGCTTTTGTATCAACTCGAGAAGAACTGTTAGGCTTTTTCCCTCCGGCTCTTAAACAGTTAGCTACAGCTAAATATGTTTCTGCAGTAATTTTCTCATTAGTTAAGGAGTTGGTCGCATCGAAAATACCCACAAGTAGATTGCTAGCGCAGTCTGCAGATAAAGTAAACCCTAAATCAGCAATAACAGAGCTGACCACTTCAGACACAGATGAAACATTATCTATCACATTGGTTTGACCAAAACCAGTGTTAACAGATTCTTTATCAATATTAACTATATGTGTCCCGGAAAAAACTTGAGTATTAGATTGGTAAATATTCCCTAAAGCAGTTAAATTTACTGCTCCTATTGCAAATATTAAATTAAAACCGCTTCCCTGGAAATGAGGGACTATTTTGGCCGGCTGAAAAGTCTGGTTGGGTAAACAATGGAAAACTAAATTCAAATTATTGTTTTGGGCATACCAGTCTAATTTTTCCAAAGCAGGAATAGTATTATCTGAAGCTGCCACACCTTCTAAAACTAGAGTTAAACTACCACCACCTGTGGAAGGAATGTTTTTTTGAACATGGTCTACTCCAAATAAGTGTGATTGACCAACCTTTATAGTATCATCTGAAACAATTGAAACTTGTTTACCAACTCCTTCCAAGGTTAAGAATAGAGCTAAGCTGGCAGCCAGTTGGTCAATATTAGCATTAGCAGGTATAGCAATTAGAATGCTTTTAGCAACGGGTAACAAAGTTTTGAGTTCTGCAAGTTGTGAATCGTATTTCATTAGTATGGGGAATTTTATCATGAATAGCCCATAATTGCAAGTTCAGGCGCAGCAATTATAGTCTAAATTACTCTGAAGCTTTCAACTATATCTCCTATCTGGAAATCTAGGCTTGGGTTAAATAACATCCCGCAGTCATTGCCTTTTTCTACCTTATTCACTTCTTCTTTAACCTTTTTTAATGATTTCAGCTTAACTTCACCTATTAACTGGCCTTCCCTAACCACCCTGATTCTTTGCCCTTTGGCTATTACCCCCTCCAGCATCCTGCAACCAGCAATTTTTTCCTCCTTACCATGAGCAAACTCTGCTAAAATTTCTGCTTTACCTGTCACTTCCTCCAGTTGCCCAACCTCTAAAAGCGTGTTGACCACTTCTTCCACATCTTCCAAAAGCTCGTAAATAATATTATAAGTTCTGATTAGGACATGTTCATTCTCAGCCATCTTTTGGGCAGTAGAAGCTACTTTAACATTAAATCCAATCACAATTGCTCCAACTACTGCAGCCAATTTAATATTTTCCTCACCAATAGGGCCGGTCCCGCTGAAAATATAGTCAATAACCTGTCTTTCAATATTGAATTTATCTAAAGAAGCGATAATTGCCTCCAAAGATCCTTGCTTATCTGCCTTGATAATAACCTTTAAAGTTTTAGTCTCACCTTGTCTTAGTTTATCCATTAAGGATTTAACTTCTTCAGTCTGCTTTACCTCTGCTAACTGCCCTAAAACAGCTCCTACTTGAGGTACTGCTTCTAAACCTAAAACCTCCACAGGACTGGAAGGAGGGGCGAAGTCTACACTTTTTAAAGCATAATCAAACATTCCCCTGACTTTTCCTTTAATTCCTCCTACTAAAATTTGATCGCCTTTTTTTAAAGTCCCATTCCTGATCAGTAAGGTTGCCACTGGACCTTTGAACTTATCTAAATTAGCTTCAATTACTACCCCTGAGGGGGACAAACTCGGATCACCTTTAATCTCATTTAACTCTGCCACCAGTAAGATATTTTCCAATAGTTTATCCACACCTTCTCCTGTTTTAGCAGACAAAGGTACAATAGGCACATCTCCACCATATTCTTCAACTAGAATCCCTTTATCAGAAAGCTGTTTTTTAATTTTTTCTGACTGGATTTTTAAATTTAACCCGGGTAAATCTATTTTGTTGATTACGATAATCTGTGGTACTTTTGCAGCCTGGATATGTTTTATAGCCTCCATGGTTTGAGGCATAATCCCATCATCAGCAGCGACCACCAGAACAGCTATGTCTGCCACTTTCGCCCCTCTTGACCTCATTTTTTCAAAAGCAGCATGGCCGGGAGTATCAATAAAGGTAATTAATTTTCCATTATGATTTACTTGATAAGCACCAATATGCTGAGTGATTCCCCCATGTTCTTTTGCTGTCATATCAGTTTGTCTGATATAGGAAAGTAGAGTGGTTTTGCCATGATCAACATGACCAAGTATGGTGACTATAGGAGTTCTGTACATTTCAGCCATTTTTATTCCTTTCAAAATACTAAACCTGAAGAAGAATTAAGATTTATGAATATAGATTTATGAGTAGAACAAAACTTTTCATTCTTAAATCCTAACTCTTAAATCATAAATCATGCTTGCTTCTCTTCTTTATCTGCTTCTTCTTTATCTGCTTCTGATTTTTCTGACTTATCTGAGTCTTTCTGATCCTCTGATCCGCTGATCCTCTGATCCGCTGGTTCTGGTTCTTCTGCTCCTTCAATATCTATTTTCCAACCAGTCAGTTTGGCAGCCAGCCTGACATTTTGGCCACCTTTACCAATGGCTAAAGACAGCTGGGATTGAGGTACAGTCACTGTAGCCACTTTGTCTGCCTCATTCAATTTAACCTGGATATCTTTGGCAGGGGAAAGAGCAGCAGCTATAAATCTGGCTGGATCTTCAGAATAGGAGATAATGTCAATTTTTTCCTCGCCTAATTCACTCATTACAGCCTGCACCCTGACTCCTTTTTGCCCAACCAAAGATCCGACCGGATCAACCCCATCCTGGGTAGACACAGCCGCAATCTTAGTTCTGGAACCGGCTTCCCTGGCAATCACTTTTATTTCCACAGCGCCTGATTGGATCTCCGGCACTTCAAGAGCGAAAACTGCCTTTACTAAAGCTGGATCAGACCTGGAGACAATTACTTCTGATCCTCTTCCTCCCTCCTTAATTTCTTTAACTAAAAATTTTAATCTTTGATTTTGATGATACATTTCACTATGGACTTGTTCTGATGGAGGCAATACCCCTTCAGCCCTACCTAGATCCACAAAAAAAGTATTGCCTTCTTGCCTTTGAATATTACCTGAAATAACAGTCCCTACTTTATTCTCGTATTCCGACAAAATCGCCCCTCTTTCGGCTTCGTTTAACTTTTGCATAATTACTTGTTTGGCAATTGAAGCAGCAATTCTGGCAAAACCTGGAGGGGTAACGTTTTTTTCACCGTCAAAAATAGAGATCTCACCGGATGAGGGATCAACTTTTGAGATAAACTCTTCAAAATTATCCGGCACAGCTTCATTCCTGATTGTTAAATCCTTTTTATAAGCCGCTAGAGCGGCTTGGCGGATAGCATCTAAAACCACTTCCACTTCCACCCCTTTTTCAGAGGCTATTTGGTTTAACGCAGCTGCAAATTCAGTTCTAGCTTGTGCCATAAACTCCTTTCAGTCGTAAATTCCAAGAAACAAGTACCAAGTCTTCCAAACAAATTATAATATTCAAAATTTAAATAAATATTTTGTATCTTGTTATTTGGTACTTGGTTATTTCTTTTAACAATTGTTAAAAGAAAAGGTGGGACTAGCCCACCTTTACTGGTAACTGGATTGTTAACCAGCTACTATTTTAGCTTTTTACTAACTTGAAGTCAAGCTAACAAAAGGAAATTATGGTGTGTTACATATGGTAAAGACTTGAAAGAAGCCAAAAAAATGGCTGAAGATGCTATCCGTTTATACCTTGAGAGTCTAAAAAAGCATGAGGAACCAATTCCACAGGAAGAAAGTTCTGAATTGCCCAAAGGCACATTCAAAGCAATCTTAAGAGAATCCAAAGTTTCCCTAGAAGAATTTGAATCAACTTGATTTCTCAATCAGTAAACCTATTCCCGCCTCAAAAATCCAAGACAACCATTGACTAAGTCCTATTAAAATGCATAATATTATAAGTAATGGAGTTTATTTTCTGGCCAGTTTTAGTCTTCCTAATTATTATTCTTCTTGCTGGCATCAAGATTATTGACCAATATCAAAGGGGTGTCGTTTTAACTCTTGGAACTTTTACAGGAGTTCTAAATCCAGGATTGAAAATTGTCATCCCCATTATCCAAAGGCTTATCAGAGTAGATTTGAGGATTACCACAGCTGATATTCCTCAACAAGAGGTTATTACTAAAGACAATGTGCCTGTTGGGATTAACGCAGTGGTCTATTTCCAAGTTGTCAGACCAGAGGATGCTGTTTTAAAAATTCAGGATTATCATTATGCTGTCACCCAATATGCCCAAACTGCTTTAAGAGATGTGATAGGTGGAGTGGAGCTGGATATGCTTCTGACAGAAAGAGAGAAGCTAGCAGAACAAATTAAGGCACTAGTAGATAAAGAAACAGATCAATGGGGTGTAAATGTTAACGCCATCAAGATGCAGGATATTGAGCTACCAGCTGATATGAAAAGGGTGATGGCTAAACAGACTGAGGCAGAAAGAGAACGAAGAGCAACAATTATTAGAGCTCAAGGAGAGTTGTCAGCATCAAAAAACCTGCAAGAAGCTATGCAGAATATGAATCAATCAGGCGGGATTGCCTTAAGAACTTTACAAACAATTGAGGCAACAACTGCCAATCCTGCCAATACTGTAGTTTTTGCACTTCCCACTGAAGTATTGGCAGGACTTAAGAATTTATTGAAAAAATAATGACATCAATTTCATTTAATTTCTTTTAAAAACTCCTCTGCCAGTTGGCCTGTGTTTGAGGCAGGAGAATAAAAGTTTTTCCAAACCACCACAATATCTGCATCATTAAAGATGGCTCTTTGCACCTCTCTGATAGTATCTCCCCCAGCAATGGAGATCATGGTATTAAAACTACTTCTGATTTTATTAATCTGAAGATAAGGGATAGGTTTGTTTTTATCAAAAGCTTCCTCATCAACACCTCTATGCAGTATTACAACATTAGGCATTTTTTTAAGTTTTCTGAAAACTTTAATCGGCTGTTCTACACCAATCATATCTACCATTGAATCCAAACCTAAATCCTCGCATGAAGAAATAAAGTAATTAATTGTTTCAATAGGGGCTGCTCCTAAAGCCGTAGCTGCGCTGGCTCTTCCACTTCGGGCAATCTCCACCTCTGTTTTACCCCTATCCATGCACTTGGTATCAGCCACAATATACACATCTGTCTCTGCTTGATATTGCCAAGCTTCTTTTAATCTCCTAATTCCGTCTACTCCATAGGCCTTAATCAGAGGAGTTCCAGCTTCAATAATAATCCTGTCTGAGGAGGGAAGTTGAGAAATGATTTCCTCCCCTTCTTCAGGTGTGCTATTCAAAGCAATTTGTAGATATTTCTTCTTTTTATCAAGTAAGGTAGGCATAACTATTTCTTTTGAAAATTCTGCAGATTTTCTTTGGCAATTGTCAAATCAGGATCAATTTCCAAAGCTTTCTTAAATTCCACAATAGCCTCTGCAATATTTCCTTGTAATGCTAAGGTGTAGCCGAGATTATTATGTGCCAAGGCATGTTGTGGGTCAAGCTGTAATGCTGCCTTTTGCTGACTCACTGCCTCTTTTAACATCCCTTTTGCTCTATATGTTTCTCCTAAATTAATATAAATTGTCGCTTGTTTAGGATCATATTTGAGGGCGTTCTTAAAAGCTTCTTCTGCTAAAGCAAACTGCTTGGTATTATTGTAGTAAACTAAACCCAAGTTTTCATAAATCCGAGCTTTTTCCACTACACTATCTGAGATATTTAAAGCTTTTTGATATGTTCGTATAGCCTCCTGAAAACGGCCTTCTAAAGTATACAATGTGGCTAGATAATCCAATACATTTGCCTCTTTTGGATTAGCCTGTGCCACTCTTTCTAATCTCTCGATAGCTTCTTTCTCATCACCCTGTAAATATCTAATTTCTGAACTTAATATATAAGCATCCATACTTTTTGGATCTTTGTCCAAACTTTTGCCTATCGCAGTTCTTGCTTCTGGTAATTGATTTAGTTCTTTATGAGCTAGGGCCGCAAAATAATGAACATAAGATTTATCAATATCTTGTCGTTTGGCTTTTTGATAAGATTCAACAGCTTTTTGGTAATCACCATTTAGGGTATAAAGCCTAACCAAGTAACCGTATACTAAACCGTATTTTGGATCTATTTTTAAAGCTTTGTGGCAATAACCTATCGCTTTTTCTATATCTTGTTTATTATAGTATCCCCAACAGAGACTGGCATGAATTACTGGGATGTTTTCATTAATCTGAGCAGCTTTGTGATACATCTCAATAGCCTGATCAACTTTTTCTTGATCTATAAAATAATGGCCATAAGTTGTATATGCAGGTAAGAATTTATCATCCTTTTTAAGCGCTTTTTGAATATAATTTAGAGCTTGATCAAATTTCTTTTGATCAAGGTAATATTGAGCATAAGCAATCCGAATAGAGGTATCTAAATTATTTAGTTTTATATAACTTGGAAAGTTATGTTGTAGTTGTTCATAGTAAGGAACAATTTTTAGTGTTTCTTTCAAAGGTATTTTTTGATTAAAGATACTTTCCTTTATAAAGAAGATACTATTAAACCGAGTAACAAGAAATGACTTGGCAAATATAATCACTCCAATAATAAAAATTATTGAGAATACCCGCCAAAAGGATGTTCCTAACCAGGTGGTCAGTACTGTAGGGGTAGTTGGTTGTGGCTTTTGTCCATTTCTAATTTGATCTTTCTGATTAGACAATATTTCAATTTGTTTTAGGTATACTTCTTCAGCTTTTAATACAGCTGATATATGTTCCAAAGGATAATTTTTACCTTTTTCCTTAGCTTTGCTAGCAATAAAAACCCTCAGATCCTGTTCATCAATCTCGATAGGTTGTTTTGTCTTTATCTCGCCAACATTTTTAACTAAACCAATTTTTTGTTGATACTCAAATTCCAGATCTAAAATGAGATTGATATCATCTTTTTTAAGAGTAGACTGGAGATTGAGTGGAAGATGTTGATATGTAACTGAAGCTACCTGATCTGGATCATAAATTGGCAGGCGAGATTTAAGGAGTCTTTCATATAAAAAACTAAGCGGGATAGCGATTATGACTAAACTTATAAACAGTCCGACAATAACAGATCTGTTATAACCCCAGTCGGTAGCTATCTGAAAGGAAAGACTGCCTATAAGAGCAAAAATAATAAAATACATCAAACCCCAAACGACCGCCCAAACTCCTTCTTTTAAAGAGGCATCTGCAGAATATAGCCTTCTTTTAAAAACTCCAATTAAATTCTGAAAAGCAATCACCCATATTAATAGCGTCCCTAAAGCAAATAGAATCAATCTACCATTTATATCGACTAAGCCAGTCATAAATATTGGTTTGTTTCTTCTTTGGAAAAAAAGGGCAGAATAGTTAAAAATCCTGCTGACATGAAGCTGACTATAGAGATACTACCAAAGACTAAAAGCACCATATTGGCATATTTGCCTTTGATAAAGCTGACCAGTCCTTCCAGACTCTCCCCTTTATCAATAGCTTGTTCAGATACACTAATCAATTCTTTAACAGTGGGGTGACTGGGACTTTGAGACTCCACTTTCTTAAAATATTTCAAAGCAGAGCGATAATATTGACTTCTATACTCAGTTAGACCTTTCCTCCAATCAGTGCTCAGACTACCCAGCTTATTTTCTATCTTGTTTTTAGCCATTAAATCTTTAAGTTCTGCCACATCTCTTAAAAAATTAAAATTGCCGCTTTTACTCTCAGCCATAAATGTAGCTATTCCGATTACTTGACCTGTTGAGTTAAAGCCAGGTCCACCACTATTACCGTGGTCTATTGACGCATCTGTTTGTAAAACTGTTTTACCTGTTAAATCCTTTTTAACAGCACTGATAATGCCTCTGGTGATAGTAGGTTTGGTGGAGGTTTGATAACTGATTGCTGCCTTGGGATCTTGTTCACCCTCTACCAAAGTAGGATAGCCTGCTACCACTACCTCTGAGCCTTCTCTTAAACCTTCTATACTGCCTAACTTAAGCGCAGGAAAAGGATTTGCAGCAGTTTTAATCCGCAGTAAGGCTACATCCGCTCCTTTGCGGTAGTTTTTATTAACAACAGCTTCATATGAGTATATATTAGGATAATTGAAGTCTATCAGGCTTGCAACATAGGTAGTTGAGGAAGGTATCACAGCTTTAGTATAATCTCCTTCAGACATTTTTTGAGAATCAATTTGGACAGGTTCATTTCCTACATTCACAAAGTATTTTTCCTGATTTGTGACCACAGATAATTTCTTTTTACCAATCAGGTCAAAAATTTCTGTTAAAAATCTGTCCAAATATTGCGGATTCATGCTTAAATCCCGGTGAATTTGCTCAATCTGAGCTGAAGTAGGGGTTTGTCCTTTGGATAAGTAAATACCTCTGATCAGATCTGTACTGAAATCTCTGCTACCAGCCTGCAGTAGATTGGTAACTAAACTTTCCTCAGGATAAATCCTCGCCACATGACCATTGGTAGCCACTACTCCTTGCTCATTAATAATAAAACCAGAACCTTTAGTAAGAGAGCAAAAATTATATTTTGGCTTTGACAACACTGATGAGGCAGGCTCCAGATTCACTATATCCAGACAATAAACATAAACAATATTGACAATTGAAGGCCTGACCAGATCAACTAATTCCACTGTGCTTAAATTGTCTTGCGAACTGGCTATTCCCTTAACTTTTGGTGTAAAAGAGAGGCTTGATAATAAATTATCTAAAAAAGCATTGCTATCACCTATATTCGGAGCTCTTTTTTCCAAAATTAAAAATTTACTGCCATCTTTGACAATCTGTTTATAAAAATAAATATCCTTCCCCAAAACTTCCTCTTTATAAGTCAAGAGCTGGGCTGATTTGCCCTGAAACTGAGAAACTTCAGCCTTAACTGGAGTCGATCCTTTCATAATCTCCTGAGTCAAACCATCAAGATCCTGATCACTCTCACCTTCAACAATATCCAGCCTGGCAAAACCATACTCCTGATTTAAATCAAACCTAACCCTATTACCTAAGTGTTGGGACACCCAAAGTCTGTTATCATAAGAAAGGCTGTACAAACCTCTAGAAGAGGTGAATTCCCTAATATTTCCAGGAGTTGGTGATGGACGGGAAGATGCTGCTTTGGAAAAATAAGTCTGGGGACGCTGTACCAAAATCATCCCATCTATCACTGCACTCAATATCCCAATTGACAGAAAGAAAGATATCAAAATTTTCCGATTTTCTTTTATAAAAAATATCACTATCAATAGTTTATCACAGAAGATTTAAAACCAGCTCTTTTTCTTTGAAGATAAATTATATAACTCTTCATAAAGCTGTTTTTCTTGTTTGGATGGGTTTTTAGGAATCTGTAGGTTCACTCTGACATAATGATCCCCCTGCCCTGAAGATCCCAAGCGTGCTATACCCTTACCTTTAAGCTTAACCAAAGAACCAGGCTGGGTACCTGGAGGCACTTTAACTTTAACCTTGCCAGAAACAGTCTCTACTTCAAACACATCCCCTAAAACCAGCTGGGGAATGTTAACAGTAATTTCTGAAAAGACATCTGCTCCTTCTCTTAAAAACTGGGGATGGCGGCTAACTTGAAAAATAATATCCAGATCACCAAATCTCATCTTAGTACCGTTATCAACACCGGCTGGAACTTTAATCTTCATTCTCTGCCGTGTTAATCTGCCTTGCTGATTTCTTTCTTCTATTTCAATCTCTTTTGTTACCCCATTTGCAGCCTCATTAAAGGTGATGTTTAACTGGTAAGTCGGACGTCTTCTAAAGGTTTGGCCGAAAGGGGAGCCTCCTCCAAAAATTTGTTCAAATAAATCAAACGGGTCTTCAAAACCTCCAAAATCAAACTGGACATTAGGCCCGCCCTGAGCGGAGCCGAAGGGATTTCCTCCTGTATTTGACCAGGAGTATGTGCTAAAACCACCTTGATTACCAAAACCTCCAAAAGGAGTAGGACCAGCATGGCCAAATTGATCGTAGGATTTTCTCTTTTGAGCATCTGACAAAACCTGGTAAGCTTCAGAGATTTCTTTAAATTTCTCGGAAGCATCAGCAGTTTTATCTACATCAGGATGATGTTTTCTGGCAAGTCTTCTGTATGCAGACTTAATTTCGCTATCTGAGGCAGATTTGCCAATACCCAAAACCTCGTAGTAATCTCGTTTTGCCATATTTTCTTTGTCATCCCCAACTTGATTGGGGATCCATATAGATTATTGCTTAATAGCTTTTAAAACTATATGAATTCTACCTTGTGCAACTATTGTACTGTTTCCGAAATATTTCTGAAATATTCTCTCAATGACTGGTTTAATATGATTTTGTACCACTAAATAAACTTCACCATTTTCTTTTAAGTGTCTATGGCATTCGCTAACCAGCTCTTCTAAAAATTCATTTCCCATGTCTTGAGGAGGATTACAATAAATTTGATGATAAGTTCGCTCTTGAACGGATGAAAAAAGGTCACTTAAATAAACTTCAACGTTTTTAAAATTATTTGAAGTTGCATTCTCTTTTGCCAATTCTATAACTCTTAAACTATCATCCAATAAATGAACATGACCTTTTGGATTTAATTTCGCAGCTACAAAACCAATTACCCCAGTACCGCAACCTAAATCTACCACTAAACTACCGTTGGGAATCTCCAAGTTATCTATCAAGAGTTTGGTTCCTAAATCCAAGCCCTTCTCAGAAAACACTCCTGGTCTAGTTTTAAATTTGATTTCAAACCCCCTTATATATTCGGTAATTATGTTATTCATAAATCTCTTTTGTCATCCCCAATCTAATCGGGATCCATATTATACGATTTTTGAATATAAATCTTTCCATTTTGGATTATTTTTTTCTATTAGTTCTATTTTCCATTGTCTATTCCATTGCTTGAGTCTTTTCTCTCTTAATATTGCTTGATTACTATCTTCATAAAGTTCAAAGTAAACCAAATTATGGATCTGGTATTTACTTGTAAAACCCTCTACTAAATCATTTTTATGTTCGTAAATTCGTCTTATTAAATTATCAGTTACCCCAATATATAGTGTTCCATTTCTTCTACTTGCGAGTATATAAACGAAGTATTGCATTTATAGATTCCCGCTTTCGCGGGAATGACAAATTGGAGTTATTCTTTTTTGTCTTCTTCTACCACTTCACCTTCCACAGCCTCCTCAGTTTTGGGAGCTGCTTCCTCTTTGGGTTGCTCATCTGTTGGTTGTTCTGCTCCTGGCTGAGGTCCAGGCTGTCCACTTGGCTGTTGATACATAGCAGCTCCTACTTTTTGGGCTGACTCAGCCAAAGCGTCTGCTTTGGTTTTAATATCCTCTGTTGAACCAGATTTTAGGGCTTCTTTCAGCTCATTTATTTTTTGCTCAACTTCAGTCCTGACTTCAGCCGATACTTTATCCGAAGCATCCTTTAAAGTCCGCTCAGTTGAATAAACCAGGCTGTCAGCAGTGTTTTTTACCTCAATTCCCTCTTTTCTCTTTTTATCCTCCTCAGCATGAGCTTCTGCTTCCTTTGTCATTTTCTCTACTTCATCTTTGGACAAACCTGTGGAACCGGTAATAGTAATTTTTTGTTCTTTGTTGGTAGCTTTATCTTTGGCTGAAACATTTAAAATGCCATTAGCGTCAATATCAAAGGTAACTTCAACTTGTGGCACACCCCTGGGAGCAGGAGGAATTCCGTCCAAAACAAACCTGCCTAAAGATTTATTATCAGCTGCCATCTCCCTTTCACCTTGTAATACATTAATTTCTACAGCCGGCTGGTTATCTGCAGCTGTTGAAAATACCTCAGATTTTGAAGTAGGAATAGTAGTATTTCTTGGGATTAATGGCGTCCTTACTCCACCTAAGGTTTCTATACCTAAAGTCAGGGGAGTCACATCTAAAAGCAGCACGTCTTTAACTTCTCCTCCCAACACTCCACCCTGGATAGCAGCTCCCACAGCTACCACTTCATCGGGGTTAATCCCTTTGTGCGGTTCTTTGCCAAAAAAGTCTTGGACCGACCTTTGACAGAGGGGCATCCTGGTCATTCCACCCACCAGCACTACTTCATCAACATCTTTTGCTTCTATCTTGGCATCTTTTAAGGCAGCTTTAACAGCATCAAAGGTCTTGTCAATTAAAGGTTTAACCATAGCTTCAAGTTTTGCTCTTGACAGCTTCATCTCCAAATGCTTGGGGCCAGAGGCATCAGCTGTGATAAAGGGAATGGAGATTGCTGCCTCCTGGGTTGAGGACAATTCAATTTTCGCTTTTTCTGCAGCATCCCTTAACCTTTGCAAAGCCTGTCTGTCGCCTTTAAGATCAATTCCCTGCTCTTTTTTAAATTCTTCTGCTAACCAGTCCAAAATCACCTGGTCAAAATCATCTCCACCCAAATGAGTATCACCATTAGTTGATTTAACCTCAAATACACCGTCTCCCAACTCAAGGATGGAGATATCAAAAGTTCCGCCACCTAAATCATAAACAGCAATGGTATGTGCGTGAGCTTTATCCAAACCATAAGCCAAAGCAGCAGCAGTCGGCTCATTAATAATCCTTTGAACATTTAACCCGGCTATTTCACCAGCTTGTTTGGTGGCTTGCCTTTGGGCGTCATCAAAATAGGCCGGAACTGTGATAACTGCATCTGTCACTTTCTCACCCAAATAGCCTTCAGCATCTGCTTTAATCTTTTGTAAAATCTGGGCAGAAATTTCCTGGGGGGTATACTCATGGCCTTCTACTTCCACAACAGCCATACCTTCCCTGCCTTCTTTGATAGTGTAAGGAAGCCATTTAATATCTCTTTGCACTTCAGGATCTTTAAACTTTCTGCCCATTAACCTCTTGATAGAAAAGATGGTTTCTTTAGGGTTTACTACAGCCTGTCTTTTGGCTACCCTGCCAACAATGTTTTTAATAGGATTAACAACAGAAGGGATAATATTTTCCCCCTCAGCACTATGAATAACTTTGGGCTTACCACCTTCCATTACAGCCACGGCAGAATTGGTTGTTCCTAAATCAATGCCTACAATTTTGCTCATATTGCCTCCTTAATAGATCCTTCGGCTCGTCCGCCTTCGGCGAGACTTCGCTCAGGATGATCGTTTGACTTTCGTCCCACGATCACCTGAGCAGGCCTAATTACCTTATCATTTAAAGTATAACCTTTTCTGACTACTTTTAATATTTTATTATCATCCCCCTCTGCTGTGTCAACTGCTTCATGAAGGGCAGGATCAAATACTCCGTCTGCAGGTATCTGATCCAACCCCTCCTGAGCTAATACCTGATTAAACTCTTTTACTGCCAGCTCTACCCCCTTAAACCACCCATTCAACTCGCTTCGCTCGCTCAGGGCGGGACCGCTCTGCTTATCTTGCTCTGATATCCCTGTTAAAGCTTGCTCCAAATGATCTAGAACAGGCAGCAATCTTTTAACCAATTCCGCTCCCACAAAACTAGTTAATTCAGATCTACCCTGACTAACCCTTGATTCCAAATTCCTGTAATCAGCCACTGCTCTTTTCAACTGAGAATCTAACTCAGCAATTTTTTGTTCTAATTCTTTAACTTTGTCTTGTTTTTTTGCCATATTAACTCCTTAACATTACCTCAGTCACCAAATCCCTGATATATTTAACATAAGGCAAAACCAAAGCAAAATTCATCCTGGCAGGACCAACTACTCCTAATACACCAGATTTATCAGCAAGTCCAGAATATCTAGTAAACACAAATCCTGTTGGCTTCAAGTTCTCAAATTCCATATCCTCTCCAAACAAAATATGGATTGGATCGCTGCCTGTAGCCCGACCGATAATCTCTTGTAACCTTGGGTTCTCATCAAATAAACCTAACACAAAACGAGTCACATCAATATCGTAAAACTCAGGCCAATCCAAAATATTGGCTGCTCCTGCCCAGTAGAGTTGACTCTCGTCATCTATGGCCAACCCTAGCATATCACACTTTTGCGCTAGAGTAGAGACTGCTTCCTTCAGTAATCTTTCTCTTTTATACCTTTCCTGCCATAGCTTTTCTTTAATAGAGACCTCAGCTGTGATAGGTAAAGTCTTTTCCTTCATCAGCTCAGCAACATATAATCTAAAACCCATGGAGGTTGGTATCCTGCCTGCGCTGGTATGCGGTTGTCTTAAAAACCCTGCCTCAGTTAATTTCACCATCTCAATCCTGATGGTAGCAGGGGAGACTCCCAAATCATACTTCCTTTCAATTATCTCAGAACCAACAGGTTCTGCACCCTCAATATATTCTTCAACAATTGCTTTTAAAAGCGCTTTTTGTCTGTCAGTCAAATCTGTCATAGATTAGCACTAATCTATCATGACTGCTAATATCTGTCAATACTTCAATTTTATTCAGTATTAACCTATTATGAGTGCAATTGATATGACTCACATTTATGGTAATAAAGCTTATAAAGGTAAGTGGGTGGCTATGAAAAAGTATGAGCCTAATCCAAAGGTTATAGCCTCAGCTGAGACACTTGATGAGGTGCTTAAGAAAGCAAAGGAAAAGGGTTATGATCTGCCTTGGATAACCCGTATTCCAGAAAAAATCCTTCCTATGGTTGGTCCATATACCTCGATTAAATGACTTTTACTTATCAGGATATTAGTCCTCAAATTATTAGACCAATCATTCCACCTGAAATATGTGTACCAATTTACTGTACGATCGTACAGTAAAATGGTATGGACATACATATATACGATCGTATCAATGTATGGGATAGATTTCTGTGTTATGATTAATTTATGCAAAAAGGATCAGCTCTAATTTTTTTATTGGTAGGAGTATTAGTTATCATTGTAGCTGGCGGAGCATTTTACCTTGGTAAATTAACCCTTCGTCAAAATTCCTCAGGGCAAACTACACCAAAACCATCTTCAGTGACTGCCGTACAACCCACTCCTCAAACTACACCAGTCTCCAGTCCTTCTGATGAAACCGCCAACTGGAAAACATACACAGATACTCAACTGGGGTTTTCTCTTAAATATCCTGAGGGTTGGATAGTTGAATCTGCAGGAACACCTTCGGGATCAACCAGATTAAACAACAATAATACTAATTGGGGAAAAATTGCTACAGAGCAGAACAAAAAAACATACCAAGTTATTGACGACACTTTTGGTGTGGAAATAGTTAGGTCTAGTGACCCAGCTTACATTTCCGATATAGGCGAGAATAGACTAATAAAATCAGAGACAACTGTTGTTGATGGAATAACTGGCAAGAAGCAATACTTTAGGAACAGCAGCGAACCTCGTCTTGGGACTGGTGTGGCAGTAAAGATCACAAGGGGCAAGTATACGTACAGTATAGCAGGTGGCCTAACTGACCAAACCCAAGAATACTTAGACTCTCAATATGCTAAGATTTTTGACCAAATTCTTTCTACCTTTAGATTCGACTAGCTCACTACAAGTAAATTCCTTTAAACCACCAGTTCTTTACCTTGATAGTTTCTTAAGGCTTTACTTTTTAAAGCAACCAGGGAGGTAATCAGGATTACCCCTGCCCCACCTATTACTACTGATGCCGGGCCACCGATTGCTTTAGCTAAAAATCCAGCCTCTATCTCTCCCAACTGCGGCCCGCCTTGGAAGAAAATTCTGGTAATTGAGGCCATCCTACCTCTTAGATGATCAGGAGTGACTATTTGCCTGATAGTATTCCTAATAATACTTGAAACCATATCTCCAAAGCCTACTAACATCAAAAATAAAAGTGATAAAGTAAAAGATTTAGATAAACCAAAAGCAATAGTAGCTGCCCCGTATAAAATAACAGCCACTATGATCATTTTACCTTGATATTTAATTTTATGATGCAAGGCGGCAATGAGAACACCGGCAAATACCCCGCCTATGGCTGGGGCTGAATATAAAAACCCCAAACCTTGCGCACCTACATGCAATACATCTTTGGCAAAAACAGGCATTAATATATTGGCTGTCCCAAAAAATGAGGCTAGAAAATCTAAAATCATAGTTGAATAAAGTATGGGGGTGGAAATAACAAACTTAATACCTTCAGAAACAGCAGACAAACTAAATTTAACTTTTTCCCTATTGTGCTGATGCAAAGGAATTTTCAAAGCAAAGATTGCTACAATAAAAAATAGGAAAGAAAAGGCATTAAACAGATAAACCGGGGGTACTCCTGCTGCCCCAATTAAAAAACCGGCAATGGCCGGTCCGATCATAATAGCAGCTTGAAACTGCAGAGAGCCTAAAGAAACTGCATTCATAAAATTGTTTCTTGGCACTAAATGAGGTATAACCGCTTGCCTGGCAGGAATAGAAAAAGACTGGGCAGTAGCTATTAAGATCAAACATAAATAGATTAAATTAGGATTGATTACCTGAAAATAGCTTAAGACAAACAGAATCAAAGCAATACCAGCTTGAGTCGTCAGACTAGCAATTAGCAGCTTCCTTCTGTCCAGCTTATCAACTGTTAATCCTCCAATCAGTGAAAATAATAAAATTGGGATAAAGTTAGCTACACCTATCAAACCTAATGAGGCAGGATTTCTGGTGATTTCATAAAGTTGCCAAGCTACAGCCACAACTTGCATTTGGTTACCAATCTCAGAAATAAATGCCCCGAAAAGATAATTTCTAAAATGTGTTATCTTAAGAGAAGAAAAAGGGGAAAGTGCAGATTTCATCAGTAAACTGATATTATACAGGGTGTGAAAATACTTTTGTATGGCAGAACTGCGAAAAATATAGAAGAATTAGTTAAAAACTTAGGATTTGAAATAGTTAATGCCAATCCGGAAGTAGTTATCAGCTACGGTGGAGACGGCACTCTGCTTTCAACCGAAAGAAGGTTTCCTCATATTCCTAAATTACCTATTAGAAGCAGCCAGCTTTATAATAAATGCCCCAAACACACAAATGAAGTGATGCTGAAAAAGCTGCTAGATGTCAAACTACATCTGAGAGAATACAAAAAACTGGTAACGACAATTTTATATAAAAATTTTTATGCTTTAAACGATTTTGTTATCAGAAACTCTGATACCACTCACTCTATCAGATTTAAAACATCTGCAACAGTAGACCAGGTACTAATCGGAGATGGTGTTGTTATTTCTACTCCTCTTGGATCAACAGCTTATTTTAAAAGCATTACTGCCAAATCTTTCACTTCAGGATTTGGTTTGGCTTTTAATAATACTACCAAGAAAATTCCTCCTGCCCTATTTAAAGATCAGGATCAAATAACTGTCAATTTAATCAGAGGTAAGGCAACTTTGTCTTTTGATAACAGTCCTGATATTTTTGTAATTGATGAAAACTCAGAGTTAACCTTTTCTCTTTCTGACCAAACTGCCCAAATTTATGATGCTGAAACCCTAAGATGTCCTGACTGCAGACTCAAGAAAGTTTAACTGACTTTTGGAAGTATCAAAGGAAACTTTAATGCCTAATGGCATAGGGATATTGACTGTGAAATGGCCAAAATCTAAGTTAGACATTATAGGAAACCTGTAACCATTTAGGATTTCTAAAATCATTTCTTTGATATCTGGAACAACTACTTCTTTTTCTCTGGGAGGCTTTATATAAGTGATTTTACCAATCAGCATACCTGCAATTTTATCTAAAACTCCAGCATATTTTAGATGTGTTAAAAACCTAGCTATATTATATAAAGGCTCACCCACTTCTTCCCAAAACAAAATAGCTCCTTTCCAGTATTTCAGAGAAGGGAAATATGGAGTGCCAATTAGATTAGTCAACAAGTGTAAATTGCCTCCTATTAAATGGCCTTCTGTTTTCCCTTTTTTCCACTCCTCCCATTCAGTTAAAGCATCAACTATTCCAGGCGGATCTGCTCTTGTAAGAAATTTCATAAATATTTCTTTTTGGAACTGTCCTAAGTACTCCTCACCTTCTGCTGATGGATGCCCCAACCCAAAAGTCACATCATCCATATGAAATCCCACCATTTTGCATTTAGTTAAAAAAGCCATATGGAAATTGGTCACATCAGACATCCCTATATAGGGTTTTATATTTTCTCCAATCATTTCATAATCCAAATATTCCAATACAGAAGATGCTGAATACCCACCAGTTTGGGCAAAAATAGCTTTGATATTTTTATCAGCAAACATTGAGTTAATATCTTCTGCTACTTCTTTTGGTGTACCTGTCATCCACCATCTTGTTTTACCAATAGTATTACCTTCTTTAATCTTAAATCCTAAATCTTGAATCACTTTCTTACCCTTTTCATAACTTTCTTTAAACGAGGGCAAAACAGGTAAAGAGGAAGCCACAATTCCAATTGTATCCCCAATATTTAATTTAGCAGGCTTACGAATATTCACCGACCCATTATACAAAATGGTATAATTAATTTACTATGACTAAAGTTTCCTACACCCAACTTCAGAAAAAATATGGGGGAATGTATGTTTTGACTGATAAACCAGAAGGGAAGGTGGTAGCTGCTTCCAGAAATCTAAAAAAAGCTTTCAAAGAGGCTGAGGAAAAAGGTTATCAAAATCCCGCAGTTCAATTTGTTCCGCCTTATGGAGTCATCGCAATTTATGAAGAAGTACCGATTTTGTTAGGCAGAGCAGGCATCTTAGATAGATTTACTATTCATATGGATGCTAAAAAGAAAGAAATTGAATTTGAAGAAATTTAGCTACTTAGATCTAAATAATTAATTCCATACATTGATACGATCGTTTAAATGTATGTCAACTATTTAAAATTTTAACTCTTTAAAATACTTAAAAATGCTTCTTGGGGGATTTCGATACGGCCTACCATTTTCATTTTTTTCTTACCCTTTTTTTGTTTTTCCAAAAGCTTGTCTTTTCTGGTCCTGTCTCCACCGTATAATTTAGCAGTGACATCTTTTCTAAATGGTGAGATGGTTTCTCTTGCTATAATTGTCCCGCCAATTGCTGCCTGAATTGCCACCAGGAAGTTTTGCCTAGGTAGAACCTCTTTTAATTTTTCTACTATTCTCCTGCCTAACTTTGCGGCCTTTGGCCTGTAAACTATAGTTGAAAGGGCATCTACTTTTTCTCCCCCAACCAGGATGTCTACCCTGACTGCATCCACTTCCCTGAATTCCAAAAATTCCCAGTCTAAAGAGGCAAAACCGGATGATACAGATTTTAATCTATCATAAAAATCTGTCACCATTTCAGAAAGAGGCATCTCATATGATAGTTCCACTTGTATTCCAAAATGCTGCATATTTAAAAATTTTGCCCGTCTTTCCTGAATTAATTCCATGACAGCTCCTATATAAGTTTGTGGTACAAAAATTTTTAAGCTTACCCATGGCTCTTTAATATCTTTAGATGATGGATCTAAATCTGCAGGATTATCTAAACTTTGACCGTTTACTAAATATTCCACAGAAGGGGCAGTTGCCAAAAGATTAACCCCAAATTCCTCTGATAACCTTTCCTGGACCACTTCTGCATGCAAAAGCCCTAAAAACCCACACCGGAAACCTGAACCCAAGGCTTGAGACTGTTCCAACTCATAAGAAAAAGCCGGATCATTTAGCTTAAATTTAGCTAAGGCTTCTTTTAAACTAAAATATTCTGATGTCTCAATTGGGTAAAGGCCAACAAAAACCATTGGCTTAACTGCTTTATAGCCCGGTAAAGGCTGTTCATTCAAATCAGTGGAAATAGTATCCCCAACCCTGACTAAATCCGGTACTTTAATGCCTGTGGCAATATAACCAATTTCCCCACTTTCCAAACCATTATTAGTAGTCAGCTGGGGGGCAAAAAATCCGGTTTCTAAAACATGCCCTTGTGCTTTTGTCTGCAAGAAATAAATAGGAGCATTAACTGGTGGGGTTTGGCCCTCTACTATCTTAACTTGTGCTATTACCCCTTTAAATGAATCAAAGAATGAATCAAAGATTAAAGCTCTTAGGGAATTTAGGGTATTTACCTTTGGAGCTGGAATTCTTTTGACAATCTCCTCAAGAAGTTTGTCCACCCCTTGACCAGTCTTGCCTGAAACCAGTAGAATTTCCTCACTGCTAAAACCGAAAGTATCTATCAGTTGCTTTTTCGCTGCTTCAATATCAGCATTTGGTAAATCTATTTTGTTTATAACAGGGATCAAAGTTAGATTTTGCTCCAAAGCAGCGAAACCATGGGCTAAAGTCTGGGCCTGGATACCTTGTGTAGCATCAACCAAAAGTACAGCTCCTTCAACTGCTGCTAAAGCCCTTGACACCTCATAAGAAAAATCAACATGGCCCGGTGTGTCAATTAAGTTAAGGGTATAAACTTCCTCTTTGTCATTTTTTTTATAAATGTATTCCAATCTGACAGGAGCTAGCTTTATTGTGATTCCACGTTCCCTTTCCAGCGCTAAACTATCCAAAAGCTGTGGTTGTAATTTATCTTTTGGTACAGTTCCTGTAATTTCTAACAGTCTGTCTGCCAGGGTAGATTTTCCATGGTCAATGTGAGCAATTATTGAAAAATTCCGAATATTCATGGTGAGTATTGTAGCAAATCTTGCTTAAACAGTCTCAGGGAGAATCTCTTTTGATTTAAGCTTCGCTCTAAACTCACCCAATCTCTTAAAAAGCTCTACATACGTGACCAGCTCCCTAACATCTAAAAACTTAACTAATAATATATACACCGACAAAGCAAATATAGATGAAGCGCCAGTCAATACTAACAAATTTATTGTCCTGGTAGTGTCTATAATTACCTGATCCAAAAGTTTTATCGGGATATATAATGCCATACCCATAATTACAGTTGCCATTATCATCTTAAGAAAGGGCACTAACACTACCCTCAAGTTAAATTTCCCTACTTTTAAATGAAGAGTCCAAAAAAGCAGTATTCCTGATAGTAAGGCTGAGATGGAATTAGCAAGACCAATGCTCCAAACATCAAATTTTAAAATTACCACAAAAAATATACTTAATATAATATTTAATATCACTACTATTAAAGAAACTATCACCGGTGTTTTTGTATCTTTGAGCGCATAAAAACCCCTTACCAAAAGCAGAGAAACAGCTTGAGCAGTTAGCCCAATAGAAAGGTAAGCCAGGGTAGCTCCTGTTAAAACAGTAGCCTCCCAATTAAATTGGGAGGCACCGAATATTAACCTTACAACTGGTATTCTAATTACAATCAGAATAACCGTAGCCGGTAAAGCTAGAAAAAGAATTTGGTGAAAAGTAGTTAAAATAGTAACTTTAAATTCCTCTATTTTTCCCCGAGCTCTTTCAGCTGACAAAACAGGCAAAGCAGCTTGAGCCAAGGTTGCCCCAAAAAGCCCTATTGGTACTACTTGCAGATGCTGAGCAAAAGTAAGGTATGTAACCGACCCTATAGAGGCTAGAGAAGCTAAAGCAATTCCTACCTTTTCGTTAATTTGCTCAGCAGCTAGTCCTAAAGTTCTCACACTCATCAATTTAATTAGTTCCCTTACACCTGGATGAAAAAACTTTGGCGGGAATTTAAACCTAAATCCTAAGGACCAAATAAGCGGCAACTGCACTAAAGCGTGCATTAAAGCACCTAATACTACTCCCCACGCTGCCCCCATAATGCCATACGATCTGGATAAAAATACTATACCAATAATTATTCCTAAGTTATAAAAGAGGGGAGCTAAAGAGGGAATAACAAATCTTTGGAAAGATTGTAAAATACCAATGAAAAAAGATCCAAACACCAGTATTACTTGACCCAGTAGAATAACTCTGGTCAGAGAAATCACCTGCAATTGTTTATCAAAAGTAAATCCAGGTGCTATAAAGTTAATAATAATAGGCTGAGCTAATATATAAATTAGGATTGTTGCTAAACCAAACAACCCTAAAAAGATATTCAAAATCACTCTCGCCATCTCAAAAGCATCCTTTTCTCCTTTATTTTCATAATGTTCAGTAAAAACAGGAATAAAGGCCACAGACAAAGCCCCCAAAATAACTATCTGAAAAACCAGATCCGGTAGGCTGAAAGCTGCCCAAAAAATATCTATCTTATCCGGTGAAAATACATGAGCTAATAAACGATCACGGATTAAACCTAATACTTTAGATAGCATTAAGGTAACCATTATTATAAACGCACCTGATAAAATTGAAGTTTGTCTTGAGTAAAGCAGAGAAAAAAGATTTTTAACCATTTTTATTTAATTGACATTAATATTTTAGAATAAATAGGGTAAAAGAAACTAGATATTAATATTGCAGCCAATATACTAATATGTTAAGATCCCACCATGCCTATCATCCGATCAGCAATAAAAAAGGTTAGAAAAGACAAAACAAGAACAGCTAGGAATAAAAAAAGAGAGATGGTATTGAAATCTCTGATAAAAAAAGCTCGAACTAGTAAGTCAGCTAAAGATATCAATGCTGCATTTTCTGCTTTGGATAAAGCAGCCAAGGTGAAATTAATTCATTCAAATAAGTCTGCCCGCTTAAAATCAAGATTATCGAAATTAAAGTAGGGTATAATTAATTCATGCCCAAACCCAAAAACCCTAAACTAACTATCCGTTTAAATTTATTAAAACCTCAATCTAACCCAGAAAAACTGTTTGTTAAATTAATTAAATGGTTATTATCAACCGGCCGTTTTATATTTATCTTTGTAGAAGCCTTAGTTCTACTGGCATTTATTGCCCGATTTAAATTAGATGCTGATATAGCTTCCACTAAAGAAGATATCGAGCAGCAGATACCGTATATAGAAAGTTTAAAACCATTTGAAATCTTGATTAGACAAACGCAACTTAAACTATCAACTATTAATTCTTTTTACGTTAACTATCCTGATTACTCACAAGTAATGAAAAAAGTTGCTGATCAAACTCCCGCTGGTGTGAAAATAGGTAATCTCAGTCTTGAAAAGAATATCAATAAAACTACGATCCGTTTGAGCGGTGTTGCACAAAATAATACTGATTTATCTGTTTTTGTCGGCGGGTTAAAACAGGACCAATTATTTGTTGATACCACAATAACTAGTATAGGTTTTGAAAAAGGAAATATAAGCTTTTCTTTAAGTTTTTCGGCAAAATTAACAAAAAAGGAAGGAAAAAGTTTATAAGCAAAGCTTGAAAAGCGAGCTTACAGACTTGTTTATAATATGCGGTCACAATCTCAAATATATTCAAGATATTTCACTTATATAAAGCCAATTACTAAATCACCAATCATCAGAACATACGGTTCAACTGTTTTTACTCTAATAATAATAACAATATTTATATTCTTTGCTATAAAACCAACTATTGAAACAATTGTAGTTCTGCAAAAAAAATTAGCTGATTCGAATGAGGTTCTAAAAAAGGTTAATCAAAAAGCTAACAATTTATCGTTAGGTAAAGCAAACCTCGAAAAATTGCCTGCAGATATTAAATCTAAAATATCTGCAGCTATTCCTGATACAGCTAGCCTAAAATCAGTTATTCAAAGCCTCGAAAAAACAGCTAAAGCGCACAATGCTTCAGTTTCTGCTTTACAATTTCAACCACTTGTATTAGAAACAAAAATAGAAAATCAGCTAGGCAAACTTTCGGAGGTTTCTTTCACTTTTAATGCTGAAGGCGAATACCAGAATCTGGTCTTGCTACTCAGGGATTTAAGAGATAGTGCTAGGTTAATTGCCATAGACAGTCTAACTTTTTCAAAACTGTCTTCAGGTAATGGACTAATTATGTCAATTACGGGGAAAGCATATTATCTAAAATAAGAACCTGCTTGCACTGTTGTATGATAAATTTTACAACAGTGCTCGCAGAACCTTGCCTTTTTGAAAGGATCAAAAACGTGAACAAAAAAGAATGGTTGATTGCAGCAATATTAACTTTTATTACTATTTGCGCCTGGGTAATTTTTGATATCATTCATATCAGATCTCAGGTAGAAATTCCTGCCAAAATTAAAGAAGTCATTGAACCAATCGAACCTAATCTGAATTATTCTATTTTCGAAACATCTCCTCTTCAACCTGAATCACCATGAGAAACATAACTGAAGCAGCAAGCAACTTAATTAAGACATTACCATCGGATTCGCTTTTTGATAAATTCAAAATCCCTACGTTATTAGGATTTGCAATTATTATTTTGGGGATTTTTGCTGGAGTTATCTTGGTTTCGAGTAAGCAAATATTTATTTCTAAAGCTTCACCTGATATAGCACCACAGAATGTTACTGTTTCTAATCTTTCAGACACTGAAGCAACTATCTCTTATCAAACATCAACACCAGTGACCTCTTTTATAAACTTTGGTCAGATTACTCCCAATGAACAAACTATATTAGAGGACAAAGACTTATCACAGGCTGATGAACAAAATCCCTCTTCTGGAGCTAAACCGCAGCCTCGTTTAGTGCACTATATTACCTTGAAAAATTTACTTCCCAAAACCACATATCAATATAAAATTATCACTGGTAAGAAACTTGGTGAGATTCAAAATCTTACCACCGCTTCTCCTCTTAACTCTCAGGTGGGATTCAGACCAATTATTGGATCTGTGATAGATAAAGATAGTCCTCTAACTGAGGGGGTAGTTTACCTATCTATTGCAGGCGCAACTACTCAATCTGCACAAATTAAAGCATCTGGTAATTTTTTAATCCCAGTCTCTCAAATTAGAAAAGATGACTTAACCGATACTTACAGTCTAACAGATGATACTCTTGCCAAATTAATAGTAATTTCCAATTCAGGGTCAGCCAGTGCCCTTTTTAAATTCAAAATATCAGGTAATACATTACCTCCGTTAGAATTGGGTAGAGATGTGGATTTAACAAATTTTTTAGAACCTACTCCAAAACCTGCTAGTCCATCCGCTCAAGAACTTAATGAGCAAAGCTCTTCTACAAATAAGTTTGATCTAAATGGTGACGGAAGAGTTAATGCCACAGATAACGCTATCATCTTACAAAATTTTGGCAGTAAACCTAAAAACAATAAAGCTGATTTAAATAACGATGGAAAAGTAGATCAAAAGGACTTAGACCTGATGGCAAAACAAATTAACCAGTAGAAATTCTGCTTGGGGTTTTTCTAAAAGGCCGGATTTTATTTTGAAATCTATATCTAAAATATTTTTATAAAGATTTATTATTTTTTCTAAATTAAAATTTTTTCTTTGTCTTTCCAATTTTTCCCTCATAAACGGTTTTGCCCCTTTGGGAGTAACTGCTAAATTCCTTAACAGATAAAAAACCATGGTAATAAAATATTGCATTTCAAACCCTGCATTTTTTAATTTTTCTATCTCTATAAAAGCTTTTTTGTCGGAAGTTGCCAAATAATCTAAAAACGGAAAAACAGATACTTCTCTAGCTTCCGGGAAAAAGAGAATCTGTCCTTTACTGCTTTCAACCCATTTAATAACAGCTTTTTTCTGATTGACCTCATGGTCAAACCACATGATGAGTTGGTAGTTGGTAGTTGGTAGTTGGTAGTTGGTAAAATCTTCCGGAGGATTTTCTAAGATGATTAATCGGAGATCTGAGAAAAGTAAAGGAGTGACTAGAGCGCCTAATATGGTTTGCAAATCAAATCCTTCTTCAAAAACTACTACATTATTTGTATCAAATCCTTGTTTTAAATCTATTAATTTTTTTCTTGAAGCAGTTTTAGCGGACCCGTGCAGCAGCAGTAGCTTCATACTCAGTTATTTCTCCTGACAACACCTTTCTAACATATTCTTGGATAATAGAAAAGTCATCATCCTGAGAAATCAGCACATAAGCACCTCCGTAATCTGAGGAGAGTGGATGTACAAGCAGAGACTTCCTGTTATTTGGTAAATTCATCTTTGGGGAATCATCTAGTACAAAATTATAAGTTTTTTCCATTTTTTTGGATAATTTATAGAACTCAACAGCATCTTCGACAGAAATGTCTGTATCCACGCTTTTACCTAATGCTTTGATTAAATCAGCAATTTTTTGAGGGTTTGTTAAAGTTTCCAAAGATAAAATCTTATTTCTGACTGCCTCAATTACCTGTTGTTGCCTGTTTGAGCGGGCAAAATCAGATCCTTGTCTATTCGTACCATGTCTTGAGCGAACATAAGATAAGGCTACTGCTCCTGACATTTTCATCTTCCCCTTGTCAAAGCCAATATGTTCATATCTACAGCTAAAATACTTAATCCCTTTATCCTCCTCTGCTGAATCAGTGGCAATTCTTCCGTCAGCCAGTATCAGCACTTGTCTTTTACCAGGTTCTATATTCAATTTCTTTGCCTCATCTTCATTAAAATCAATCTCCTTACTTTCATTGCCACAAAGATTATTTTCCTCACCCTGGATTGGATAAAGATAATCATCAAAAGGGGTTTCAACATCAATATCTATTCCGTCAATAGCATCTATAGCTTGCACAAATCCTCTAAAATCTACTCTTAAACCATAATGTATGGGTATTCCTAAAATATTACCCA
Source organism: Candidatus Daviesbacteria bacterium (assembly GCA_016187035.1). Lineage (GTDB taxonomy): Bacteria > Patescibacteriota > Microgenomatia > Daviesbacterales > UBA10151 > JACPKL01. The sequence goes on from JACPKL010000010.1 coordinate 135,157, forward strand.
TAATTGTTTTAGCCAATCCTAAACCATTATTTTGTAGTTTACCAATTTCATATACAGCATTGGCCTTACTTCTTAATGAGGGTAGCCAAAGGTCCCTGGGTATAGAAAATAAATATACCTGGTTAGTTTTTAGATTATATGAGGCAACCATAATCGTATCTGTCAGATTACTACCATCGTGTATTCCACCAGCTGTTCCAAGTAGCAATATATTTACTCTATTACTAGTTGATTTAAGGCTGCTTTGGGAAAAGATATAATTCACAACAGAAGTTGAACCAGACAATGTTGTTAAAAAAATGGCCAATGAGATTAAAATAGCTATGACCAAACAAAGGGGTATTAATTTAGAGAAAACTTGTTTTACCCTTCTGACTTTTAAAGGATTGTCTTTTCCGCTTTTGCCAAGCCTTAGAGGTTTTAATTTCTTCACCAAAAGTATCTCCTACATCAGGTTACATATTCTAACAAATTCCTCGGGATTAAGCGAAGCATTTCCTACTAGTACTCCACCAATATCGCCTTGTGTAATAAAACCTTTAACATTTTGTGAGTTTACGCTTCCGCCATATATTACCTCCAAATTATTGCCATATTTTTGTCTTATAGCTTTGGCTACTTTATTTGCATCTTCGGGTGTGTCTGCTTTACCAACCCCTGGAGTATTAACCAAACCTGTACTAATTGCCCAGATTGGTTCATAAGCTACCATATTGCAATTTTGAGGGATTGGGGTTTCTTCACTCTGTATACATACTAATGGAGTAATGTTATTTTCCAAAGCTTGTTTAAATTTTTTCTCAACCATATCATCTGTCTCTGCAAAATTTTTTCTCCTTTCGGAATGACCCAAAATAGCCAGATCAACAAATTGTTTAATTAAAGAAGCTGATTCTTCCCCTGTATATGCCCCTTGTTCAAATGGGGATAAGTCTTGTGAACCCAGCATAATAGGATAAGCACCAACAGTAATAGCTTTTTTTAACTCAGATAAAACACTAAAGGCAGGACAAACCACTATTTTCAAATTATCTTTTTTGGGAATTTGTGGTCCCACTATAGACACCCAGTCTAAAGCTTCACTAATAGTTTTATTACTTTTCCAATTAGCAATAATCCAAATATCTTTATCCAAACCAGCCATACTTTTGTAAGTCTATCATGAAATCCTTTGATACTGCTATCCCTTCCTGCTGAAGAAGAGCTTTTTGCAAAGCTTGAGGATGTTCCAGACATTTGGTGGAAATAAACCCATGACGGTTAACCACCCTATGCCATGGAGCCTCATCAATATCAAAATGTAAAATCCCACCAACCAATCTGGCACCCCTTGGAAGTCCTGCCAGGGCAGCTACAGTTCCGTAAGTAGTAACTTTACCATAGGGAATTTTCTTAACAATTTCAATCACTTTATCTCCGAAGGAGAGAGCTTGTCTCATCTTTGAAATTCAACTTTGCAGCAATTTTAAAAGCTCAGCTTTTGATGTGACACCAATCTTTCTACCTATTTCTTTCCCGTCTTTAAGCACAATAAAGGTGGGAATACTCATTACACCATTTTTGGATGCTTCTTCGGGTTTTTCATCTACATTGATTTTAACAACCTCAACTTTACCAGCCAGTTCCTTCTCTAACTCTTCAATAATAGGAGCCATAGTCTTGCATGGAAAACACCAGCCTGCCCAAAAGTCCAGAAGTTTAACAGCTGCCATATAATTTTATCTTACCAAACATACCTCAAAATTGTCTATATAGTCAGTTATGTTCAATAAAAGCTTTATAGCCTGTGAGTTGTTTTTGATCTGCTTTGCCCTGGTAAATATTTTTAGTACCAAAAGTTAAAAATAGATCATCTTTGGCATAAGTAATGGTGATCCCTTCAGGATCAACAGAATTTAAGGTTTCTTTAAAACCTCTATCTTTAAACTCTCCAAGATAATAGTTAATAAAATCCTGGGGAAAAGCAGAAATTTGAGCAGATTCTAAATATACTCCCTCCTGCTCTATCTTTCTTTTGCCTGAGGTAAAGATTAACACTCTCTTTTGTGTTGTTTGCCAATCTAAACTTGGGTATAACCGGGGCAGTTCAGAAGAAGAAGGAGAACTGATAGGATCAGGAGGATTAGAGGGAATAGGAGGAGTAATTTGAGGAGAAGAATCCAGGGAAGTAATCTCAGATGCTTCAATAACAAATTTCTCCTTGGTTAAATTACCTTTAACCAAAACCAAACCATTAGATAAAGATTTAAAATTAACAGAGGTATTGGACTTAGGCCTTAAGGTATACAACTCAGAATTAGGCAAAGTTAATATGAAGCCACTTGGCGTCCTTTGCAAGTCACCTTGATAAACAACCTCTCTGTGTAGTACCGGACTGGAATTTGGAAAGAAGAATTTTGCAATAGCTAAACCAGTGCCTGTAAAAACGCTGGCGAAAGAGGTGGTAATTAACATTGCTGTTAAAGGCTTAATGGTAAGCCCAAAGCTTTTGATGTATCACAAGTAAAGTATAGAAAACCAATTGATGAGCAACTAGTCACCAAATTAATTTATTATTTGCAAAACTATTACCGGCATTTATCCAAACATGGTGCTCACAAAATCATGATAGGAATTGATGGAGAAATAAACTCTCTGGTAGCAGCTAAATTATTAAAACAAGCCTTAGAGGAAAACGTTGTAGCTTTGGTTTTTGATTTTGGAGGGGTACAAACAAATGACTTAGTAAACTTCTGTAGACAGCTGGGGCTTGAAACTTATATTTTACAGCGAGGGCAAGCTTATCAATCTGAAGTTTCTGCCTACCGTCTTCATAAACCGTCTGGCCTTAGCAGTTTTTATAAGCGCTTTATTAATTATCATTTACTTATCCAGGCAGATCATATGAAAACTGTATTAGTTGATACTTTTGATAAAAGCGACAGATTATTAGGTATGAAACCTGAAGGCTTTTATGGCCACTTGATGCCATTTTACTCTTTATATAAATCAGAAATATGCGAGTTGGCTAAATTTTTGGGCATTCCTGCTGTACCTACCAATTATCAGGGCTTACCCTGGGATAAGATTGACCCGGTATTATATTTACTGACTGAGAAACAACTTAAGATAGAGGATATTTCTAAAGAACACAATATAGATCTACACTGGTTAAGAAGTTTAAAGATTCATGTTAATAAACAACTTTTCCAGACAACCATCAGCCAGTTTATAATTTAGCACAGGCTTTTTAGCGCTATTTCTATTGACAGGAAAGTATTACTATGCTAGTATAGCAATACTATGCAAGTAGGTATTACTCATGGAAGAAACATTACTATGAGAGAATTGGAAACCACCCTGACGCAGAAGGGTCAAGTGACAATCCCCGTGGAGATCCGTTCCCGCCTGGGCCTGAAACCGAAAGATAAGGTGCGGTTTGAAGTGGAGGGGGATGAAGTCAAGATCAAGCCCGCGCCCTCGCGCATTGCCCGCCACTTTGGGGCGGTGGCTGTATCTGGAAAGTCGCTGGATTGGCGAGTCGAGCGGAAGGCGTTTGAGGAAGGCGTGGCCGAGGAGGTAGTGGCCGAGGATCGGTGATGTCTATGCCACGCTTCCTGGACACCAATATCCTGCTGCGCTACTTCACAGGCAGTGGTAGCGAGAAGGCCCTGGCAGCCAAAGTACTGCTTGAGCGCATAGAACAGAGCGAGGAGAAGGTAGTCATCTCCGTACTGGTGGTGTTTGAGACAATTTTCACCCTACAGCGCACCTACAAGGTGCCCAAGGTCAAGATCCGCGAGATGGTCGGCGATGTGATCGCCCTGCGCGGTGTCCAACTCACGGGCAAACGGCTATGCTTGCAAGCCTTGGATCTCTATGTGGGAAAAAACATCTCCTTCGCCGACGCCTACAACGTCATCTACATGCAGTCGCAGCAGTTCTCGGAGATCTACAGCTGGGATACCGACTTTGACAGGATCGAGGGCATTACTCGCATTGAGCCAGCCCAGGATATGTAAGATTTCAATGTTGAAATACCGTATTTTTCAATCCTCTAGCCTTAAAACATTGAAAAACTACCTAAACTTTGACTGAAATCTTACAGTATATGTTAATATAGGCAGATGCCCACTTCGCAAAAGCTCAGTGTAAACTTTCTTGATGACTTAAATTCCATTCAACAAAAAGCGGTTAAAACAACTGAGGGACCGGTATTAATTTTGGCCGGGGCTGGCTCCGGCAAAACCAGGGTGTTAACTTACCGCGTAGCTTATTTGATTGCTGAGAAAAAGATTCCTCCTGAAAATATCCTTTGCCTGACCTTCACAAATAAAGCTGCTGGAGAAATGATGGATCGTATTTTAAAACTTTTGGACCACCAGCTACCAGCTACTAACTACCAACTACCTATTATGGGCACTTTTCATTCTTTTTGTGCCAAAATCCTAAGACGTGATGGCAAAGCCTTAGGATTGCCTCCTGGCTTTACCGTATATGATGAATCCGATGCATTAGATGCTATAAAAGAAGCTATGGGTAATTTGAATATTCCGACCCAAAAAACTTCTCCTTTTTCAGTAAGACACACTATTTCTTCAGCTAAAAATGAATTAATTTCTGCACTTGAATACCCACAATATGCCAGAGGGTATTTCCAGGAAACTGTAGCTAAAATTTATTTAGAATATCAGAAGATTTTAGAGAAAAATAAAGCCCTGGATTTTGATGACCTGCTGCTGACAACTATTAAGCTGTTTCAAACAGAACCAGCTATATTGACCCGCTATCAAATTCAATTCCGTTATATCTTAATAGATGAATACCAGGATACCAACCCTGCTCAATATCTGATTTCAAAATATTTAGCAAACAGGCATAAAAATATTTGTGTAGTCGGGGATGCTTCACAATCTGTGTATTCTTTCAGAGGAGCAGATTTCAGAAACATTGTTAATTTTCAAAAAGACTACCCAAACGCTAAAGTTTTTAACCTGGAGCAAAATTACCGCTCTACCCAAAATATCCTGGATGCAGCCCATGCTGTAATTTCTAAAAATAAATTACATCCTATTTTGAAACTTTGGACAAATAAAAATGGGGGAGAAAAAATTGAAATAGTGGAGGTAAGAAATGAAATTGAGGAAGCTCTATTTATCTTGTCCACCATAGATCACCTCCGAGGTGTAAGCGCATTTTTTCACCTCGGAGGTGTAGCCGTGCTTTATAGAACTAATGCCCAATCCCGTGCTTTAGAAGAACAATTTTTAAAATCTGGTATCCCTTATAAATTAGTTGGTGGAGTAAGCTTTTACGAGAGAAGAGAGATTAAAGATATTTTATCCTACCTTAGGTTACTGCAAAATCCTAAGGACTCTGTATCTTTAAAAAGAGCAGAAAAAATTGGCAAAGGAAGACTGGGAAAAGTTTTAGGATTCTCAGCGTCATTGCGGGGAATCGGACCGAGCGAAGCCAAGTCAGACTTGGTTTCGCCAAGTCTGACTTGGCGAAGCGAGGGAGATCGCTTGCAAAATGCGAAGCATTTTGACAAGGGCTCGAGTGAAACGAGCGGCCCTTCAGGCCTCGGAATGACCACAATCGAGCTATTAGATCAACTTCTAGCAAAAACAGGCTATTTGGCTTATTTGGATGATGGAACAGATGAAGGAGGGGGCAGGGTGGAAAATGTTAAAGAACTTAGGTCGGTAGCAGAAGAGTTTCCTAGTTTAGTCCAATTTTTAGAGAACGTGGCTTTGGTGGAAAATGGTTTTCTGCCTTCTTCTGAAAAAAATATTCAGCAAGACGTAGTAACTTTAATGACCCTGCATTCTGCTAAAGGCTTGGAGTTTCCGACAGTTTTTATGGTAGGAATGGAGGAAGGACTATTCCCCCATTCACGCTCTATGCTAAATCCTCAGGAACTTGAAGAGGAAAGAAGGCTTTGTTATGTGGGCATCACCAGGGCAAAAGAAAAATTATATTTAACTTACAGCAGGCAAAGATTATATTTTGGCACCAGATCTAATAATTTAGTTTCCCGCTTTTTATCTGATATTCCCCAAGACTTAATTTCCTCTAACACAAACTTCAAAAACCAAGATCAAGATAATGAAGATTGGTTAAACACATGATAGAACGTTACTTAGGAATTTTACTAATTATTTTATTGACAGTTCTTGCAAAAAATTTCTGGCAGCCTTCTGCTGTTTTAGGACAATCTACCTCCTTACCTGCTCAAACCCTGCCTGTTAACCAACCAATTACTACTGAGTCTAGTTTTACTGAAAAACTCGAGGAAGAAACCCAAAATTTACCTAAAAAAACAATTTTTGAAGATGATCCTGACATGGAAGCCGGTGAAGAAAAAGTATTGGAGGAAGGTGAAGATGGACAAAGAGTGACAGTATTTAAAATTACATACTCAAATGATGGAGAAGAATACCAAAGAGATGTTGTTTCAACTACAAACACCCAGCCTAAAAATAAAAAGGTATTAAGAGGAACTAAAATTGTCTGGAAAACTCTTAATATCCCTGAGGGAGAGATTAAATATTGGAAGAAAATGAGAGTGTATGCTACCCATTACGATTGGCGTTGCCCAGGATGTAATGAATGGACAGCCATAGGAATGAGAGCAGGTAAGGGGGTAGTTGCAGTTGACCCAAAAGTGATCCCTTTAAGAAGTAAGGTTTATATTCCAGGATACGGGATTGCCATAGCAGGTGATACTGGCGGAGCTATCAAAGACAACAAAATTGACTTAGGTTTTGATGATGCAAAAACTGCCGGCTGGAAGGCGCACTTTATTGATATTTACCTGCTGTAATTGCGCCTGGAAGCACTGAGTTTACCGAAGTGCTGGTCAGCCAGATTTGTGGATATATATCTTATTAATTAATTTTTATACATTTTCCAAAGCAATCATGGCAACCTGGCTTGATATCGCATCTATACCCATCTAAGCACTTTAATCCTACAAAACCACCGCATTTGATATTTTCACAACTATCTACCTTCTTCCAACCTTCTGGCACATCACACGGAGTACCAAATTCTTTACACTCGCCTGTCTTGGGATTTTTAGCAGGGGTAATAACTTGAGCACAAATTTGATCTACAGAAGAAGGACTTGGAATTGGTGTAGGTTTGATATTCACATCCAAAAATTTTTGCCCTAAGGAAAACCCAAGCGGTTGAGTAAAAAACCATCCACCTGGACAATCCACAGTAAGGGTGAAACATGGTTTCCGGGGAATATAATAGGGCAAAGGTAAAACCAAAATTCCAATAACAATTAAAAAAATAATTCTAAGTGGCGTGATCCATTTTCGCATAGGTTAAGTTTAACATAGAGATGGTATAATTATTCAATGAGACGAATTCATTCTGTTACCTGGAAAGAAGATAAGTGGTATGTGGCTAAAGCTCTTGAGTTAGAGATAGCTAGCCAGGGAAAAACCCAGAAAGAAGCTCTTGATAATTTAAAAGAAGCATTAGAATTATATTTTGAAGATCAATCTAAAGTAGAACTATCACCTGTTAGTAAACCTAAACTTCAAGATTTATCCATCCAGGTTAATGCCTAAACTATATTCTGCCAGAGTCATCATTCATGCTTTACAAAGAGCAAATTTTGAGGTTATTAGTCAGAAAGGCAGTCATATTAAACTGCATAAAAAAGAGGGAGAAAAATCTTCTACAGTGATCGTTCCTAATCACAAAGAAATAGCCATCGGGACTTTTAACAGTATCTTAAAACAAGCAGGAATAACACGAAAAGTGCTTGAAGAATTTATTAGATGATGAACTGATCAGCCAGATTTGTGGATATATATTTATTATAATCTCTCTAAATATTTTAAAATTTCAGCCCCAAATTGACGGAGATCTTTTAAGTCCTCTTTATAATCTTTAAAAAGAAGATGGAAGTCGAAATCATTATAGCCGTGTACAACTCTATTTCTAAAATCTGCTGCCTGACCCATTTCAAAAGCTAGCTCTTTTGATATAATTCCTTTTTCTCCTAAAAAGCTAAAGGCATCTTTTGCTGTCTCTTTTTCAGATACATTAAGCCCGGCAATAGTATGGGCTGCAATATCAATGCAAGTTTCAACTCCCTGCTGCAAACGGAAAACCACCAAATCATGAATATCAGGGTTTTCCACAAAAGTTTCTTCACTAAAATCCATGTTCTCAATTTTTTGGGTTTGTTCGTTCAGAAAATCCAGTTTTTTGGCAATTAAAGATTTATTAACCGGCATAAGCGAATTTATCTTTCAAATAAGAATAGTATATTTTTCTAATGTGAGCGCTATCGTAATAATTCCTAGCAGCGAATACTTCAAAATAAACCTTAGCCTGTTCTGATTTCTGATAAATACATTTTCCGGTACTTATAACTTGAAACAAAAATATTGGGGAAGATCTTTTATCAACTACAGACAAATCCAAATCCTTAGGAAAACTAATATGGGAAATTAGATTATAAACATCCTTATGGTCTAGTCTGGATACATCATCTATCACCACAGCTAAATCAAAATCGCTCTCCTTTTTTACTCTACCACTAACTGCCGAACCTAAAACATAGGCCAGTTTTATTTTCGGCTCCTTGGATAAAGCTGTGTTAATTTGCTTAGTCAAATTATTATCTATCATTAGATGAGTATTATAGCATCTCTGAGAATTTAAAACTTTCTAAAATTTTATCTCCGCTTTCGTCTATTATTCTAAATAAATACATCTTGCCATTATTTGATATATAAAGATATTTAGGGGTATTTGGCTGATAAGTAACAATTTTATATTTGGCAATCTTCCCGCTTATTGTTGCCTCTTTATCCAAAGCTACATGTCCCTTTGATTCAAAGTCAAATACTCCCCAAAGAAAAGGGTAATACCAATATTTATCAAACCAACTTTCTACGGTTAAACCATTTGGGTTGTCAAATACCCAGACAGAAATAGGGCTTTTATCAAAGTTTTGGTCTTTTTCTAAAACTACTACAGCTCCTAATAATTTCCCTGGCTCATACCCCACATATCCTTTAAAATTCTTTCTAAAATCCCCATTACCTCTTTTGTTATATTCTTCTTCAGAATCTTCTTTTACAGTTAAATCCTCATTAGGATAAGTTAACTGAAAACCCAGTTGCTTATTCTGATACGTTTGCTCTTTATTTTTTTCGACAGATTTTAAGCTTAAGACGTTTTTTTGTATTGGTAAGATAGTCTTTTTTATATCTGGCTGATTTATATTTTTTGGCTGTTTATTTCGTAATATCCAATACACTCCACCACTGGCCAATATCGTTAATACTACAGAAATCATTAAAAGCTGGGCAAAACCTTTTTGCATAATTACATAATAAATTAACTATTGCTAAAATACAATTCATTCTGTTATTATCGGCCAATGGTGAAAAAAGCTCAAAATTCAAAAGTTAAAATTCAAAACTTAATTAGTTTTCCCGGTGGAAAATTAAATAATTTTCTTAATACTATACCTGAAACTATTGCTCATTTTAGATCAAGTAAAACTTTTTACCTTATTCTTCTGGCGGTTGGAATTTTACTTTTAGCTATTTTTAAAAAAGGTTGGTTTGTGGCAGCCTCTGTTAATGGAGCACCTATCACTAATTTAGAGTTGCAAAGCAAATTAAACCAACAATTCAGGACCCAAACATTAAACCAATTAATTAATGAAAAGATTATCCTGTCTGAAGCCGGCAAAAACATGGCTATCCCAATTGAACAAGATATAGATAAAAGGATAGCAGAACTTGAAACAAATGTTGGAGGTAAAAGCACCTTAGATACCCTGCTTTCTCAGCAAGGACAAACCAGAGCCTCCTTGAAAGATCAAATTAGAGTACAACTAGCTATTACCAAAATGTATGAGAAAGAAGCTACAGTATCTGCTGAAGAAGTTACCAAGTTTTTAGAAAACAACAGACAAAGTTTACAAGCCACAGAATCTGCTGCCCAGGAAAAAGAAGCATATGACAGTCTAAAAAGCCAAAAACTTTCCCAGATTTTTTCCCAGAAATTCCAAGAACTCAAAAATAAAGCTAAAATCCAGATTTTTTAGTATAATGGGTCGATGGATTTAAGGCCAATAGCTGACAAACAAAAATCTCAATACAACAAATTAGTTACTCATGTTATCCAGTCATGGGAGTGGGGAGAATTTAGAAAATCATTAGGGTTACCGGTTTTAAGATATGGGCTTTTTGAAGCTAACCAACTTACTGCAGCTTTTCAACTGACTTTGCACAAAATACCTTTTACTAACAAATATGCCGGCTATTTACCAAAAGGCCCTGCTTCTGATTCGCAACTAGCTGAGGCTTTGGAAAAGATTGGCAGAAAACATAATTGCGCTTTTATCAAGCTGGAACCTAATATCCCCGTCATTGCGAGCGAAGCGAAGCAATCTTCTACCTTAACTAATAAGATTGCCACAGTACGTTCAGTTGACATGAACGTACCTCGTAATGACAAATTAGTAGATAAAAGTTTTATTCCTTCTCCAAAACCATTATTTACTAAATATAATTTTGTTTTGGATCTAACACAATCAGAAGAGCAAATTTTAAAAAACATGCATTCAAAAACCAGATACAATATTAAACTAGCTCAAAAACATGAAGTAAAAGTTGAAGAAAAAACTGATGATGAAGCTTTTAAGATTTATTTAAAATTATATTTTGAAACAACTAAAAGGCAAGGTTACCATGGACATAATGAGTATTATCACCAAAAGGTTTGGGAAACTTTAAAAAAAACAGGAATGGCCAGATTACTGATTGCCTCATACAAAAACGAGCCTTTAACTGCCTGGATGCTTTTGAATTTCAAAGACACCCTTTATTACCCTTATGGCGGATCTAACAAAAACCATCCGGAAGTAATGGCCAGTAACTTGATAGCCTGGGAAGCTATAACTTTAGGTAAAAAGCTGAAGCTTAAAAAGTTTGATATGTGGGGAGCTTTGGGACCTGATGCTAATTCCAAAGATCCCTGGTATGGATTTCATAGATTTAAAGCTGGTTTCGGAGGAAAACTCATAGAATATATCGGCACTTATGATTTAGTCTTTGACTGGCCACTTTACTGGATGTTTACTTTAATAGATAAATTAACACCACTAAAAGTCTTTCTGTTAAAATTACTTGGAAAATAGATTTATGATTCACGATTTATGATTTATGAATATTCTTAAATCTTTAATCTTAAATCATTAATCAATTCTAATATGGACACTACACTAATCATCTCCGGAGGTATTTTGATAGGCTGCATTATATCCCTATCCTGGTTTGCTGGCTCTGATGCACCCTTTGTACCCACCAAAATGGATCATATCAGAAAAATCCTCAAGCTTGCCGGAGTTAAAAAAGGAAAAAGATTTTATGAGCTAGGATCTGGTGATGGCAGGGTTGTCCTTGCTGCTGCCAAACTGGGTGCTTATGCCGTTGGCATAGAACAATCCTGGATTAGGATTTTATATTCCAAACAATTAGCTTTACACCTTCCAGGTATCAACGTAAAGTTCTATCATGGAAATTTATTTTCCAAATCCTATAAAGATGCTGATATTATTTATATTTACCTGCTTCATAAAGGTGTTAAGAAACTGGAGGAAAAGCTTAAAAAGGAATTAAAAAAAGGTGCTATAGTAATTACCCAAACTTATCATTTCCCAAACTGGAGACCATTTAAAAAAGAGGGGGATTTTTGGTTGTACAAACAAACATTTTAGTGTACGATCGTACAAGCAATTGGTACGGCTTTTGTAATCTGCTCAAGTCTCTCGTTTCTAATTGTATACAAATCCTCTATTCTGACCCCACCAAACATAGGAATATAAATCCCAGGCTCTATGGAAAAAACCATTCCTGTCTTTAAAACTTCCTTGCTTTTGGGTGAAAGGGAAGGATGTTCATGAACTTCAAGTCCTATCCCATGACCTAAGGAGTGAGGTAAATTCGGATAACCCTTAGACTTAATATAATCCCTGGCTACTTTGTCTACATCTGCTGACTGCACTTGCTTAGTAGAATTAATATAGTCTACTGCTTTCTTTTGTGCTTCTAAAGCTACCTCGTACATTTCCTGTTGTTTCCTGATAGGTTTTCCAAAAAATACAGTCCTGGTCATATCAGAACAATAATTTTCCCATTTTACTCCGAAATCGAGAAGGACGATTAGTCCTTCTCGTCCTGAGCGAGACTTCGACGGTGAGCTCAGTCGAACCGCGGAGCGAGTCGCACGTTCGACAAGCTCAGTGCGACCCTGAGCGACAGTCGAATGGGTCGAAAGACCCAAAACAGTTTGTCCAGTTTGATGATGCGGTATAGCAGAATTTTTACCAAAAGCAACTATAGCTGGAAAAGAAAACTCTCCTCCTTGCCCTTTAATAAAATCCTCCAATTTATTAGCAATTTCTTTTTCAGTTACACCTATTTTAATCTGTTTTAAAATATACTCAAAAGCCAAATCCCCTATCTTACAAGCCTTTTTTATTTTCTTTATTTCATCAGGAGTTTTTATGCTCCTATTTAATTTAAAATGTTTTGTGGTTTTAAAATGCTTTTTTACTAATTTTGCCTCTAGTACAGTTAAATTATCCTCCTCTATTCCTAAAATTTTAATTTGATTTTTTAGCTTTTTAAACAACTGTTCCGTTGGTGTTTGATGACTTCTTTCAAAAAGTTCAAAATGTGGCACTTGTTTTTTTATGGCATGGGTATATCTGCCATCAGTAATAATATATTGAAGATTATTTCCTATTATTAAGTAGGCTTCTCTTTCTTCCTTTGAAAAATTAGCATAACCTGTCAGATAAGTAATATTAGAAACAGAGGAAATAAAAACTGCATCTAATTTTCTTTCTTTAAGATTTTCCCTGATATTTTTTAATCTGGTTACAAACATGCCCCACATTTTACCATGATATAATCCCTTTGATGAAACTTCTTCATTTTTCTGATCTTCATATTGGGATGGAAAATTATGCTAAATTGGATCCTGAAACAGGATTATCCTCAAGACTTTTGGACTTTTTTAAAACTTTTGATTTTATTGTTGAAACTGCTTTTACAGAAGATGTTGATGCTGTTATTTTTGCTGGAGATGCTTATAAAACCCGTGACCCAAACCCTACCCAGCAAAGAGGTTTTGGTGAAAGAATTAAAAAACTAGCCAAAAAAATCCCGGTAATATTGGTCGTGGGAAACCACGATACTCCTAATGCTGACGGCAAAGCTAATACTTTGGATATATATTCTGCTTTGGAAATAGAAAATGTTTTGGTATCAAGAAAACCTGAGTACTTAGAAATCTCCACTAAATCAGGCTCCTTACAAATTATCACTCTTCCCTGGCTGCATAAAAATGACTACAAAACAATCGGGGATAAACTGCAACTGCAGTATGACAAAATCAAACCTTCCTCTCCTGCTATACTTTTATCACATGCTGAAGTAGAAGGAGCAACATATGGGTCTGAAAAAGGCCTGGCAATTGCAAATGATGTGACTATTCCCCTGCCTCTTTTACAGGATAAAAGAATATCTTATGCGGCTTTAGGCCATATCCACAAACATCAAGTTTTATCAAAAAACCCTTTGGTTGTTTACTGCGGCTCTCCCCAAAGGATTGATTTCGGAGAAGAAAAGGAAGAAAAAGGCATATGCCTTGTGGAAATAAGTCCCTCTTTGTCATTGCGAGCGACAGCGAAGCAATCTTCCACCTCCAATAATAAGATTGCCACGTCCTCGTCTACGGCGACTCCTCGCAATGACGGTTTTACCGCCTCTTTTCAATTTATCCCTACCAATGCCAGAAAATTTTTAACCATTATCGTTAATTTAAAAAACGGACAAGAAAACCCTACTCAAACCATTCTGGAAGAAATTCAAAATTATGATATTAAAGACAAGATAGTCAGGCTGATTATAAACATCCCTGCTGATTGTAATAAAGAAATCCATATGGACAAAATTAAAAAAGCTTTATCCGCCTCTCACCTGATTGCCGGTATTTCCAGAAATGTGGAAAGAGTAGAAAGGGTGAAGTTTGATGGAGGGAAAGAAGTGGAAACTTTAACACCAGTTATGGCTTTAAGAAAATATTTTGAGTTTAAAAAATACCCTCTTCAAAAACAAAAAGAGTTGGAAAAATACGCTGCCCAGCTGTTAGATAGTTAATATGATACCTACTAAACTTAAACTATCCAATTTCACATCATATGGGGAAAACCCTCCGGAGTTGGACTTTACCAAATTTAAACTGGCTGCTATTTCAGGCCTTAACGGAGCCGGTAAATCCTCTCTTTTGGATGCCATTACCTGGTGTGTCTGGGGCACTTCTCGGGCTGGAGATTCTGCAGATTCTCTAATACATCTTGGAAAAGACAGTATGCAGGTTGAATTTTCCTTTAAACTGGACACCCATACATACACTGTCAAACGAAAACGTTCCAAAAAAGGTGGTGGTTCAACTAGTCTGGAGTTATGGTCAAACTCTCATAACTTGACTGAAGGCACTATCAAAACAACCCAAGAGAAAATCATCCAAACCCTACATTTAACTTTTGAAACTTTTACCAATTCCTCTTACCTTAGGCAAGGACATGCAGATGAATTTACTACTAAAGGACCAACTGACCGAAAAAGAATCCTAGCAGACATTTTAGGATTGGACCATTATGATAAGTTAGAAGAAAAGGCTAAAGAAAAAGCAAAAGAGTCTCAAACCAAATTACAACTTTTAGATTATCAGCTGCTGGAAATTGAAGCAGAGCTTTCTCAGAAAGAAGAAAGAGAAAAATCCTTATTCTTAAAAGAAACAGAGGCAAAAAAAGTGGAAGCAGAGCTTCTAGAAGTTGAAAGATTAATTAAAACTATCCAAGAGGAACATCAAACTATATATTCTACTGTTAAATCTTTTGCAGAAAAAAGGATCCAAATAGAGAAAGTAAAAAAAGAGTTGGAAGATACTAATTTACAAATTTCCCTTAAAGAAAAGGCAAAACAGGAATTTCAAGACGTCTTAGAACAAAAACAAGTGATAGAAACCAATTATCAAAAGTTGCAAAGACTTGAGCAGGAAAAGAGTGAATTAGAGATAAAACGGTCGAGCCTTTTAAAGGTTAGGGACGAACTGGCAGCCGTCCAAAAAATTTTAATCAGCAGAGAAGAAAAAAGACAGATCACTATCAAAAACTTAGAAATAGAAATAAAAAAATTAGAAACTGAGAACGAACAATTACAAAACCAAAACAATCATCTGAAATCCCACAAAAATACTTGCCCTACTTGTAACCAAACAATCGGTAAAGATAGAAATGAGCAAATTTCATCTAAAAATAAAGCATCTATAGATAAAAATGAGCTTCGAATTACAGAGTTGCAGGAAAAATCACAAAAATACCAATCTGTCGTATTACCTGAGCAGATTCAAGCTAGTGATTTAGAAAAACAGGTTAAGATTTTAGACAACCAGACAAAACACTATCCCCAAATCAAGGATCAAATCTTTCAGTTAGATAAATATCAAAATCTATATATCAAACTTCAACAGGCAGAGATCGGGGTCAAAACCCACCAAGAAGCTATCCTGGATTTAAAGAGGATCTACGACAGCAAAGATCAACACTTAAAAGACGGGCAAAAGGAATTAGAAGGATTAGAAGGATTAGAAAATAAATTAAAAGAAGTCCAAAAAAAATTATTCTCTAAGGAAGCTGTTAAGATGGAATTATCTCGGAAAGCATTAGAGTTAAGCAGCATTGTTGGTGAAGCTAAGCAATTAGTTTCCCAATCTGAGCAACTGGAAAAATTGGCTAGCCAAAAACAGGCAGATAAACATAATTTACAAAAGGAAAAAGAGATTTTTGAGGAGTTATCTTTGGCTTTTGGCAAAAAAGGCATCCAGGCAATGATTATTGAAGCAGCAATTCCGGAAATTGAGGAGGAGACAAATCAGTTGTTAGGAAGATTGACAGAAGACAGAATGAAAGTTACTTTGCAGACTCAAAGAGAAGCCAAGACTAAAATAGCTGGCGGAGAAAAAGGGATTGTGGAGACTTTGGATATTATTATTTCTGATGAGATGGGAGAAAGAGCTTATGAGCTATATAGTGGCGGCGAGGCTTTCAGGGTAAATTTTGCTATCAGGCTGGCTATCTCTAAATTATTAACTCACAGGGCTGGGGCCAAACTGCAGTTTTTAGTAATTGATGAAGGGTTTGGCTCACAAGATACACCAGGCAGGGCAAAGCTGGTTGAAGCCATAGATACCATTAAAGATGATTTTGAAAAAATTTTGGTTATCACCCATATTGAGGAACTTAAAGAAGAATTCCCGGTCAGGATTGAGGTGTCTAAAAATTCTATGGGTTCCACTTTTGAACTAATAGGTATTTAAGCTACAATGGTCTCATGTTACTAAAAATTATTTCTGCTCTGATTTGCTGGGGGGCTTTTACCCTGGCTATTATCAAAATTCCTTATCCTGAGACTCTAAGCCAAGCTAATATTATTCAATTACTGGCCTTATTTATCCCATTATTTGTAGCTATTACTTTCACTTTTAATATTTTCCTAAAAAATATTTTTGTTTCCGGTTCTATATCTTTGGGTTTAATTTTTTTACTTATTCTCAAATCCCTGGATTCACTCAATGCAGTTACAGGTATTTTAATCATAATTATTATGTATTTACTGATAAGCTACTTTAAGAAAAAGAAAGGGGGCAGTTTGACTAAATGGCCAAAAATCCCTAAACTTACAAGACTTAAGAAAAAATCATGAATAAATATTACATAACTAGCACTTTACCTTATGTTAATGCCGAACCGCATTATGGCTTTGCTATGGAAATAGTACAGGCAGATATTGTTGCTAGGTATCATAGATTAATCGGTGATGAAGTTATTTTTAATACCGGCACAGATGAACATGGTATAAAAATTTATAGAGCCGCATTAAAACAAGGAAAGAATTCTCAAGATTACGTTGATGAATATGCAGCTAAGTTCGATGGACTTAAACAGGCTTTAAATTTAAGTTATACAAATTTTTTAAGAACTAGTAGTTCACAGCATAAAAAAGCTGCACAAGAATTTTGGAGGAGGTGTTTTAACAATGGTGATATTTATAAAAAGAATTATAAAGTTAAATATTGTATTGGTTGTGAATTAGAAAAAACTGAATCGGAATTACAAAATAACAAATGCCCAATACATCCAAATTTAGAAATAGAAATAATAGAAGAAGAAAATTATTTTTTTAAATTTTCCAAATACCAAAAACGTCTTCTGGATCTATATGAAAAAAATCCTCAATTTGTATCACCGGATTTTCGCTTAAAAGAAATTAAGGAATTTGTTTCTTCTGGTTTACAGGATTTCAGTATTTCCAGGCTTAAAGAAAAATTACCATGGGGAGTCGATGTTCCAAGTGATCCAAAACATGTTTTCTATGTTTGGTTCGACGCGCTTGTAAGCTATATTTCCACTCTGGGCTGGCCTGATGACGAGAAAACATTTAATGATTTCTGGCCAGTCGTGCAAATGGCTGGCAAAGATAATTTAAGACAACAATCAGCAATGTGGCAAGCAATGTTAATGTCTGCAGGATTACCAAATTCTAAACAGATAATTATACATGGGTTTATTACTAATAATGGTCAAAAAATGAGCAAGAGCTTAGGAAATGTGATAGACCCCTTTGAATTAGTAAACAAGTATGGAACAGACGCTGTACGCTTCTTTATCGCCCATGATCTAAATACTTTTGAAGATAGTGATATAACAATAGAAGGAATTCACCAAAGTTATAATGCTAATTTGGCTAATGGATTGGGAAATTTAGTGGCCAGAGTTGCCAAGCTTTGTGAGAAAAACAATATTGAAGCAGATCAAAACTCTAATATCTGGTGTGCTGATTTGGAAAAGTTCATGGGGGAGTTTAAATTTAATGAAGCTATATTTGTAATCTGGCAGTTGATTACCCAAACAGATAAAAAAATTAACCAGGAAAAACCTTGGCAGGCTTCCGGTGATAAATTAAGGGAAGTTCTGCAAGACCTGGTGAAAAGAATTCAGGCTATTGGATTTAACCTGCAGCCTTTTATGCCTGAAACTGCCCAAAAAATATTAAAACAATTTTCAGGACAAATTAAATCTTCATCTCCGCTATTTCCCAGAATTTAAGTATTAGAGGAATTAGGAGGATTAGAAGGATTAGGGATTAAAAATGTTAATTGATACACATGCTCATCTATACTGGGATAGCTTTAAAGAAGACTTTGATCAAGTTATCAAACGCTCTATTAAGGCTGGGGTTACCACTATTATTAATAGTGGAGTTGATATTAAATTATCACAAGCAGCAGTAGAGCTAGAATCAGAAAAAATTAAATTTTATTCTACTATTGGTATCCATCCACATGACTCTGTAAATTATTTTTCTAATTCCACTGAATCCATACATAGGGACATAGAGAGATTAAAACAAATATATCAAAATAACTCAGCTAAAGTAGTTGCTGTTGGGGAGTGTGGATTAGATTATTTATTTGATCATGCAGGATTACTGCCCTCTCCTATATCAAAAAATCAAGCCAAGAAGTTGCAGAGGCAGCTTTTCCAAGCTCAGATTGATTTGGCAAAAAAGTTAAAGCTGCCATTAATAGTTCATTGCAGGGAAGCTTGGGATGAAGTTTTGGGGATGACTAAAGATTGGTATGGTGTTTACCATTGTTATTCTGGTCTCCCCCATAATACTAAATACATAATACATAATACTAATTTCCTGGTTTCTTTTGCAGCCAATATCACTTATCCTAAAAATGAATACTTAAGGCAAGCAGCCAAAACATTACCTTTAGAAAAAATTATTTTAGAAACAGACTCACCTTTTTTATCTCCCCAGTCAAAAAGAGGCCAAAGGAATGAACCAGCCAATGTCTTAGAAGTCGCCCAATTAGTTGCTGATATTAAAGGAGTTTCTTTAGAAGAAGTAGCCCACCAAACTAGTAAAAATGTTAAAATATTATTCAATTTAAGATAAAAGTTTATGCGAATTATCCTGGTCTTTTTTATTGGTTTCTTGTCATTTTTTTATCTATCTGAAATCCTGTCACGTCTGACTAAAAGTCTTCGTTATAGTATTGGAGGGATGATTTTAGCGCTATCAGGATTAATGATAGGGCTTTTTGGCCGTAATATTTTGGGCGAAAGCCTTAATATTCTAACCTCTTTTTTCTTGATTGGATCAGGTCTTGGCCTAATATTGCATCATCTTTTATCTCAACGTTTTATTCTTTTTGAAAGAGTAGAACGGGAATTTGTCATAAAGCATGAAAGTGCTTTTGAGAGAATTTTGGAAATTCTACCTGGTAGTATAACCTGGCTTGCCTTGACCTCTCCGATTTGGTTAGCATTTACTTTACCTTATGCTGTTGCTTATTTAATCTTAATTGCAGATGTTTACTGGTTACTTTCCGCCTTAAGGATTGGTATATTCATTTTAATTGGATTCCGAAAAATGGAACACACCAAAAAACAAAATTGGTCAAACTTATTAAAAAAAGATTTCCCAAAAGATTATCAAAAGTTTTATCACTTAGTATTAATTCCCACTTTTAAAGAAGCTCTTTATATTCTTGCTCCAACATTTGATGCTATTTTAAAATCAACTTATCCTAAAGATAGAATCTTTTTGGCAGTTGGATTTGAAGAAAGAGACGACCCTGAGAAGATTTCCCAAACAACTGATTATTTACAAAAGATTAAAGGTCAATTAGCAGGCGTTTTTACAACTATTCATCCTTTTGATCTACCTGGAGAGGTACCAGGCCAAGGTTCGAACAAAAACTGGATGATTAAACAGATTGTTCCCCAACTTCAGAAAGAAGGTATCAAACTCGAAGATATTTTTGTCACAACCCTGGATGCTGATTTTGTTATACATCCACAATTTTTATCAGGTGCATTATATAAATATCTATCAGAACCTGATATTACCCGAGATAAACGTTCGTTTACTGGAGTATTCTTATACCATAATAATTACTGGCAAACTCCTGCGCCAATGAGATTAATGGCATCAGGAACATCTTTTTGGCAACTAGCTGAAATGGTAGGTTCTGATAAATACATGAATTATTCCTCTATGTCTATCTCTTTAAAAGCGCTTTTAGATATTGGCGGTTGGATACCTGATAAAGTTAACGATGATAATGGTTTTTATTGGAAAGCCTATTTTCATTTTAATGGTGATTATAAAGTCATTCCTCATTACTTACCTATTTCCGGCGATGCTGTTCAAGACACTACTCTACTTAAGACTTTCCAAAACCAATACTTTCAAATCAAAAGGTGGGCATATGGGGTAGAACATATCCCTTATATCATCAGACAATACTTCACTAACGAAATAGACTTTTGGGATAAAACAGATAAGGTGCTTTTCAAAATTTGGGGTGATTTAAAATGGGGGTTTTTAGCTTTGTTTGTGACATTCGGCAGTTTGTTTATTCCCTTGGTCAACCCAAATTTTAGGACATCTGTACTGTCTATAAACTTGCCGATTATCTCTTCCTGGATATTAACTATCGCATTTTTTGGATTATTTGCCACTATTTTTGTCCATGAAAAAATAGTCCCGAAAAGACCATCAAGTTGGTCCTCTTTCAAAAAAATATGGTCTTATATCCAGTGGTTATTAGTACCTATTATCTTAATTACTATTTCATCCCTTCCAGCAATAGATGCTCAAACTTCTTTGATGTTTGGTAAAAAATTGGAGTTTAGAGTAACTAACAAAGCTCGATTACTAGAAAAGGTTTAGTATGTTAAAATTTAGGATGAATTATTGGCTATATTTTACCCCCTTTTTTTTAGCTTTACTGATTACTTTATTTATTGAAGTTTTTAGTAAGTTTTTACCTCCTAGGCTACCTCTTTTTTACTCACTTCCTTGGGGGGAAAAACAGCTTGCTAATAGCCAGCAATTACTGATTATTCCTGCCATTATTATTTTAGTCACACTCTGTAATGTAATTATTTCCTGGCAACTTCATACCTCTCAAATATTTTTCAAAAGAATTTTACTTTTTTCTTCAATCCTAGTTTGCCTAATATTAACTATTACATTTCTAAAAATAATATTAATTTTTATCTAAAAAATGGATTTTTTTCTACCTGCCACTATTTCTTTTATTATCACAGTTTTAATAATTCCTCCTACTATTAAACTTGCCAAGAAATTTAATCTAGTAGATAATCCAAAATTAAGACCTCATCCAGCTCATATACAAAACCGTATTGTCCCAAGAATTGGAGGTTTACCAATTTTCACCGCACTTTTTCTTACTATCCTGATCTTCACTCCTTTTGAAAAGGAGACAGTTGGAATACTAATTGGTTTAATTATTCTTATTATAATCGGCATAATGGATGATAAATTTCAGAACTTATCCCCATACATTAGATTAGTAAGCCAATTCTTTGCAGCCCTAGCAATAGTCATAAGCGGAGTTGGGATAAATTTTATTACTAATCCTTTAGGAGGTATTCTTCATCTTGATATAATCGAATTCTTACCAAGTATCTTAGCGGTCTTTTGGATTGTTTGGGTAATGAATATGATTAATTGGTCAAAAGGAGTTGATGGACAAATGCCTGGAATCGTAACAGTTTCAGCCATCACTTTAGGACTGCTCTCTTTAAAACTGACTACCCAGCAAGATTTATCGCAAGAAAATATTGCCAAACTCTCGTTTATCACTGCAGGAAGCGCTTTTGGTTTGTTAATTTTTAACTGGCATCCAGCCAAAATTTTCCCTGGATTCTCTGGTTCAACAATTTTAGGATTTATGTTAGCGGTTCTGGCCATTTTATCAGGGGCAAAACTAGCCACACTTGGATTAGTCCTTTTAATCCCAGCTACTGATTTTGCTTATACTTTTTTTAGAAGAATTTTGCAGGGTAAATCACCTGTTTGGGGAGACAGAGGTCATCTGCATCACAAACTTTTAGAAAAAGGCTTTACACATCAGCAAATCTCCTTGTTTTACATTTTAGGATCTGTTATCTTAGGGGCAGTTGCACTAAATTTATCCTCGCAGGATAAATTATTTGCAGCCAGTTTAATAGCAGGAATATTATTAGGAACTATTTTATGGCTAAATTTCTTTGGGGGTTTATCAAAGCAATCAGACCCAGACAATGGATAAAAAACTTTGCTGTTTTTGCAGCATTAATCTTTTCCGGAACACTACTTGATCCAACAAACCAACTTAAAAGCCTTGAAGCCTTTTTACTGTTTTGCGTTTTTTCATCAGCTACCTATCTTTTAAATGATATTTTTGATATTGAAAGGGATAAGTTACACCCGTTTAAAAAGAAGCGGCCGATTGCTTCGGGATTAATTCCCCTGCCTTTAGCTTTAACGCTGGCACTGTTTTCAATCATCATCTCTTTGCCTCTGGCATATAGACTTTCTCCTGCTTTTTTCTTTGCCTCGCTTAGCTATTTAATTTTGCAGCTTTTTTATTCATCTTACTTAAAACAAATTATCCTGCTTGATGTTTTAGTAATTGCTGCCGGATTTGTTTTACGGGTCTACGGCGGAGTTTGGGTCATAGATGCCCACTTAAATGTCTGGTTTTTATTATCAGTGACATCTTTTGCTCTTTTCCTTGCTATTGGAAAGAGAAGGTCTGAGAGAACTCTAATGGAGGGACAAGCACCAGCCCACCGGGAAACTTTACTTCATTATCCGGAAAATCTATTGGACAGCCTAACAGGCATGTTTGCTACTTCTGCCTGGTTAACTTATGCTTTTTTTGCTTTTTTACAACCCCCTATTCAAGCCCGCCGGGCTATTAACAATCTCTTGGGAGGGTTTGAATTACCTTTTTCTGAAGCAAAATATTTAATGGCTACTGTACCTATCGTTATTTATGCGGTAATGAGATACTTATATATTATCTACGAGAAAAAAGAAGGCGAATCCCCGGAAAGAGTCTTGCTTTCTGACAAACCCTTGCTTGTCACTGTTATCATCTGGACAATTTTGGTTATAGGAATTATCTATTACTTAGGAGCCTGAATGGACATAAATGTGGACGATCGTATTAATGTATGGGGTAAGAACCCCCTATTCAAGGCAGGGCCAACCAGGCAATTCTTAAAACACTGGCAGAATATTTTCAAGTCCCAATTTCCTCTGTCTCCCTGGTCTCAGGCTACACCTCCAAACAAAAAATAATTAATATTGAGGCATAAACAATTAGTTAACCAGGGCAATCTCTGAAGAAGGTTTTCCTTCAATCTTTTATGTAATTAAGCCCTCTTCTTCCCAGTGAGTGAACTTTCCATACCCCTGTACCAAAAGCTAACACCACTCCAACCAGATTTCCCAAAACCAGATTTGTTCCATCCTGATCAAGTTGATTAAAGTAAGCAGCAGCAAGAGTAAGCCGATCACTATTCCCAGGGATAGTTATCCATTTTTGAATCAACAAGGGCAGTTATCCAATCTGCTGCACCTCTATGAATAGCTGCAAGATAAGGATGCTCTTTATGCAGAAACCTAGTAGCACCACCATGAGTGCCAATCTCCTGACTACCATAAACCATACCATCTCTAAGAAGATAATAAACTTTATCTATTCCACGCAGTCGTTCATTCTCATGCATCAATGCTGCTTCAGTTCTATCTACAGGAGTACCAGATTTTAGAAACCACAGTTGTCGAGCACAGTTAAATTCTACCCCCAGAAGATCAGGTCTATAAGTCACTGGCATTAATGTCACCTCATATACATTCTCTGCATATTTTTGCGGCTCAGCTCTCCAACTCCTTTTGGCTATCAACAGTCCAATGGCTATTTCATCACCCTCCTGTACTCCTAAATCTGGAAAGAATCTTTGCATTGCCTCCGGAGCAGATACAACCTCACTAGCATTAGCGGTCATTTCAATCCAGGCCCGCCTAAACAAAGAAGAACCTTCCATAGCTGATACCTTTCTTCCTCTTTGTACCCTAAAGGAGGCAGGATACCTTTCAAAACGTCTGGGTAATAAATCAACTAGCTTTCTCCCCGCATCTGCAAAAGTTGTATCAACTGAGGCTATATCATCTAGGTATTGTTTTGACCAGGAAGGTAATTCAGGTCTGCGATCTGGATTTGAGCTCATTTTAATTAGGCAGACTAAATTATTATATCTTTACCAGATCAAATAGTCAAAAGGGTGGATTTAGAAACAAAAAAGCATGGTTTTGCTACCCGTTCTGAATTTATTAGAAATTTGTTAAGAAAATATTTTACAGAAGAAGTAAAATTTGAAGAATTTGAACCTGTCTCTTTAGGGCATATAAAAATGGAGTTGGCCAGGACTGACAAATACAGTGAAGATTTCATAGAAAGCGTAGTTAAAGGATTATCAAAAGCTTCACCCAATAGTTTTAATTAGTTGGTTTGTTTTTCCACTTTTTCAACGTAGGCGGAGGAGACAAAACCTTCTTTTCCGTCAGGCAGCCTGACCCTATCCCAACCTGCTGATTCTTCAAGCAGCACTAACTTCTCTCCTGTATTGATTTTGGTAATCTCTTTTCCATTTAAAGAGGCTTGATCCCTAACCCTTAAAAACCCAGTAGGGGTTTGTTTAACAAGAACTTCCGGGGTTTGAGTTATCACCGGAGCAGACACTGTTGTAAGATCAACCTCAGATAAAGCTAAATCAACTGATACTGTTAAATTATACTCTGGGGGCATACTAGCTTTGATACTGCGTTTAAGATAGTTTGGGTGAGAAACTAAGATTGAGTGCTCTCCGGTGTTTAAATTTATACTTATTGGTGTTATACCATAACTTTTTCCATCTATCTCAACTTCTGACTGTTGAGGGTTTGAAACTACTGTGATTCCCCTACCTTTATTTAAAGTTAAGATCTCTCCTGACGAAGATGCCTGATTCTGTGCTAAATCACGGTTAATAATGGTCACTGTACCAGAATTTAATTTAATATTACCTTGCCATGAAACTCCCTCTTTTTCCAGTTTGATAGTATATTGTTTTACTTCTAAATTTTTATCCTCAAACGGGGTCTTACCTACTTCCTTATTATCTATTAAAACTGTAGCCTGATCTGGAATGGAAAAAATGGAAATCCCACTTTTTTGTTTAACACCAAATAAAATCTCTTCTGCTTTAGAGCTATATCTGATAAGTATAACCAGAATAGATAATAAAACCAGTAATAAGAAAAGTGTCTTTTTCATGCATAAATAATTATACATTCTTTGTATCTTAATTGTAATGAGATTTACTTTTGATCCTGAATATGCTAGTATACAAACTTATCCGAAACCGTCTGCAAAAGGATTTAATTTGCAACGACAAAAGGTTATTTGGCTTACTATAATTTTTGGTATTTTCTTTACTCTAGCAGGATATTACCCTACGCTTTCTGTTCCACCAACTAAGCGATCAGCAGTTTTAGCTCAAGCGCAGGAACAAAAAGGAGAAATTATCTCTACCTCTTTTTCTAAACCGCTGATTCTTCCTCACCCGGGTTATTTAACAACAAGATTTTCCTCTTATCACCCGGGGATAGATATTGCCACAGGATTAGGCATGCCTATTCATCCAATAATTGTTGGGGTGGTTACAGAAACAGGTTTTGACATTTTTGGATTAGGCAATTATGTTTACATCAGCCATGAAAAAGGTTTTAAGTCAAAGTATGCCCACATGGGTAGGGTTTTTGTAAAAACAGGAGACAAAGTCTCATCTGAAATTATCCTTGGCGAAGTAGGATTAACTGGAAATACTTCTGGCCCACATACCCATTTAGAAATCACTTTAGAGGGTCAATTTATTGATCCGCAGAAATTACTGCCAGAAATCCCTAGGATATAATCTCGCCTTCAACTTCTGTTAAAGTAGCCCCCCTTAAACCAAATTGCTCTCTTTCTCTGTTGATTAATCTTTCAAGTAGATTCTTTAATTCTAAAGGATAATCTACATATTTTAGTATGATTTCCCCTTTATTCATGCCTGCAGTGTTAATAATGATTGATCCATGATGCATCAATATTCTGTCTGTAATAGACTGGTCAACCTCTAGGTGTGTAATCTTGTCAAAAAGTGTAGTTGATAATTTCACTCCAAAAACACCATGTTTAATAATTACTCTTCTGGTGGTTAGCAAATACCGGTTGGAATGATAAATATGCATAGTTTTTAAAAGAGCTGCAAAGATCATTCCCAAGAGGGCCAAAATTAAGGCCCAAACTTTACCTATTCCCAACAGCCAACCCAATCCTAATCCCAATCCAAAAAATAGAAACCCCGGGAAAAGCAGGTAGATGATGAATTTTGAACGGATATAAGCTTGGGACAGGCTAGTAACTAAAACCAGTTCTTCATCTTCTGATAAGTATTTTTTAAAAGCATTCAGCTGTTTTTGAGTTGGGGACTCCCTGTAATGAAACTTAGCCATTAAGATAAGTTTAGCACAATATAAAAGTTATAATTATTATAAATAATATAACAAGAATAACATCAAAAAATGAAATTAATATTCACCCATGCCGCCAGGAGGCATTGGAGGAGGTGGCGTAGGAGGCTCTGGCTTGTCGCTTATAAGCACCTCAGTTGTCATTACCATCACAGCCACTGACGCAGCGTTTTGCAAAGCAATCCTTGCTACTTTTAAAGGATCAATAATTCCAGCTTTAACCAAATCTTTAACTGCCTCATCTAAAACATCAATCCCCATATTACCAGTAACTGCTAATACTTTAGCTAAAGCTACCCCGTCATCCATACCGGCATTTTTAATCAACATTCTGAAAGGTTGTTCCAAAGCTCTCCTGACAATCTCTACTCCTACCTTTTCCTCACCCTGAACTGCTATATTATCAAGAGCTTTTGCTGCCCTGATTAAAGCTATCTCCCCGCCAGCTACAATCCCTTCTTCAATAGCAGCCTTTGTAGCAGCTACTGCATCAATCACTCTTTCTTTTTTCTCTTTAAGCTCAATCTCTGTAGCAGCTCCAACATTAATCACTGCTACTCCCCCAGTTAATTTAGCCAGTCTTTCCTGAAGCTTCTCCTTATCAAACTCGCTGTCAGAGGCAGCCAGCTCTCTCCTGATTTGAGCAATTCTGCCTTCAATCTTACTCTTTGCTCCTTTTCCATCTACAATCAAAGTGTTATCTTTATCAGAAGTTATCCTTCCTGCCCTACCTAATTCATTCATTTCTATTGATTCGAATTTTTTACCAGTATCTTCACTCAGAACTGTTCCACCAGTCAAAATAGCAATATCTTCAAGCATTTCTTTTCTTCTGTCACCAAAGCCTGGAGCTTTGACTGCTAACACATTAAAGGTACCCCTAAGTTTGTTAACTACCAATAAGGCTAAAGCTTCACCTTCCACCTCATCAGCAATAATAACCAAGTTTTTAGAAACAGCCACAAATTTTTCCAGGAAAGGCACTAAATCAGCAGCTGAAGAAATCTTTTTATCAGTAATTAAAATATGGACATCTTCAATTGAGGCCTCCATCTTATCAGAATCAGTCACAAAATAAGGGCTTACGAAACCCTTGTCAAATTCCATTCCTTCTTTATAATCTACAGTCATCTCCAAAGTTTTCCCTTCCTCAACTGTGACCACACCATCCTTACCAACTTTTTGCAAACTTTCAGCAATCAAATTACCTATTTGACTATCTGCTGCAGAAATTGTAGCCACCTGGGCAATTTCATCGGTCGTGGAGATTTTCTTGCTCATGTTTTTCAACTCTTCTACTAAAGCTACTACTGCTTTTTCAATTCCATGCTTTAAAATCATTGGGTTTGAACCAGCTTGAATGTTTCTTAATCCTTCAGTCACAATGGCTTTAGCTAAAATGGTAGCAGTGGTAGTACCATCTCCTGCCACATCAGCAGTTTTACTGGCTGCCTCCTTTAAAAGCTGGGCTCCCATGTTTTCAAACGGGTCTTCTAAATCTATTTCTTTGGCTACAGTGACCCCATCATGGACTACATTTGGAGCTCCCCATTTTTTATCCAGGGCCACATTTCTGCCTTTAGGACCCAAAGTTGTAGCCACAGCCTCTGTTAAGGTGTTAATACCCTTCAGCAGTTTTTCTCTTGCATCTGAATTAAATTTTAAAATTTTTGCCATATTTTTATGTTAATATTGCCATTAAGTCATCAAATTTTACAAGCTTATATTCTACTCCACCTATTTTGATCTCATCTCCACCCCATTTTTTATATACTACTTTATCTCCTGCTGCAACCGGGCATTTTAAAACTTTACCATTTTCAAAAACCATATCATCACCACAAGCTATCACTGTTCCCTGGGCTGGTTTTTCCTGAGCAGATTCCGGCAGGATAATTCCTGAAGCAGTTTTGCTTTCTGCCTCAGAGGGCCTGACTAAAACATAACCCATCAAGGGCTTAATAGAAATCTCGTTGCTGGTATTTTTTTTATTTTTTGGCATATGAAAAGATAGAGGCAGAATACTGAAATGAATATATACCAAAAACTAGCACTACTTGTCAAGTGGTGCTAAAAAATGTGCCAGCAAAATTTGAATCCCATGGTCTTTTTCTGGTATAATTCGCATTTATGCCAAATTTAGAAGTTGCGAGAACCCGACCAGAAGGTTGCCACTTTACTCCAACTCCCTTATTAAGCTTAACATCGCT
Organism: Candidatus Daviesbacteria bacterium; assembly: GCA_016187035.1. Taxonomy (GTDB): domain Bacteria; phylum Patescibacteriota; class Microgenomatia; order Daviesbacterales; family UBA10151; genus JACPKL01. The sequence continues at coordinate 163,892 of JACPKL010000010.1, forward strand.
TCGCCGCTGGGGAGTTCTGTCGCCTATTTTACAAATAGAAGAAGCTAGTTTTAAAAACCGTTGGAGGTTAAAAGAGGAACAGGCTTTAAAGGTGATTAGAGCAGTAGCAGAAGCCGCTAAGAAAAACCTTAGCAGATTTGTATTTGTTTCCCTGGCCTGGTTAGATACAAGTATAGAACCCCAAAATCCTGTTGTAGTAAATCCAATCACAGAAGGAGGTCATTTTAGATATAGTTTATCCGTACCAACATTGTATGGAAAGAGACATGCTGATATTGAGTGGGTTGGATTTATTTATAATCCTCAACATTGGATCTGCCAAAATATTGGCATCAGCGATATTAAGGAATTTATTAATGACCCGGTGAGAGAAGAATGTCGTGAGGCTTTTCTAAAAGCACAAGAGGCATTGCAGAATAGAGCTGAGCTTCCTACCCAGGCAACAGTTGACAGACAATTATCATGGCTGCTTTTTGGCCGAGTCTCCCTGCATTCTGTCCATCAAGTAAGAATCAATGAAGAAGAATTTAGGCAGCAACCTTCGAGGTTGTAACGTAAAGCTTGACTATTGAGACCTAGAGTGTTAGACTTCCCAGCTATGGTTGAGGTTCTTGAGAGAGTTGACCGAAGAGTTGAACCAGTTAAAACGACTAAACAGATTCCTCTATACAAGCTGGCAGACGTGCAGCTACTGGCCATGGCACCAACTCAGGAGTTGTATAAAAGTTTTTTGGTTGGGAAACGGTGTTCTCTAGGCGGTTTAGTTGGAGCGCTGATTAGCAATAAACAGATTGGCTCAGAGCATATTGTAATTGACTCTGATATTAAAACTGGCACTAAAATTGGCAGTCTTAATATTGAAGCCTTAAGAGATACTGAATACTTTAAGAAAAATCAAGCTATGCTGGAAGTTTTGGAAGGCTACCACTTCAGCAGAAGGAGCAGGTGTTACAAAGAAGCCGTAGCAATCCAAACAAGAGAGGCAGAGGCTGCAGTTGCAGAGGCTGAGCAGGTTGTTTTGCAGGCAGCCAGAAGATCTTTTACTATGAGTATTAGAGCAGGGATCAGAAAAGGAGGTAAGGCCCTTTCGCTTGCAGTCCTGGCACTTCTTGGCTCATTTACCCCAGCTTTGGCCCAAGGCACTATTCCCACTCTACCCCAACCTCCCACACCTACCTCTACTGAATCTGCCACTCCCACCAGAACTCCCACTCCAACAGCTACCCAAACTGAAACATCCACAGCCACCAATACTTCCACCGCAACAGCCACTGCCACAGCCAGTAGCACTGCTACAGCAACTGAGACTTCCACTGCTACAGCTACCCAAACTGAAACATCCACAGCCACTGCTACAGCAACAACTAAAGCCTCTGAAACTGCTACTGCCAGCATTACTGCTACTATCACTGCTTTGGCTACTGCTATTGCTACCAGATTCTCTACAGCCACCACCGCCCCTACTCAAGAAGCAACAGCTCCAGCTCAAGTTGAACAACCTCAAAATACACCTACTGTTGGACCTACTGCTAAACCTTCACCTAAACCAGCGCCTACAGCTAGAGCTCAAACCACACCTTCACCTAGACCAGTTATCAGCCCTTCTCCACCACCTTTACCTACTCAAGTTCTTGAAATTCGACAAATTATCCCCAAGACAGACACGGAGAAAGCATTGGTGGAACGGGCCAGCAATATCCAAATGCCTGCTGAGATTAGCAGGATAATCGCCGTGCTGGTATCTACTAGTCCTGCAGCAGCCAATATTGTTCTCACTACTGTTGAGGGGTTTCAGAGTTTCACCAATACCTTACCTTCTCCCCAAGTGATGGTGGCAGTTTTGGCAAGAGCTAACACTGAGATTGCTGATCTGGCTGCCAAGGGAGAGGCAACTCCAGAAAAAATAAAACACATCATCAACTATGCAGCTGCTGAGACCGCTCTCAAGCAAGATGACAGGTTCAACACCCTATCTCCAGCTCTTCTCAATGCTGTTGTCAGCCTGGGTATTGAGGGAGAAAAAGTTGATGAGGAGACTAGGGAAACTGTTGAAGAGATCTTTTTTATCATCAATCAATTCAGACAACGAACAGGAGTGGAGATTGAACCACTACGATTGGTTAATTTAATGGGAGCTTATCTTTCTAATGTCGCAGATATATCAGATCCTGTATTAAGAAGAATTCTCCTAGAACAGACTGCTTTTAGCTCCTCAGAATCTTTTTAAGACCTCCGCTCTTAAGTCCTTGGGTTAGAGTATAATACCTTACATGCTCAACTTTGAACTAAACTATCCCTTAAGCCAAATTACTACTTTACAAATTGGCGGTCCTGCCAGATTATTCATCACTGTTTCAACCCAACAAGATTTACTTGAAGCTATGGCGTATGCCAAACAAAATAATATGCCTTATTTAATTATTGGCGGCGGTTCTAATTTACTGATAGCAGATGAGGGAGTAAATAAGCTTGTGATTAAAAATGAAATTGAAGGAATTACCAAAGTAGTTAGATTCTTAAAAGTTAAAAGCGGTACTAAATTACAAAATTTAGTAGATTATTCCATTGCCAATAATTTATCCGGTTTACAAAAATTGACTGGTATCCCTGGCAGCTTAGGAGGAGCAATATTTGGCAATGCCGGGGCTTACGGTCAAACTATCAGTGACTATATTAGGGAAGTTATATGTTTAAATACTTTGAGCTTAGAAGCTATCACCTTACAAAAAGATGAATGTGAATTTAATTATAGAGACTCCTGTTTTAAGAGAAATAATTTAATCATTTTAGAAGTTATCTTTAAATTGGATATTGGTAAAAGTAAGGCTTTGAGAAAAGAAGCAGATGAGATATTAGAAAAGAGATTAATCAAATATCCTAAGGGGATAAAATGTCCAGGATCTTTTTTCAAAAATTTAATAGTAGAAAGATTACCCAAAGAACTTTTCAAAAAACTGCCTAAAGAAATTATAGTCTATGGGAAAATCCCGGCAGGTAGTTTACTTGAGAAAGTTGAGGCAAATGGTGATCAATTAGGTGATATCGAAATAGCAAAGTATCATGCAAATCTATTTATTAATAAAGGTAGCGGTAAAGCTTCTCAATTTTATGCTTTAGCCAAAAAGTATCATCAAAAAGTCAAGGATAGATTCGGGGTAACATTAGAACCAGAGGTTCAATTAATCAACTTACCCCCATTAAATTAGATATATTCCAAAATCTGGGGAAATTTCAGATAAACTTCTCCCATGGTTCGAGTATTAAAATGCTTTTGTCCATCCATTACTACTAACTCACCATCAAGCTGTTCAGCTAAAAATTGTCCGTGTTCAAAAGGCACATAAGGATCATTTTCTGAATGGATTAAAATGATTTTTTTTACATGACTTTTGATTTTGGCAAAATTTAATGGACGGACAAATAGCTGACTTAAATCATCTCTGCCTAGATTATCCTTAAAGGCAGCTACCAAGATAGCCTTCTCTATTTGCAGTTCAACTGGTAAATATTGTAAAACTCCTAAAGCAGCTACAGCTCCTGACGAATGGCCAATTACAATTGATTCTTTGTTAAACTGCCAGTGCTCAAAAATATACTGTTTATAGCGTTCAAGGTTTGGTCTCTCAGGCAAAGGTAAATCAGGTACCCATACTTTCAAACCTCTGTTTTCCAGCTGATTTTTTAACCAAGGGAACCAATTATCTTGGCTGCTACTTCTAGTACCATGCAGGATCAATACGTTTTTCATGTTATCCTAATGATCATAACACGCTATCGACTAATTCATAGATTTCTAAGGGCACTTCTTCATAAGGATGGGCTGATTTAATTGCTGTTACTGTAGCTTTTATTTTGTCTTTTTGACAAATTACCTCTATTCTTTCTTCTTCTATTTCTTGAGGTTTATCTATTTCTCCTATGGTTGGATGAGCACCTTTTGAAGGAGTAAACCTACCTATCCCTCTAGTGGAAAAAGAAGCATGGTGATAATTTCCCAACACTCCGGCCCCAGCATCCCCAATGGCAAGCCTAACTTTATCAGCATCTTTAACTGGTACAAAAGCAACAACTTTAAACATACTCTTATATTCTTTTCTTTATCTCTATTTCTTCTTTCTCTAAATCAAATTTAACAATAAACTTATTAAAGAATCCTTTTTGACCAAATATTCCATAGCCACGATCGGATATATCATAAGAAAAACCTATATCAGTTTTAAACTGAACTCCTCCGATTTCTAAATTAACTTGATGCAGATATGCTTTTGCAACAGGTGCATTCTGAATACCTCCAAAGCCCACCTCTATCCCAGATCTCACATCCAGTTCAAGATATTCACCTATTCCGGCATCAAATATACAAAAATCAGCACCGGAATCAATCAGTGCAGCATATTTCACAACCATACCGGCTCTTGAAATTTTTATTGTAATTATTGGCTTTAGTATAAATTTTCCAAAAAAATCAGAAGGCGGGAATAGATCAAATCTTCTGTATTTAAACTTCACAAATTAAAACTCCCGATAAAAGGAATGATTTTTGTAGGAACCTTAAACAAAATAGGAAGATTTAATCCTTTTTTCTTGGATTTATCCATAACCTCTTCAACTGTTTTACCACTGGCCACAACCGTAACCTCATCATCTGCCAATCCTACCCATAAACCTTTATATTTATCATAAATGTGTGTCCAATTAACAGCCATATAAACATATTTTACCACAGGTAGTTTGACTAAGTGTAGTAGAATAACAGCGTACATATATGAATATTGAAAATCCTATCAGTAGAAGAAGAGTTGGAGAACTATTTATTAAAATTGGTACTACTCTGACTTTAGGTAAAGATCGTATCAACCAGGCTGCTCAACTTATTCAACCCTCATTACCTTCAGTAGAAAAATTAAGACCATTTCAGAGATTTATGTTGGAAAAAGTTGGAAGAATTGAACCCCTATCGTCCGCTTGGGATAGATTAAATATCTTAGCTAAAAGAAATCCAAAAATCGTTGATGAATTTAGAGAGGCAGTTAGAGAAGATCTTATGGAACATTTTAAATACTACCGCTTACTACAAATTAGGAGTCGGAATATACTGGGTCCGTTGAAGTAGAAAGATGAAAATCATCAGATTGTTATTTTCAAACGATAGCCAGAATATCAAATTCCTTAGGTTTGAACCTATTTAACCCCAGGGGTTGGAACCTGAAGTTTGGTGTATTTGTCTAGAACTTGTTTAACTCCCCTGTCTACTGTTTGTAAGACAGTTTGAGGGTCTGTGCCAGCAAGCACTGCATTGATTCCATCTTCCCAGTATTTAATCATTTCATCATTCAAACCATTATCAAAGGTGTTTGAGGATAAATACCACCCCTTGTATATGGGGCCTTGGGAAATAAACGCGCCTATAATTGGATCATTAATAAGTTCAGAAGAAAGATTAACTAAAGAATAAGGTTCTCCAAACAATCTAACTTGGGTAGCTTGTTGAAAGAGTAGTTTTTCGGCTTCGGAGGAGGTTAAGAATTTAATAAACTGCCAAGCTTCTTTTGGATGTTTACTGGTGATTGATACTGCTTCCGCCCAGAACGTAGCATACGCCACATTCCTGCCTGATAATTGAGGAACCGGAGCTACTTTAAATCTTAAACTAGGATTAGCTACTCTTAATTCATACGCTCTCCAGGATGGGGCAAAATAAAATCCTAATCTGCCTTGAGCAAACATTTGAGCGGCAGGAGGTAAATTCACATCCCAAACCTTTCTTTTAGGATCAATCACAAACCCAGTATAAAACCTTAATACCTCTGCTGCCTCTTCAGATGCCACGTTATCTATCCGGGCACCTGGTTGCTGAAACAATAATAACCCTATCAAATCCGGCCAGAAATCCACATTACCCGTTGCACCTAAAGCTGCCCCTGCAGTCTTAATACCTGAGGCATCTTTAACAGTCATTTTAGTGGCTAAATCTATAAACTCCTGCCAATTTGTAGGGGGCTTACCCCCTATGCCAGTTAACATTTCTTCGTTATAAAAAAGGGCTAAACCATCTATTTCCATCGGAGCAGCCAAAATATTATTCCCTTTAATAAAACTTGCTTCAGCCACAGGATAAAACATAGCTTTATAATCAGAAAGGCTAAATACATCTGACGGGGCTGGAGCTAAATCTGACTGAAGCATTGGCAGCCAGGAATTATGGATCCTAAAAATATCTGGCCCTACCCCTTCTCTGATTTGAGTTTGTAGTCTAGTTCTGTAATTGGTGATGGACTGTTTAACATAATTAATTGTTACTTTGGGATTTAATCTTTGATACTCATTAATCAATGGCCTGATTAAATTATCATCTTCCCGTAAATTCCAATAAGTTAAAGTTATTGGTTCTTCTTCTTTTGACCCAGTAAAAATAGAAATATCCGGGCCAAACTTCCAAAACACAAATCCCAAGACAACTGATAAGGCTAAGGTGATAATGACAATTCGCTTCATAGATACAGAGTACTGTCATTCCTGCGAAAGCAGGAATCCATACAAATAATTCTATATGGATCCCCGATCAGGTCGGGGATGACAAAGGAAATTCCCTTTGTCAATTATACCTTAATCAGCTAAAATAACGGTGTGTAAGATGAGAACAAATAAAAAGAGTAAAACTAATAATTTTAAGCTTAACAATTATCTAATATCAACCCTCTTAGCAATTATTCTGTTTTTCCTTATTGGTCTAGCTTATCAGCTGTTTATCTCAAATAAACACTTTTATCAAACTTTTGTAGGGGATACCAATATCTCATTTTTAACTGAAGGCCAGGCAATTAGAAAACTACAAAGTAAAATAGACCTTAGATCTAAGCAAAAACTACAATTTGGTTATGCCCAAGGATCTTTTGAAATTGATATTTCTAACTCATCTCCCTTACTAGACTATTCTAGCCTTAATTCAACTTTTAAAACTGTTCATTCCGGCACAATCTGGGAACAACTCAATAATCAATTTCTCTCTTTATTTTTTCCTATTCGGGTCTCCCCTGTTGTAAGTTTAAATTTAGACAAACAGTTCAATACCATCAAAACTGCAGTTGAAAAACCTGCCGTAGACGCCCAATTAGCTTTTGACGAAATCACCACCCAGGAAGGTACTCCTTCTGCCAGAATTCAAATCATTGAAGGGACAAATGGATTAAGTTTAAATAAGGAAGCGCTACAAAGAGAAGTTATCAAATTCATCCTAAATGGAAAATACCAACCACAACTACCTTTAAAATCTACTCCTCCTAAACTTACTACAGAATATATTATGCAAGCTAAAAAGGTCTTAGAAAATACCGCTCAATCTCCTATTAAGCTTAATTTTGAAAATTCTAGCTGGACTTTAGAGGCAAAACAACTTTTAGCCTTATTGGATCTTACCTCTGGAACAGGTACGCCTCTAAATAAGGATAAAATTTATCTTTATCTAGAAAGAATCGCTGCTGAGATAAACCAAGAAGTACAGGAAGGCTTGTTTGAATTTAATCCTGCTACCAAAAAAGTGGCTGCATTCAGGTTAGCCAAGGAAGGTAGAAAATTAAATATAGACAAAACTTATCAACTGCTCACTGAAGCCTTAAATGGAGATTTGCCAAAAACTATTGCTTTACCTGTTGAGACAGTTAAGCCTAAAATTGCTACCTCTGATATCAACAGTTTAGGGATTCAGGAACTTTTGGGCAGGGGTATTTCAAATTTTGCCGGTTCAATCCCCAATAGAATCTATAATATCAATTTAACTGCACAAAGACTGAACGGAATACTGATTCCTCCAGGAGAAGTTTTCTCCTTTAATAATACTGTGGGGGAAATTGGGGCAGCAACTGGTTTTAAGCAAGCTTATGTGATAAAGATGGGCAGGACTGTTTTGGATGACGGGGGCGGGGTCTGCCAGGATTCCACCACCCTTTTCAGGGCTGTTTTAAATGCGGGCTTGCCTGTTTTAAAAAGAACAGCCCATGCTTATAGAGTTGGTTATTATGAGCAAGGGTTTCCTCCTGGTCTTGATGCTACTGTATTTTATCCATCAGTTGATTTTCAGTTTAAAAATGATACTTCCTATCATATATTAATCCAGACTTATACATATGGTGGGAATACTTTATATGTTGATTTATATGGTACTTCAGATAACAGGCAAGTAACTCTGACCAAGTCTGTTGTCACCAACCAGACTCCTCCACCCCCAGAATTAAGACAGGATGATCCAACTTTGCCAAAAGGCACGGTTAAGCAGATAGATTGGGCTGCCTGGGGAGCTACAGTATCTTTTTCAAGAACAGTTACAAGAAACGAAGAAGAAATCAAAGAAACATTTAAGTCTATTTACAAACCCTGGCAAGCAGTATACTTAGTAGGGACAAAAGAATGATTACTGTTACCGGGTCTTTGGCGTTTGATCATATTATGGATTTTCCAGGGCATTTTTCTGAACATATTATGCCTGATAAAATTCATCAGATTAATTTATCTTTCTTGGTAAATACCTTATCTAAACAAAACGGCGGCACTGCCGGCAATATTGCCTATAATTTAGCCCTTTTAAAACAAGCTGTTTCTATTTTGGGAGTTGCAGGATCAGATTTTTCAGAGTATGAAAAGTTTTTAAAAGAAACAGGGGTAGATACTTCCCGCATAAAGATCATAGAGGGTGAAACAAGCTCTTCTGCTTTTATCATGACAGATTCTGCTGATAACCAAATTACAGCTTTTTATCCAGGAGCAATGAAACAAGCTGCCTCCCTTTCACTCACAGGCTCACCAACAGATTTTGTGATTATTTCTCCTAATGATCCTAAGGCTATGGTTAAATTTACTAAGGAGTGCCAGGACAATAATCTGCCATATATGTTAGATCCAGGCATGCAGCTGCCGGCATTAGAGGTGGATGATTTAAAAAAGATGGTTTCTGGTGCAACTATTTTAATTGGTAATGATTATGAGATTTCCCTACTTTGTGACAAGTCACAAGCGACAAGTAACAAGTTCTTAGAACAGGTGAAAATTTTAATAACCACTTTGGGAGAAACAGGGTCTTTAATTCAATCTGGATCAGAAACTATCCGTATACAAGCTGGAAAACCTAAAAAAGTAGTTGATCCAACCGGAGCAGGAGATGCTTACAGAGCTGGATTTTTAGCAGGCTTTGTAAAAGGCTTTGACCTAAAAACTTGTGGGCAGATGGGATCAATTGCTTCTTGTTATGCAATTGAAAAATATGGTACAACATCTCATACTTTTAGTTTAGATGAGTTTACTAAGAGATATTTCGAAAATTTTAGAGAGGAACCGAAATTAGAATAGATTTAAGATTTATGAATAAAGATTTAAGAATAAAACTCTTAAATCCTAAATCTTAATTCTTAAATCCTGTCAAGAAACAAGTCATGATTAGGTACGATATAAAGGACATAAAATTATCCAAAGCTGGGAAACTGCGCATTGAGTGGGCTGGATCTCAAATGAAGGTTTTAGATCTGATCAGGCAGCGTTTTGTTAAAGAAAAACCGCTTAAAGACATTACTTTAGGAGCCTGTCTGCATGTGACTGCTGAAACAGCCAATTTAATGATTGCTCTAAAGGAAGGGGGAGCCAGCTTAGCTTTGTGCGCTTCCAATCCCCTGTCTACCCAGGATGATGTAGCTGCCTCGCTTGTTGAAGATTATGGTATTCCCACCTTTGCCATCAAAGGAGAAGATAAAGATACTTATTATAAACATCTTAATACTGTTTTAGATTTTAATCCCCAAGTTACCATGGATGACGGGGCAGATTTGGTAACTCTTTTGCATACTGAAAGAAATCATCAGCTTAATCAGGTGATTGGTTCATCTGAAGAGACAACAACAGGAGTAATCAGGCTAAGAGCTATGTTAAAAGATGGCACACTTAAAATTCCTGTGATGGCAGTTAATGATTCAAATACCAAGCATATGTTTGATAACAGGTATGGCACTGGCCAATCAACTATTGATGGAATTATCAGAGCCACCAATGTGCTTTTAGCAGGAAAAAAGTTTGTAGTAGTAGGATATGGCTGGTGCGGCAGGGGTTTGGCCCAAAGGGCCAGGGGCATGGGATCCCAGGTAATCATCACAGAAGTTGACCCCTTAAAAGCTTTGGAGGCTGTGATGGATGGATTTGAGGTAATGCCTGTTAGTGAGGCTGTTAAAGAAGCTGATATTATCTGTACTGCTACGGGTAATAAAACAGTTTTATCTGTGGAGCACTTTAAAAAAATGAAAGAAGGCACAATTGTTGCTAATACCGGTCATTTTAATGTGGAGTTTGACTATGAAGGTTTAATAAAGCTGTCCATAAACAGAAGACAGCTAAGAGATAATTTAGAAGAAGTGACTCTAAAAGATGGGGAAAAGATTTTTGTATTAGCTAGTGGCAGACTGATTAATTTAGCTTCAGCTGAAGGCCATCCTCCTGATGTAATGGATATGTCTTTTGCCAACCAGGCCCTGGCAGCAGAATTTTTAGTTCAGAACAAAAATAAATTAAAAGCAGGTGTTTATACTGTACCCCAAGAACTGGATGATATGATAGCCAAACTTAAATTAGAATCATTAGGTATCAGAATTGATAAGTTAAGTAAAGCACAGAAAAAATACCTATCCTCCTGGAATGAGGGAACTTAATTCATCCAGGGGTTTGAACCTATTTAACCCCTGGGGTTCAAAGCTGCCTATCCTCCTGGCATGAAGGCACTTAAATTTCGTTAAATTGGTACATGTACTATTGACATACATCATTATTTAGTATATAATCTTTAATATGTTAAGAACCAATGTTTATCTTACCGAGGATCAACAAAGAGAAATCAAGACCAGAGCTGCCATTGCTGGAAAACCCAAAGCAGAGATTTTACGTGAGATTATAAGTAGTGGCTTAAAAGCAGCTTCTGTACAAAAATCTGCTTCCACTCAAACCTTTTTAAAACTTGCCTCAATTGCCAAACAATTTAAAGGTAAAGGAACCGGCCCAAAGGATTTGTCTATTAATCTTGATAAATATACTTGGGATGAATAAGACAAGCTTGTTGCTTCGCAATAAGCCATTACTTGTTATTGCTGATGCTGATGTTATTGTTGCCCAAGCCTATGCTGATGATACAAGCCATAAGCAAGTTTTGAGTTTAAGTCAGCTGCTTGAAGAATTGGGGGCACATATTCTTTTTCCTTCAACTGCAATCTCAGAAGCCGTAACAACTCTACAGAGAAAATTCTCAGATCCACACTTAGCTGCCTCAACCCTTAACCTTTTAACAGAACCGGGTATTGATATAGAAAATATTGATGAGGGTATTATACGGGAAGCAAAAAAACTGTTTGACCTAAGTGTAAGCAAACATAACACTTTTTTTGATTGTATTGTGGCAACTGTAGCAAAAAAACATCATGCCGATGCTATTTTTTCCTTTGACGATTGGTATTCTAAGTTAGGTTTTAAATTAGTTTCTAACTTAAACTGAACGGTTAAGGGGATTGACAAAGTGTATATTTAAATGTATATTTACAATATGCAAGTCATAACTACAACACAACTTAGAACAAAATCAAAAGAACTGGTAAAAGCTTTACAGGAAGGGTGCTCTGTGGATCTCATCCACAGGTCAAAAGTGATCGGGATATTGAAACCTGCACAAGAACCCAAACCTCTAACCAAAGAAGATATCGATAGTCTTAAAAAGTTAGCCCAGAAGCTTAATCTGCCAAAACTCTCTTATAAGGAGAGGGGGAGAAGATATGGAAAGTACTTAATGGGAAAATATGGCAAAAGTCTTTCTTGATACCAATATTTTCATCGACGCTATCCACAGAGTTCCTGAAAAACATATTCTTGATGATCTGGAAGGTCATATTATTTATACCTCTGTCTTATCATTTCATATTTATTGTTATACCTTCAAGATAAAAATTCCCAACCCAAAAGCGCTTAATCAAAAAACGAAATTTCAAATTATAGATTTCTCCAATAATATTTTAGACAAGGCCTTAGAAGGTCCCACTGCTGATTTGGAAGATAACATCCAACTTCATAGCGCTGCAGAGGTTGAATGTGATATCCTTTTGACAGAAGATCAAAAACTTTTAAATATGAAGTTTTTTGGAAAAACAAAAATAGCAGCTGGGACCTACAAAGGATACAAATAGTCCTGGGGTTTGAACGTATTCAACCCCTGGGGTTGGAAC
>JACPKL010000011.1 GCA_016187035.1 Candidatus Daviesbacteria bacterium
CACGCGGCGTCGCTCGATCAGGCTTTCGCCCATTGTCGAATATTCCCAGTTGCTGCCACCCGTAGGTGTATGGTCCGTGTCGCAGTACCATTGTGGCTGACCGACCTCTCAGTCCAGCTACCCGTCGTTGCCTTGGTAGGCCATTACCCCACCAACTAGCTGATAGGACGCGAGCTCATCTTAAAGCGCCTTACGGCTTTAGTCTTGCGACCACATGGGAGATTACCCCCGCTTTCGCGAAGCTATATCCCACTTTAAGGCAGATTCTCACGCGTTACTCACCCGTCCACCGGTTCCCTTCGATTGCTCTCAGGGCCCCTTGATTTGCATGCTTAAGGCACGCCGCCAACGTTCATCCTGAGCCAGGATCAAACTCTCAAAAAGAAATTGACAAGAAACTCTTGTCAAATTGAACCCACCACTCTTTTGGCATCAAAAAACCAACCTTTCGGTTGGCTTATCTTTACCGAAGAGTAGTATATAAAAAAATCTTCGGTTGTTAATGTGCTGAAGTAGTATTCTTTTAGAACTTTCTCCTTTTTGCTCACAAAAACTAACCTTTGTAAGCTGGCTTTATTCTAACCTAAACAGACCAAGCCTGTCAATACATCGATTTACTCATTAATAATCTACTCGAAATCCCTTCCTCGAATCATATAATTTTCTATTCCAAACTTATCCCTAAAAGATAGTCTAAACTTATAATCGTTTACGTTATAATCCACGGAAGTTTATAGGTTATGTATGACAGAAACGTTTAATTGATTTAATGAAGAAACTAATATATCAGCAGGCCAATCCCCGTTCTTACTTGCCACAAAACCTACACTTTTCATTCCAGCAGCCCTAGCTCCTATCATTCCGCTTCTACCGTCTTCTATAACTACACAATCCTTTGGTGTAACTTTTAATCTTTCTGCAGCTAAGAAAAATATGTCCGGAGCGGGCTTGCCGCTTATCACCTCTTGTGCTGATACTAATACGTCAAACTTGTCTTTAATTGCTAGAGTAGTAACAACGTATTCAATAAAAGATAGTGTAGAAGCTGAAGCTATAGCCAATTTAAACCCGTGCTTTTTTAAAAGGCTAACTAACTTAATTGCATGGGGTATTGCAATTACTTTCCCTTTGGAAATCTCCTTTATCATATCCCACTTTTTAAAAATGAGGTTGGATAAATTCGGAATGGATATTTTGTAGTCATTAAGAATTTCTTTAAACATCGTCTTGTCAGAAACGCCAGCATATTTTTTGGTGATTTCTTTTGGAGATAGAAAAATCTGAAATTCTCTTAGTAGTTTACTTTCAACTTCGGCATGTAATTGTTGAGTATCAGATATAACCCCGTCCATATCAAAAATCACGGCTTTTTTCATAAATTACTGGATATAATTTTCTGAATTTTCCCAAACCCCTTTGCCATCTCTTTTTCTGTTATAACAATGGGTGGTTTAAAAATTAGAGTATGCTGATTTTGGCGAACAAGTACGCCACTTTCAAGAAGCTGTAATTGTAACTTCTTTGCCATTAAAGCGTCATTGACCCCTTTTGCATTAACAATTTCCAATCCTCTTATCAAACCATCTCCTTTTATCTTACCTATTAAACCCTTACCTAATGATTGGAGATCCTTTAAGTACAATAAAAGTTGATGGCATTTTTGGTCAAATTGCGACAGCAGTCCGCTTCGTAACTCCTTATATAAATCTTCATCAATATCACTTGGAATTTGTTGTTCGGGTATTCCTAATAATCTATCCATTACTGCATTAGCAGCTACCAAAGATCGTATATCAGCCCCGTTTGTTTTTGCACCTGTTCCTTCTACAATATCTTGGTAGATTTTATCTGAAACTAAGGCAGAAAGAGGACCATTTCCAGCAGTTAATGCTTTACTTAAAGCCATTAGGTTAGGCCATACTCCATACCGTTCTGCAGCAGTAATTTTACCAAGCCAACCAAAGCCTGTCTGAATTTCGTCGAATATTAAGGCAATCTTGCTACTCTCACACACGTATTTTAGCCTTTTTAGAAATGCTTTTGAGGATGTATTGACTGAGTTGTTGACTTGAATTGGTTCTATAATTACAGCGAATACTTTATCACGTATATCGTAAAGCTTCTCGAGAGTATTTTTATCATGTTCTGTTAAATCTTGTGTATCTATATCTTCTGTATGATCTGGTTCATCTAGAAATACTACAGGAGATTCATGTACTAAAAACAGATGTTTTCTTTGTAAACCAGAGGCTAAATAAGCAGTAAGTCCTTGCCCATGATAAGAATTACTAAACGAAGCTAGAATATGTTGACCATTTTGTCTGTGTTTATAGGCTGCTAATATAGCCAATTCTGTTACATCTGTCCCATTACATTGTCTATGATTAATGACTGAGTTAGTCATTTTTGTTGTTTTGCAAATTCTGTCAGCCACTTTGTAATAATAGTCATGACCTACCCTAGTTGTTAAAAAAGATGGCCGACCGCTTAATAAATAAGCAATTAAGTTTGCATTTACCCATGGGTCATTTTGCCCCAGAATACAGTTTACAGTCATGGATGCAAAGTCAATAAGTTCTCCTTTATTTGTTTTTAAAGTAGCTCCTTTTCCTGATAAAGCTACTATATCTGTGGGAATGATACATTCACTTAAGAACGAATGTCTGCGATTAGCAAGCGAGAAATCTATATTATTAGGTAAATACCTATTCTTTAATTTCTTTGCGATTTGATATGAATTCATATTTTAATTAAGTACATAAATGTACAGTAATATTAAGAATATGGTTTTATTTCCTCTATGAGATCATACATCTCAGAGTTAGGAGGATCAATACCCTCGTACGCTTCATTTTTACTAGCAAAGAAATTTGTATGCCCAATTAGCAGCAGCTTCAGTTTTACTAAGTCATATATTTCTAAATAGCGAGGATGACTATGAAGAAAGCCTGCGAGATTTCTTACAGCCATTACTCTGTTACGGTCAGCAAAGTGTACAATGTGATACAAAAGTTGAGACAATTCAAAAGTCATAGTAGATTCAACGTCTCCTGTTAGTTCTATGTCAAAATCGATCTCAATAAAACGATTATCTGGCAAAATTATTGTATTTGGACACCATCTGTCACCAATAGTAATATTTTGTTTGTGCACTGAATTTAGATGAAGTAATATATCTTTAACCACCTCAAAACTCCCTGGATCAGAACTATCTTTAATATGCTGATTTAGTTGTATACCGCTTATAAATGGTAGGAGCATGGCTTCAGTAGTTGCAGCAATGTATTGCAATGCGTTAAATCCATTCCTGCATAATAAATCGGTAAACTCTGTCTGTTCTTCTATAGTTCTCAATCTAAATCCAACTCCTATAGCTGATGCTCCAATCGAATCATATTCGAATTGAATAGATCTTACCATTTGTATCCGTTCATCTTCTGCCTTTGACACTCTAAGAACAAATTTATCTACTAATGATTTAGCACTGCAACTATAAACCCAATTAACATTTAATCCTCCAGGAAGAATCTGTTCTGTCAATAAAAGGTCATGGAAAGTAGGGGGAGGCAGACTTGTTCCTTCTCTTTTGGTTTCTGAACCTAACAAATTCAATAAATACTTTTCCGGTGTTTCAATAGACATTTTGTTTTCTCATCAATACAATAAGCATATTGAGACTTTATGTTGCAGGCAAATATATTGGTATGATAATTGATCCAGAGAGGTTACCTACTCAAGAGGCCTGCAGCTGCTTGATCTATTGCTACTGTAACATCTGGATGATATCTCAAGTAAGAAGAAGGAAATTCTGGGCCAATAGGTCCATTAAGCGTTTGGTTTATTCCCCACGCTTTTGATTCACCTTTTGCTAAAAGCAAAATGCTCTTTGCTTCTAATATATTTGCAACTCCTTGAGTTATAGTACCGGATGGAATCTCATTAGGATCGCGGAAGAATCTTGAATTAACCTGGCGAGTTTGTTCATCAAGTGGCATGTATCTTGTTCGAGATTCTATAGAAGATCCTCTCTCGTTAAAACCTATATGACAAGTAGTTCCAGGACCAATTCCAATGATTGCTAAATCTACTCTGCCAGATTGACATAATAAGTCTTCATAATATGCTGCTTCGTCGTTTGCATCTCTTGCTTCTCCATTAGGAATATGCCAGCGATCGTTCCTTACATTAACATGATTAATAAAATTTTCTCTCATGTATTGCGTATAGCTTGAAGGATGATCTCGTTTTATTGGCCAATATTCGTCTAGATTATAAATTGTTAACCCATTGAAGTCAGCGTCCTGTGCTCTTCTCAGTTTTACTAATAAGTCATACATTCCTTTTGGAGTGGATCCTGTAGGGAGAGTTAGTACTGAATGCGGCTTTGCAGTCATTTGCTCAACAAATCTTGAAGTAGCAAATTGATCAAGCTCTTCTGTATATGAAAAAACAATTACTTTAGGTTTATAAGTAGTCAAATCACCAGCTTCTATCATGAGGCTATATTAACAAATAGATTTTGAATAATCAAGACAGTTAATGTTAAAGACTTCTGCTAAAGCCGGAAAATCCTGTAAGCTGCTTTCTTTCACTGTTTCAGACACAAATCTTACTGGTTCTCCCTGGAAGAACCTTGACTGCTTGATGGAAAACTAATATAATCCTGACATATATGATCTCAAAATCTTATAATTTTACAGAGGCACAATTAGGTAAAGATTTTGCCAAAGAAAAATTGGCAGATTTTAAAGAGTTGATTAATGAGGGTAGATCTTTTGTAGTTATCTCTATGCCTGGAGTAGGCGTTTCCTATTTCTTAAGATATTTAGCCATGCAACCATTTGCCAAATTCTTTCATGCTGGGTGAAAAATTAGAAACACTGGCAAAAAAATATGACAAGATTGTACTCATTTTCTCAAGATTTGATCAACTCAGCAAGGAGTTTGATAATCAATTTTTGTCAAATATTCAGTCTCTAACAATTATTGCTCCAGGTAAAATTGTCTTAATCTTTACCTCTGTCAAACCTTTAACAGAAATTTCCAGTGAACCTTTAAGTGGTGGAAATTTAAACTTCTTCTCAGAAAATTTATACTTTAAACCTTATTCTGAGAAAGATTTAAAAAAACTTTTAACCATTGAGCCATTTAGAGCTACTTCTGACCATCTTATCAAACTATCAGGTGGCCATTACCAACTGCTGCAGATTTTAAGAAGATCCCAAAAACAGCAAAATTTACTTTTGGACCAGTTTGTCAAACTCCAACTTAAAGGACTGATTGACTACTTGGATTATTCCCAAAGAAAGCAGCTGCAAAACATTGCCTTAGGCAAGAAGATCACTGAAGTAGATGAGCGCCTCTTGGGAGTAGGCATGGTAAAAAATTTAAAACTTAAAATTAAAAATTTAGAATTTGATTTGTTTACTCCCCTGCTCACAGAATATATAAAGACAAACTTACCAGTAAAGCTGCCAGTTAAAGGAAGCTAAATTATTTAAATTATTAAGGAGAAGTATGGGTAATGTGGTATCAAAAGATGAAATCTTTACAGAAGTTTGGGGAGAAGAATCTGAAAATGCTACAGACTGGGCTTTGGATGCTTTAATTTATAGACTGAGGAAACATCCTTTTTTAAAAGCTCATGGCTATATCATTGAAAGCTACAAAAAAGTAGGCTATAGTTTGATCCAGGTCTAGTGAGACCACCAGACAGTTATTCTCCAGTTAGGGTGTTATTAGTACAGTCCTCCAACTTCTTTTTTCAGCAGGTTCAATATCATTTTTCAGATCGTCTCCAAAAAAAAGTATATTGGAAGGGGAAACACCAATTGTTTTTTCTACTAGTGTGAATATTTTTTCATCTGGTTTAGCTATGCCGATTTCCCCGGAAATAAAGATCAGTTGATCAGTAAAGTACGACTCGATTCCCACAACTTTTAATCTATTTCTTTGCAATGGTCCGTATCCATTAGAAATAATACCAGCTGGAATATGATATGTTTGACATAAATCAAGAAAAACTTTAAGAGTTTGATTCACCTTCAATGCCTGCTCATAGTAAGTAACATAATAATTGGCATATTGGTCAATCTGTTGGGGTGTTAATTTGTTTTTAAAGTGATTCCAAACAGACATTACTCTTTGTTTCCGCTGTTGATCAAAGGATATTTCCCCCTTCTCAAAAAGATCCCAGTACTTTCTGGCTATCTGTTTCCAAATCTTGATAAACTCTTCTTTATTTTGCCCAGGTAAAAGTGTAGCCAAACCTTTAATAGCAACTTCTTGGGCATAAGAATGATTAATTAGAGTATCATTTATATCAAAAAATACAGCTTTTATCACATGTATCAATTATATACTTCAACAGAGTGATATAATACTGAGCTATGAATAGGCATGAAGTCCTTAAAGAAGTAACTGCGGAACAATCACAAGAATCTTTATCAAGTTAATCAACTTATTGCATTCACCCAAGCCGAAATAGATCCGATCAAACTGGATGGGGACGAACAGCGTTTTATGTCGCTGGAGCAATACGAAGCCTGGGGGCAAAAAGGCCGTACTACTTATGTTCTTACAGATAGCGTGGATGATGCAGGTGATTTATGCGGTATTTTCTGGGCAGGGCAAAAAGAGTTACCACACAGAACCGACTACACCGAATCTCTTGATCCAAAATTCTATCAACATACTTATGCATTCCGTTTATATGGTCCAGCTAGGGGAAAAGGGTTATCTCATGCAGTTCTAACTGTGTGTATGGGTGATTATGTCAGTAGACTAACGTTACCGGTTGGTGCCTGGCTTGAGGTTAACGGTTTGAATCCACCTGCTCTGCGAATGGATCAGAAAATGGGATATAGAGTGGTATCAGGACTGAATGACCAAGGCCAGCTTATTTTAGCTAGAAGATATGATTGAACTAAAATCGGGTAACTTAAATGAAGTATCGCTGGTCGAGGGAAGAGATAGTCATCTATTGGTTTTACGCAAACCCCAGTCTAGGGCTAATATCGCTAGAACCATGGCTCAGGTTATGGTTGAACATGAATTTGAAGGGTTTTTTGATAATCCGTCTAGTCGGATCGGAATGCGTTCACCAGTAGAACAAGTGACATTTGCCCAAAGATTAAGATATCATGGTATTCCGACTCCAGGCACTTTCTTAAGGCAAACAGGAGAGCAGTTAATAGATTATATTCCTGATGTCGAGAAATTATACGACCTTTGGCTCAAACAGGATCCTCGAGCTGCTGATACTACCCCTGAAGTATTTAGAGTAGTAATGATGGCTCATGAAGAAGATTTAGTACCTGGGGATGTTACGGGTAAGAACGAGTTAGTGACACCTGAAGCAGAAGTCGCATTAATAGATTTTGATATTAGATTATTCGGCCCCGAAGCCCGAGAATTTGAGTATGCTAATTTGATGTATAGATTAAGCAGGGCGGCCCATCGAGGTAGTCCAAGACAATTACCTGTTCTGGGAGATATTTGCAAAGACACGCTATGCAGCCGACAAGTTAGGAGTCTTTATGACCGTACTACTCTCCTACGATATATGCATAGATTTGCCTGGTTATCGACAGGGGAAGGTTCCGCTAAACTACATGGTATGACTCCGATTATCCGTCCAGAATATAGTGCAGAGTTATTCCATTTCTTGATAGAAGTATTAGAATGTTCAATTCATCAATCGGAATAATAAACCCATGACAGAAAAATTAGTAATCATTAATGGTGACGATTTTGGATACTCACCTGGAATCAAAGAAGGTATCGCCGTTGCATATATAGAAGGGGTGCTCACAAGCACTTCTGCCATGGCTAACCTATTAACTGGAGAAGAATCCCTAGTAGACCTAAAAGCTAGACTGACTAAACCCCCTCTTGGTATAGGTGTCCATCTTAATTTAACTTATGGAAAACCGCTTAGAGGAGACTTATTTGGTAATCAAGAATTCACTAGACCTATGAGAGGACAGGATCCTGCAAGAGAATGGTCAAATAGTGCCTGGGCAGAGTATTTTAGACAATACGAGGCTGAAGACATAAGCAAGGAATATAGAGCTCAGATATTAAGAGCTCAACAGGTATTAGGAGTACTAGATCATATAGATAGTCATCATGGCAGTGATTATTATGTTGGTGATGTCTTTCTTAATGTAGCCCGGGAATTTAACCTGGCAGCTAGGCCCTCTTCTCCTTTATCAGAAATTAGTATTGAGGGGGGAGATTTTCAGAATGATCCTACCTTTTTTGATAGAGCAAAAAGAATGGGCGTGAGAACTGTTACTAGGCCAGTAATGGATTATTTTTATAGATATGATAACCCTCAGCAGGCTTTTTATGCATCCCTGGCTTCAATTAAACCAGGAGAATTAGTTGAATATATGTTCCATCCTTCTATTGATAATCAAAATGGAGACTGGAGAATGAAGGATCTTGAAATCCTAACAGACCCCCATACTGCACAAAGGATTAAGGAACTAGATATTACCTTGACTACATACAGTACCGCCAGTATTCCTGCTTAAGATGATATACTCATAAAGATGGAAATATATGTTATTAGACATGGGTTAACTGAACTGAATAAGAAAAAAGTTCTTAATGGACAAATAGATGAACCTTTAGCCAAAGAAGGTATTAAGCAAGCGGAAAAAGCACTAGCTCTGATCCCTGAAACAATACAATATATTTATAGCTCACCGATGATGAGAGCCAAACAAACAGCGGAAATTATTGCTTCCAAACTAAAAAGGCCTGTTTATTTAAAAAAACAGCTTACAGAAATACATATGGGCTCTATTGCCGGCAAGTCATGGGACAGTTTTGAAGGAGGTCTAGATTTGAAAAAGAAACACCGGTCTATCCAATTTGACTACCGCCCCCTAGGCGGAGAATCTGTTGAGCAGGTAAAAAAAAGGCTAATTTTATTTCTAAAACAGATAAACAATAAATATAAAGATTTGGAAATTCTACTAGTCACCCACGGAGGAATTATCCGTCTTCTGTATTTACTTGAACAGAATAGGGTAGTTGATGAAACTGAGAAGCATGTTTCTTTGCTGACGTTTGATCTTAATAAGATCTTAAAAAATTCTTAAATATCTTATCGCAACCTAGACCTACAACCTAGCATTGACAGACTCTAATCCTTCTTATAGAATACAGGCTCTTTAATTATGTCCATCGAAAAAAGTGCCGATAAAATTAATGGGGATTTTCGAAGAAAAAGCATTCTGTCATTAGGTCAGTTTACCCCTCAAGATATTGATATTCTTTTTCAAGAAACACCGCGCATGCAAACTACTGTTGAAGGACAGCAACAATTAATTGACTTAAAGGGTCAAGTAGTATCATTACTCTTCTATGAACCGTCAAGTCGCTCATATGGTTCATTTGCTTCTGCAGTACAACGACTTGGTGGAGGAATTATACCCGTTCAGAACCCAGAGATAGTAGCATCTGTTGCCAAAGGTGAAACTCTGGAGGATACAGTGAGAACTTATGAATGCTGGTCAGATGGCATCATTATAAGAACCAGAAATCCTGGAGATGCAGCAGGCGCAGCAAAAACCGCACAATTTGTTCCTGTTATAAATGCCGGAGACGGAATTGGGGAACATCCAACACAAGCCCTCTATGACCTTTATACCATCCGAGAAAAATTTGGCAGACTCAATGATTTAACTGGAGTTATCACAGGAGACTTACTGAACGGAAGAACCGTCCACTCGCTCCTTAAAGGACTTGCTTTGTATCAAAACAATGCTGTTTTTCTACTATCTCCTGAGAGTTTAAGACTTCCTCCAAAAGATATTACTGAATTAACCAATGAAGGCTTAAGACTTGTTGAAATAGACAGCGTAGACGATATCCCAAGGGATACTAATTTTTGGTATTGGACCCGCGTACAAAAAGAGCGATTTGCATCTCTTCACAATTACGAAGCGGTAAAACATCAATTCATATTAACACCAGAACTATTACGGACACGCGGGAATGATAATATGCTACTTATGCACCCGCTTCCAAGAACTGGAGAAATCGAAGCAGCCATTGATCTAGATCCTCGGTCTGTCTATCTTCGCCGCCAAATGCGCAATGGTCTATTTGTTCGAATGGCACTACTAGCTCTTGTTATGGGAAAATAATCTCACACTGGTCTTGTATATATTTCATTTACTAATTAGTATTTGTTTGGCTACATCTCGTACTTCTAATGGATTAAGGGAATTGAAAATGGGTATTCCTGGTAATTCATGTCTAACTCTCTCACGAGTTGTCACAGGATTTCTTCCTTTTGGATCTGTTAAGAACATTGGAATATCAGTAGCATACTTACGAAGATACGCAATCGAACCCATCATGCCCATGACATCCCCAGCAACTAAAACTATTGCTTCTACATTCTTCATTAATTCCAGGTTTTGTAAAAATGTAGGAACGTTTGCTTCAATAGGATCTCCTCCTGCTTCAGCAATGATAATACCAGGATTACCTGCATTAACACGATTAAAAAGTGTGTATACTCCCCTAGTAAACCTTTCTGAATTTGTATATGTTGTTGCTAAACCAACATCTGGAAAATCAGACCATGGTAGCGCACCAGCATCACGCAAGCTCAATATATCTCTTAATCTACCTGTTCCGGAAAACTTTGTTGCTGCAACTTGTAATCCTTCACCGGAGAATGCCCGAATAAGTCCGGCTGCAGTTGTTGTTTTCCCGACTTCTGCACTTGTACCACAAACCATAATGATTCGAGCTGATGGACCGAGCACTTCATGATGTCCACCACTTAATTTAATTAAATCAACCGGTTTATCGTGGTCTGCTACTAAACCAAGGGGCTTTAATACCAATGGCTCTTGTCCTCTACCAGGCATCCCTGATTTAATCCCAACAACTCCTCCCGCAGATAGTAAATGAAGTTCTTGTCCTTCTTGAATGTCAATTCCAGCTGCTGGAATATCCCCGGATTCCGATGTTCCAGAGTGTCTATTTGCAAGTACAGCAACAAATCTATCACCCTGGTATATCCGCTCGTCTCTTCCTTGTTGATTTTCTACTTCAGTTCTAAACCCATAACTTGTTGTTGCTTCTACAACAACCAGATTCCCCTCCATTCCTTTACCATAAACTAGTCCATATGAGTTCCATGGAATATCAAGACGTCTGACATTTGAGGCAACACATTTTACTATTACTCCTCCAAGTTCAACTTTTCCCTCAGTAAGCCTATCCATAATTGGCGATGATAGATTCTCTCTTTCTCTTAAGTTTTGCATAATATTTCCTTGATTTTTATATAATCCAGTCTTAATAACTGGATGCAACTGCATACACTACCCCAAATGCCTGCTTAATACCGAGATGAAATAATTTTTTATCCATATATTCGTTTAAGGAGTGGGTATTCCATCCTTCGCTTGTGCCAATTGTTACTGTTGGAATGCCTTTTGCCAAAGATACATCTCCGTCTGTATTTCCTGCATTTATTTTAGAAGCAATACCTAATTTTTTTTGCACATCCATTGTAATTTTATAGATTCTGTGACTGCTTGGGAAAATAACTGCAGGCACCTCCACCGATACATTCTCTGTTATTTCTATATCAGGGTGAAGTTTCCTATACTTTTCCAGAATTAATTTAAATGTCTGTTTCGCTTTTTTCAGAGTTTCATTGTTTTCCGATCGGATTTCAAATAAACAAGAGGAGTTTTTAGCAATTGCATTGATACTTCCTTCCCCTTTGATTTGACCAAAATTAAATGTTGTTTTTTCTTTTGTTTTAGGTAATTTAAAACAAGAAAAATCACTGATGATTTGTGCGAGTACGACGTTTGCGTTCGGCCTTCCGAAATCACGGAAGCTATGACCACCCATTTTTGTATCTATCAAAAGCTCAGAGCGGTACTGACCAATCACCTGGTTAGTGACTCTCCCAATATGATGGCTTTCAATGTTTACCACAGCATCAATCCGGCTACCATAATCTTTTATTATTTGCTTCATCCCCCTTTTCCCTCCCAATCCTTCCTCTCCAACAGTAAAAACAAAAATCAAGTCATTTGAAAATGTAATCTTGTATTTTTTTATAAGGGAAATAATTGATAACAATGCAGTTACCCCTGCACTGTTATCACAAACACCATGCCCATAAATATATTTTGCATCTTCTGTAATTTTATGATCTTTACCAGGATCGCATGCTGTATCAGCATGGGCAACAACAAGGATTGTTTTCTTGCTTTTTGTTTTTTTTGCCGGAAGTTTCGCTATACAGTTACCTATACTATCAATCGAAGCCGTTATATCAATTTCTTTTAATTTTTTCTTTAAAAACAGCATTTTTTGCTGTTCTGATCCTGTTGGGGATGGTATTGATGCGACTTCTTTAAGCAGACTCAACAATAACAACTTTTTATTGGTAATTTCTTTATTAATTTGCTCTATTAATGTATCATCTTCTATGTTCATATTTACCTTCATAAGACGTCAAACATAGCATGAGCATATTTTACTTGTGATAATACACCTCTAGGAAAAATAGTCAAGTCATTCTTATCCCTTACAACAATCATTGTCAGCTCTGGAAAACGCATAAAAGGATTCTCTAATCTTGCTTTGAGTCTTAAAGCTTCAGCAAGCTGCTGGTTATGAGTCGAAACCAAAAATAGTTCATCCCCGTCTATTTTTGTTCCAAGTCGCATTAAAGCTGCAATTGTTCGAATGATTGCTTCTGATGGTCTTATTCCACTCCTTGTTTTCTTACACCATTTATCTATCAATGCAGGATTCCAAGGCATAAAACCTGCAGGCAAATCTTCTAATAAGCCTTCTATAGTAGCTGGAGGTACATCTCTTTCATCTCTATAAGTTATACAATTTAACCCCTCATTTGTTGCAAATGTCGTACTGGGAATAACCCTGGCAACTACTCCTGCTACTTCTTTAGCACGTAAATTTTCTGAAGATAAAACATTCAGTCTCTTTCCGGTTGTTTCTGTAACATATAGCAGACTAAAAGCTGTTACAAAAACGTCTACCAATCCTTTATTTGTAAGTAAATCCTCTTTATTAAAAGGGTCCTGCATCATTCTGATTTTTCGCAGTCTTGGATCAGAAATAGAACATACCCTCTCAGGAGAACTTTGTTCACCATGACGCATGAAAATAATTCTGTTACCATTTCCAGAAACTGCATCAACAAGCTGAGCTACTTTTTGGTTAGATACTGAACTAACAACTTCTGTACCTAAAGTCCGACTCATTGAACGTGATAATTCAACTGTTAACCATGTTAACTCTGCTGGTGCTAAGGTCTCTAGTGCGGTAAACCGTTGTTGATGGGCTATTCTAAAATCTGTCCAGGCTTGAAAAACCCTAGGTAAGCGTAGATCTGGAAGATCTAAAGAAGACAGATAAATATCAGAATTTAATACAGGTGTACCCCGTTCTGTTCCCATATGGGAAAAGAAACAAGATAGCACTAATGCAAGAAAATTGCAAGAGAAGAGTAACAAACAAACCATTACTCTTTGATAAACTCAGGGCAAGCATTTACTGGCTACCTCATATGAGACAATGCCAAGACTAACCATAACGTTGAGACTCTTGTTTACTCCAAACATGGGCAGCTCTACTATCCCATCTACCATATCTAATACCTCTTTTGATACTCCAGTGGTTTCATTTCCCACAATTAAACAGATAGGTAAGGTATATCCAAACTGGTTATATTGAATACTTCTTTTATCCTGTTCTATTGCAATCACCTGCAATGGCTTCACACCTCCGAGGTGTAACTGCATTTTTTTCACCTCGGAGGTGAGTTTAGTAATTGCCGCAACCGCGCTCTCGCAATATTCCCACTCTACTACTTCTGTAGTATTGATAGAAGCTTTTTTGATCCTGTGGTTAGGAGGGATCTCTGTCCCCCCGCAAAGATAGACCTTTTTAGCAGCTACAGCGTCAGCCAGCCTGAAGATAGACCCAATATTATAAGTATCCAATACATCATCCAAGACTATATAAATATCATTTCTTTTGATTTTTAACTTTAACTTTTGAATTCGGGCCCCCGAAGGGGAGTTTGAATTTTGACCTTTTCTTAACTGTTTAGCATTTAATTTCATAATTGTGATATATTAAACTAAGCATGCTTAAAAAGAAACCTCCTTCAAAAATTATCTTAGGATTAACAATCAGCCTGATAATTATTAATCTGACCCTCTTAGGATATAGAAGGAACACTTCTCCCTCTTCCAAACCAAGACCTATCTCTCACAAGCTTGATACTTGCTCAGTCACCAAAGAAGGCAATCCATTGGTGGAAACATTAACTGCAAAGGATGAGGCTGTCCAAGGTACTTTTAAAGGTAAGGTTGTTGATTTAAAATATGACCGTGTCCTATCTGCTTATGCTATTAAATTAGCTTCTTTAGATAATAAACAAAGCTATATTTTTACTACAGTAGAGCAAAAAGGCCTAATCTCAACCACCAAAGGTGAAGCTAGTGGTTCAGCATTAAAAACTGATCAAGTGCTGCAAGTCTCATTTAGCTGTGATACAAAATCCAATGGCTTCAGATACACCAAAGTTTTAATTAACTAAATAGTTACTTCCTGATTTATTGACTTCTAGGCCTTTTTTATTCTATTCTTAATCTAATGTCCCACATTATTATTAATAAAAATAATAAAAAGATTTTGCATCTTATCCAATCCGTCTTTATCCTGCTGACAGCTTTTTATCTGCTTCCAAACACTATCTTGGCAATTGATTCCTGCAGTACTGTTTCTGGTTGTCCTACTGGCGATGCCTCATTAGGAGTCAATTTTACAGGAATTCAATCCTCTGACTTAAGCGCTGGTTCATTTACAGTCTCTTTAAGCAGCAGTCAGAATTTCTCTTGCAGTTATAGTTCAGGTACTGCAGGCAACAGCGGTTCTTGCACTGCCTCATATGATGGCAGCAATATCTCATGTCAGATTAACCATCTTGACTGCCGCAATCAACCTTTTACAGTCAGTGTTAGTACACCTACTGGAGCTGGATATGCTTGTACTGCTTCAACTAATTCTGTCAACTTAAACAACTGCTCTAATAATACTCCCATCACTGTTAACTGTACTCCACCTGTCAATCCTATATTTGCCCGTTGCTATGTTAATAACGACATTAATGATGTAACTATAAATACTGGTGATGCTGTTACCTGGTCTACCAGTAATCCAACAGGAGGTACAGGTACTTATTCATACTCCTGGTCAGGCACAGACAGCTTAAGCGGGACCAGCCAGTCAGTTGCCAAAACTTATAATACAGCTGGCACTCAAACTGCCTCTGTTACCATCACTTCTGGCAGCCAATCACTTATTCTTGACTATGCAGACTGCCCAACAGTTACTGTTAATTCACCTCCCCCTACTACCAAGTATAAATGTGTTAGTAATGTTTGTGCTTCTGATAATGGTGATGGTACTGGTAACTATGGTTGAGGAAAATTGAACTCTACCGGTACAGGATTGGTTTCCATCTTTTTTGGCAAATTCACATAGAGCTTTTCAAATCCAATCACTTCTCCCTTTTTATCTTTACTTAAGATCACTCCATCTCCAACCTCCTCACTTACCACTTCTTTTTTAGGATCATCAAACCAGACATTTAAAGTTTTACCTTTGTCATCATAAAATATTTTAAGCTTTGACATAAATTTGTTCTCCTTCTTTAATCCTATCTGTGAGGTAAGCAGTAATAATATAACCCTCCTGACTATTTGTATGCTCAGCTACAACACAGATATAAACTTTACCAATATTTTTGTAGTAAAGATGAACTTTAATATCCTGTTTACTCCTTCGTATCTCATCAGGATCTTCTAAGCTATCCCCTACCTCAGACTCATATTTGGCAATGCTCGGATGCTTAACTGTAATGATTCTGTTCCAATAATCTATTGTTGTCCGGATTATAATTCCGCTTGGCGTTTTAATTTGAAAATATACGCCTTTAACCACCTACATAATATACCATAAACTTAGAAATATTGACAGCCCTTTTTTAAATTAGACTTTTCAATAGAAATCTTTGACAAATGATTTCTAATATGGTATGTTCAGAATTAATATGAAAATGATTAACCCCACGTTTTTATTTATAAAAAGGCAAGCTCAGCTTATAGTTTGCATTTTAAGCTCATTTATGTTAATATCCCAAAACTATGGGATTAATAGAAAGGGGTATATCCCCATTTGGTGAACACTCTGAGGTCTTCCCAACCCAACCGCTTTCCAGGCGGTTACCCTGGTTTAAAGCCAGATTTCCTCACTTTCATCTTCCTGTATTTAGAGAAATAGCTTTCAGAACAGGTACAGCAATATTATCATTAACAGGTTTAGCTGGTATAAATCCTCCTGAATTTAACCCTCTTAACCTTTCTTCCAGGACAGCTTTAGCTCAAACTTTAACCCAAGCTAAACAAGAGGCTGTTTTAGCTGAAACAGCTGCAGATATCAGTCTGGTTATGTCTGATAAAGCCTTAGCTCTAAATCAGACAGCTGTTAAGTTGTTTGGAGATAATTTTGATCTGACTGGAAATCCTATCAGCAAAGGCTGGAATGAGGATGGTAGTAAGCTAACTGAAGTTTTTGAGAATATGCAGCTGGCAGTAGACAAAAATGGAAAAGCAGCAGCTATGCCTATTCTTGACCAGGCAAATCAATTAGGATTAGACATCCAGCTGGCAGATACATATTCAAATTTAAATCCAATACCTCCAAAAGCTGATATTACCTTTAGCTCACAAGAATCAGCAGGACAAATCAGAGAAAGCATAGATTACTGGCAGCTTGATAGTCTCACAGCAGACTTTGTAACTAAGCTGGATGGAATGATAGAAACAGGACCTGTGGTAGGCTATACTAACTTAGGGACTGATGAGAGTCCTATTGAGGTTTTTAGAACTCCTTCTGTAGCTTTTGTCAGAGGTTCTGTTGGACCAAATGCAGGCAGGTTTGTGATGATTAATGCAGGCAGACAAACCCAAAATCTGGGAATATGGCCAACTGAGTATGCCCTATCCCCAACTGATCTAGCCACAGGAGGAGGTGGAGAAATCCTGCCTCTACCAGAACAAATTATTGAAGGTCCTAGAAAAATACTGGCTACCTATATACAGCCTGAAGCACCTTTGGAAGTTGGACCTACCCCTACCTTTAACCAGCTTGAAGAACATTTATTCAGCCAGGGAGTAAACAGGCTGGAGATAAAATATAATAATTTCCCAGAACTCCCATTGCCAGGTAATGGGATAAGCTGGATGTCAATTTGTCCAACCAATACTGAGCTAACCTGTGAAACTCCATTTATTTACATAAAGCGTCGAATTGACAGTCAAGCTAAAACTGTCAGATTAGAACTAAAATTAACAGGGCAGGTTCCTACTTTGTCTATCAATGAGCTTGATTATTTAAATCGAGCATTTCAAGGTGTGGTGGGGAGTGACATCTCAGTAATGAAGTATGGGGATCACCCAGCTATGATTCCTGATGCTAAACTTAAACTTGAAGTAGAGACAACCTTGCTAAAACCCATCAACGAGCTTAGAGGATTTCAGCTTGTCTTCAATAACCAGGGCTAGGTACTTGCATACTCCTTTAATTTCAAGATATAGTAATTATATCTATGATAAAAAGAGTTTATAATCTACTCTTGTTTATTCTGCTCATAGGATTGATCTTGCTTTATCCTAAGGTAACTTTAGCACAATCAGCCTGTACCAGTTTAAGTGGGTGTACTAGAGAACAATCTATCCCTGTCTCCTTCCCTAATCTAGGTTGTTCAGGCACTAGGACTTATTATAATTGTGCAGGTACTACCTGTTACCAGGATTCTGCTACTTGTACCACTAAACAAGCTGTTTGTAATGCTTCTCCAAGTACAGGAGATAATTATAACTGTGTGAAGTTTTGTACTGATTTAAAAAATACTCCAGGTAATTGTTGTGCTGATGGAACACCTGTATCTCAATGTGGTGATCCACCAGCTGAACATTGTACTGATTATTATAATGTCTGTGTTAACAGTTATTGTGATGGTGCAGGAGGAGGATTAAACTATACCTGTCCTTCTCCTCAAGAATGTATCTCTCCTCCTGATGCTAAAGCCCACCAATGTGTTACCCCTGTAGCTTGTACCTATCCTGATCCTTCTACTGTAGCTTGTGGGACAACTGTTTCCCCTACTAATGGACCCAGCTGCAGCAGTCCTCAGACTTTAACAGGTACCTATTGTCCTGCTAATCAAACTTGTAGTAATGGTTTCTGTTATCCCCCTTGTCCCATAGGGCCAGCAACAGGAGGGATCACCTATTCCTGTCAGGCAGGATCATCCTGTCCTGGGGGATATTATAGCTCAGGATTATATACCTGCTCTGCTGGTAATACCTGCTGCTGGACTTCAACCATTAAGTATAAATGCTCAGGGACTTCTTGTGTAGGTGATAATGGAGATGGTACTGGTACATTTACAGAAAATAGCTGTGGTAATACTTGTTCTGGTGCTACCCCTGGTACTGGTGCTACCCCTGCTCCTGGGGTAGGATCTTGTAATGTGGTATCTGCTCAGGCTGTTGATTCAACCTCAGGCAGAGCTGTAGTCTTAAGCAGTGGTTTTGACAGGATTGTCAGCTATTTAAATGGCATTAATGCTGGTTACCATG
>JACPKL010000012.1 GCA_016187035.1 Candidatus Daviesbacteria bacterium
GCCATTCGACTTCGCTCATGGCTGTAGCCATTCGACTTCGCTCATGGCTGTAGCCATTCGACTTCGCTCATGGCTGTAGCCATTCGACTTCGCTCATGACTGTAGCCATGAGGCGAACTCCCTGAGTGACCAAAGGGAGTCGAAGGGCTATAATAATATTGTGCTTTTTACTGTTTACATTCTCAGAACATCTGCGAATACTCTTTACATCGGACAAACAAATGATTTAGCAAAAAGGCTAAAAGAACATCAAAATAAGTCTTCTAAATCAGCAAGATATATTAAGTACTTTGATTCTTGTAAATTAGTTTACTCTGAACAATATCCAACCAGAATTGAAGCCATGAGAAGAGAGTGGCAACTTAAGAAATGGACAAAAGCTAAAAAAGAAGCGTTGGTAAATGGAAGACTAGAGCCTATTTCAAAACGTCATCGCGAGCCCCGAAGGGGCGTGGCGATCCTGATTAGTAAAGATTGCCACGTCACTCGCTACGCTCGTTCCTCGCAATGACGAGGGGTTTTGAAATGACTTCTAAATTTATTAAAGAAACTTTGATTAGTTACACTGTGTTTAGCCAATCAATGATATCACTGGGAAATACTAAATAGTTACATAAAAAAGTTATATAATAAGCTAAGAAGTTCTCGCTTACGCCCGGACAATATTATCTTGCGTAAGTCCTAAATTTAAATGATTATGACAAGAAAAAGGTTATTTCTTTTTTTCATTTTACTAATAATCTTTTTCTTAGCCTTTAAATATAGATTTAGAAGTTATCAATTTTTCCCCCCGGTTGGAGCAACGTATGATGAACAAGTGATAGCTTGGGTTGGATCAAGCCTAATCAATAATGGAGTGCCTGCTGCTTGGTCTTTCATTCCAGATTACAAAAAATATAATGGAGTTTCAAAGGGTTGGGCTATTACTATAAATAATAAAAGCCCTAATTTACAAAATTTTAATAATTTTCCTAAACCTCTTTTTCAGAATACAAATTTAACTTTGGATGGTTTAAGTTCTGATTTTACTTTGGTTCAGCCATATATAGAGCAACCGCCTTTAGGAGGATTATTATCCAGTTTCTTTTCTGGAAGCTATAAAAAAACTTCTTTTGATCAAGTCACTCTTTCTGATATTAGGTTTCCGGTAGTAATACTTTCTTCGTTATCCGTTTTCTTAGTTTTTTTGATTGGATATTTATCTTACGGTGTTTCGATTGGTCTTTTATCTAGTTTGATTTTTGCTTTAGTTCCTACTTTTGTTGTTTCCCAAAGATTAGCTACCTCAGAAAATTATATGACCTTTTTTTATCTGATAGGGATAATTCTCTTAGAGTTTTGGGTGAAATCAGATAAAAAGATTTTCTTGATTTTGTCTTCAATCCTTGTGACTGTTTGTTATTTGATTAAACCTTTTGGTATTTCTTTAGCTGGGATAATTTTTTTAAGTTTATTGGTTTTTAAAAAGGATAAAAAATATTTAATCTTTCCTATTATATTTGCTTTATTAGGAATATTAATTTTTTATTTATATGGTAGCTTTTACGATGCTAACCTTTTCCAAAAAGTTGTTTTATACCAGGGTAATAGATTAACTTCTCCATTGCAGGCAATAGCTAAAATTTTAGTTCCTAGAACACAGGTAATCTTTATTGACGGCTGGATTATCTTTGGTTTTATTGCTTTAGGAGCATTGTTTTTAAGAGAAAAGCTAACAGAAAATTTCTTTGTCCTGGCACCAATTTTAATCCAGCTTTTTATTTATTTCATATATGGCGGGAATGACTATGGTTGGTACAGACTGCCTCTTTATCCATTCTTATCTATTTCTTCAGCATGGTTGCTTTATCAGGGGATTAAGAAAAATCCTACCTGGATTGGTTTAATTTTTTTAATGACTACTTTTGCGACTTCTATCCATTTCGGGCTTTTTGGGCTTAACTGGAGATCATCAGCAAATATTTTTAGAATTATTATGTTACTAATTGCCGGAGGGTTATTTTTGAATTGTATTAAAAATACATATAAAATAATAAGTTCAGCAATACTAGTCATATTAATAATTGCCTCTTTTTGGATGGGGATTCAAACTCTTAATAAGATGAATGCTATTTGGCATACTTTAGAAGAACATACCTCAATGATACCCTGATTACTTTTCAAATTTTATCAATTTCAGCATATTCAAATTAAATTTTTTAACTTCTTTTATTCTTAATTTATTTTCCTTAATTAAATTTTCTAAAGAAGAATTTGTAAAGCTTTGGACATGAGCATGTTTCCAAACAGGATAATAAAGGGTCCAAAGGGTCCAGATAATTTTAAACAATTTATTATCTGTGGGAACTAATATTAACGCATACCCTCCTTTTTTTAAAACCCTTTTTATTTCAGAAATAATATTTCGCGGATAATCAACATGTTCCAGCATCTCCAAGCAGAATACTGCATCAAAGAAATTATCTTTATATGGCAAATGGGTAGCATCAGCACATTTAAAGTTTCCGAAAGGAATCCTTGTTTTAATCTTTTGAATGGCTGGTTTAGATATATCTAGACCATATATTTGTTTGCTGCCTGTCTTATTTAGAATTTTTTGACTGAAAGTGCCACTATGACAGCCGATATCCAAGAAAGGACCCTTAACTTCGTCTACGAATTTTAATACTTCATTAAATCTTTTATAGTGCCAATATTTTTGGAACAAATTATGTCTAATACCTTTATCGTAATGATCAGCCGGTACGTCTTCATGGATCTCATGCAAAGTTTTTTGGGTCATGCTTAGGATAATTTATCTTGAAACATATCTTATTGCAATATAGGATTTTTGGATTGGTAAGTCCTGAAGAAATAGGTAAGAATTGGTAAAATAGGTAAATGGAAATTATCCCAGGTCCAAAAAGTTGGCAGATTAAAAGAAAAAATTCTTCCAAATTAAAAATTTATTTTCTTTTATTAATTTTTGTAATATCCTTATTTTTAATAAAACATCTAAGCTCTAGAATAAATTTTGCATCTCTTTTTAAATCTTCTGATAATTTAAAACAAGTGGTTGATCAAGCCTTCGAAGGAAACAGTGGTACTTACGGGGTTGTTATTAAAAATTTTAGAACTAATGAGAGTTATCAGTTTAATGAGCACAAAGTTTTTGAGACAGGCAGTCTTTATAAGTTGTGGATTATGGCAGAAGTTTTTCGCCAGCTGCAGGAAGGACGGCTTAAGGAAGATGAAATACTGAGTTCAGAGGTAGACCGGTTAAACAAGGAATTTAATCTTTCTTCAGATTCTGCTGAGTTAACTGATGGAGAAATAACATTATCAGTTAAAGATGCTTTAAATCAGATGATTACTATTTCACATAACTATGCTGCTTTGCTTTTAACTGAGAAACTAAAATTATCATCTGTTGCTGCTTACTTGAAAAATATAGGTTTGCAGGAGACAAAAGTTGGAACAGATGGCAGCGCTCCAATCAGCACTCCTTTTGACATTGCCCTTTTTTTTGAGAAATTATATAAAAATCAATTAGCTGATCAGGAAACTAGTCAGAAAATGATAGAACTTTTAAAAAAACAAACTTTAAATAATAAACTTCCTAAGAATCTGCCTCAGGAAGTTTCTATTGCCCATAAAACAGGAGAGCTTGGTTATTTAACTCACGACAGTGGTATAGTGTTTACTCCAAAAGGAGATTATATTATTGTAATTTTGTCTGAGAGTGATTTTCCTCCTGGCGCAGAAGATAGAATAGCCCAAGTCTCCAAAGCAGTGTATGATTATTTTACAAAATGATAAGATGTTTAATAATGAAAACTAAAAAAGATTTAAAAACAGTAGACAGATCTGAATTCACTAATACCCCTTATGTTAAGAGAGTAGAAAAACCCTGGGGATATGAATTACACTTTGTCAAAGAAGACATGCCCTATATGGGTAAGATAATGCATATTAATGCCGGTAAAAGATTAAGTTTACAAATACATGATCAGAAATTAGAAACATATTTTTTAGCTTCAGGAGAATGTAATTTATTAGTAGAGGATAAAGATGGCGGGATGATAACTGTTTCATTAGAAAAAGGTAAAGGATATACAGTCTTACCTGGACAAAAACACAGGCACCAGGCAGTTACAGGTTGTGATGTTGTTGAGGTATCTACTCCTGAAATTGGGAATACTTATAGATTAGAGGATGATTATTCCCGTCCCACAGAAACTCCAGGATTAAGAGAAGACCCTAATAGAGGCTGGAATGGTTAATACGCCAATAGAAAAGTTTTTTAGTTGGAAATCATTCCTAGTTCTTAGTTTTTTAATCTTACTTATATTTACACGGTTTTATAATTTAGACCGTACAGCCCGTTTTATTTGGGATGAATCAAGTGATTTAGTAAGGATTCATCAATTCTTTCTTGAAAAGAAGCTAACCTTAATTGGCCCAATTGATGAGACTGGCACAAAAGTATTTGGTTCACTAACCTATTATATGTTGATGCCGTTTGCAGTTTTGGGAAACTTTGATCCTGTTAGTACTGCTTATGGAAGTGCATTTTGGGGAATAATAACTGCTTTGCTGTTTGTTTATTTAACATTCCTTATCAACAAAAAACTTACTATTTTAATAGCTTTGCTTACCTTAATCTGGTTTCCTTTAATAGAAACCAGCAGGTGGGCTTGGAATCCAAACCTTATCCCTTTTTGGGTTACATTAAGCCTTTTGTTTTATCAACTTAAGGGACGGGTCAAAACTATTCTCTCCGGTCTTTTTTTAGGCCTTACTATACACCATCATTATTTATCTGTTTTTGCCCTAGTGGGATTTGTAGGAGCATTAACAGTTACAGCTTTTGCAAAAAGAGATTTGCAAAGGGTTTTCTTGATTACCCTCGGGATTATAACAGCTGTTATTCCTTTTATACTTTTTGATCTTCGGCATCCGCCGGGACTGTTTGTAACGAGAATTATATTTTTTTCTCCTTATGAGAGCAGTATGTCTTTAGTCCCAGCGTTAATGAAATTAAAAATTTGGTATGAATACATGCTTAATTATTATACCCAGTTGCCTATACTTTCTATCCTTCTTGGGGTTATTACACCTATTCTAGTTATTACTGATATAAAAAGCAGAAGCAAAGCTTTAATCTTTGCTTCTGCCTGGATTGCTCAATTAATAGGGCTTATCTTTGTTAATAATCCAGGAAAAATATATTACTATTATGTTTTACCTTCAACTATTTTTTTCTTAGTTTGGTTAATATACCCCAGAGGAAGAAAGAGTTACCTTTTAGCAATTTCTATTTTTGTAATTCTGTTTATAGGAGGAAGTTTATCTATAATTCCAAAGTTAACCCGCTCCAATTGGCAGACAGATATTCATTCTGTCCGTCAAATTTCAAAAGCAATTTCGCAAAGAATAAAAACAAACAACTTACAAAATGTTAATATTGCTGTCCTATCAAGTCCGGATAATAATACTTATGGCAGGAGATTCCGTGATTTATTATTAATTGATAGTGTACATATTAAGACAAAGGATGAATATCCATTGTCTGATCATTTATTTGTTATATCAACAAAAGCAGAGCAAGACTTGAGAAATGATCCTGCCACAAACATTAATTATTTTAGGAAAGGCAAGTTGTTTGAGAAAATAGAAATACCGGGTTCAGATTGGGGAATATATCATTTTAGTAGAAATCAGTAAGGGGCATTATCTCTAACTTTCCAAATTTGAGCATTCGCATTTTCATATACTAAGTCAATAAAATAATCTCCTGGAGAAAAGGGTAAACTTTCCTGATAATTTTCAAACTTGACCACATAAATATATTTAGCCCTTAATCTCTTAAGTTCCTGTCTTCCTTCCGGCCTGGCAGCAGCTTTGAAGATTTTTGAATTATAGACAACCTCCTTTTTAGCTATTGACTGAACATATCCCCTATTGTTCGCAAAAAAAGGAGGGGGATATTTAGTATGCCAAGGGCAGATTAAACATCCTCCGTCATACACAATCACTTTACCTTTAGGAAGCGCAGATAAATGTAATAAAGCATCTGCTTCTGATTGGCTTACTTCATATAATTGGCTATTAATATAAAGAAGTGTAAATCCCAAAGTAATGGATGAAACTATAAAAACTGCTAAAATAATAAGTTTAATCTTTTTCTTAAGCCTTAACTTAAGAAAAATAAAGAGTATAAAGGGAACTAGCACAAGCGCAGTTTTAAAAAGCAGTTGAATTTTTGGCCTCATTAGAAAATAAGTAGATTTAATTGATAGGCCTCTAATTAATAACCCGTCTTGGTTAACAATATATTTTACTTTTGGAGTGATGGATATATCCGAATCTCTATTTTCTATTTTTAATAATGGTGATGTTTTTAAATATTCAGGTAAAGAATTTAAGTTATGCAAAAGAATATTACTTTCTGAAAACTTAATATATTGATTATCAAACTTGATAATTAAATTATCTGCCTCTTTAGTAATATCAGTTAATTTATTCCTTGAGATTATCCAATTGGAATCCGGATAATATATCTGGTCTATTACTGACGGAAGATTAATAAAAAGATTTAATTGTTTGTTTGGTGAATAATAATTTGGTTCCATAAAAGTTTGGGGATAAATTCTAAAATCAAATATTTCAGTAATACTCTGTTTACTGTCATTCTTTATGCCAAGCCGGTAAAAAGATGATTGGTACCAAATTACTTTTTTTTGATTACCTAATAAATCATCGCTAATAATAGTTTGAGGTGGAGTAATTTTGTAGTTTCCAAGATACCATGCAGCAAAATCTGACATGGTTAAGAATTTAACATTTTTTGTTTTGGCAATATCAAGCTGGTTAGCATAGAAATTTTGATATGAGTCCGGGTCAAGGTCTGTTTCTAAACCAATAGTAATATGACCAAACCGGTTGAGGTTTTTTGAAGAATAAAGTGATATTAATTTAGAGAAATATTCATGAGTTAAATTAATATTTAAATAGTCTTGAGTGCTGTAGTTATTAGCAGGTATTCGTCCGTATCCATTTAACGGATCCCGTGAGGCCCATTCTATAGTGACCAAATTTAACTTATTATTTAGATTATTTGCTGGAATTCCTGCATGGTATTTGTTTGGAATAAAAGGGGTAGACCAGTACTGTCCCCAAACCTGATAGCCGTCAACCTCAAATTGGTCAGCCAAACCTAAGTTGGCAATTATGTTATATTTTTTTTGCATATAGTCTAGGGAATAACTATCTATCCACCAAGCTCCTACTGATTTAGGATAAAATCCGAGTTCTTGTTTGAATTTTTCAAATACAGTATCAATCAATTTTTTTCTATCTTCCTGCTGATAGCCTGATAAAAATAAAGCATGCGCCCTGTGCCAGGAATCGGTTTTGTTATATTCAACTGATGACTTGTCAGCAAATTTAGGAGAGACTTCAAAGAAAATGCCAATCTCTTGTGATTTATCTATACCTCTTAGGATAGAAGTCATTTTTGGGTTCTCTAAAGCATCAAAAGTAATTAACCAAGTGGCAGGTAGATTTCTTTTTATAGTTTCTTGATATTGAGATTCAAAACTGCCTGGGAGGTCTTTAGTGTAATTTGAAACCCTAATAGGATTTACTATTGTAATAAACTGGTTTATATCATCAGGTTCTGAGGCAAGAACGTTTTTTGTAAAGATGAGAGATAGTATTAAGAAAATAACTATCAAAGGAAAGGATTTGCTCATTTTAAAGGAGACTTTTTACCGCTTCAGTTAAACGGTCATTTCTAAAGTAGAGGAAAAGGAGCTGCTGCCAGTCTGCCTTAGTAATATTAATGTCAGGTTCTACTCCCCTTCCTTCAATGGGTTGGTTATCATCCCTCAAAGTAATTGAGTGCACCAAAAACATAGAGTATTTTTGTTTAGGGTCTATCTGGTTATCAAGGGGAAAAACTTTTTCTACTGTTCCCCACCCCTTGGTATTGGTTCCTAAAACTACTCCAACATGGAATTTTTTCAAGGAAACTGCCATCATTTCCGCTGAAGATTGGGTTTGATTATCTATTAAAATAACTACTTGTTTATATTTAGAAATTGAAGCTAATTTGTTGGTAGGAGTTTTAAATGGCAAATATTCTCCTTTGTGATAAAAATCAAAAGCATACTGGTTTTGGCCAATGAAGTTTCCTAAGAAATAAGCAGTAGCATCTATGGCCCCGCCAATATTGCCCCTAAGGTCAAAGATCAGGCTGCTTAGGTTGGAATCGTTTTGGTAAGTTTCAAAGGCTTTAATAAATTCTTCATAAGATGTTGGTGAAAACTTTTTAAACTGAACATATAAGATTGCAGGTTCTATAGTTTTGTAAAAAATAGTAGGCTCTACCTTGTTTGTATCATATCTTACTTTTGAATCCTGCCCGGTTAAAACATCTTTAGCATAAGCAATTTCTTTAAGCTTCTCTTTAGCTTTTGGGGATTGGTCTTGAGATAATTGTTGGGACTTCTTTTGATATGCTTGTTCAATAGCAGCTTTAGATGCCTCTTTATTAACTTCTAGATCTTTATAAAGGTCTTTATCCGGGTTAATATTTGAGACTGTGTTTTTTAATTGTTCTTCTTGTTTTTCTGTGAATAATCCTGATCTTTGGGGAGGATTTAAGGAAGCAAGCACTGTTTGAGCAACTTGAGTTATGAATTTGTTCCTCTTCTCCTCATCCATTTTTTTAGTTATAGAAGAGACTGAATCAAGTAATTTTTCTTTATTATCAAATTTTGGCAGGTCTGTTTGACCTCCATTTCTGTCAATTGATAACTTAAACAGGTCTAAAAGCTCTACATCAGAGATATTATTCCAATAATTCTCTTTAATTTTGTCATAAATTTCAGAGACAAAAGCTTTAGAAATATCTTTTTCAGCAGCCGGAATAACTGTATTCTTCTTAGTAAGCAGATTACCAAACCCTATTCCTGCAACAAAAAGAAGCAAGAAAATTAAAAACTCTTGATAACCTCTTTTTTTGAGAATATGAATAATTTTATTCATCAGATTTATGTTATTTGGATTAGTATTTAGTATAATCTAGAGATGGATATATTGGCAATTACCTTAACTGTATTAGGTTTGGTCCTTTTTGAAATTATTACCTCTTTGGATAACGCTGTAATTAACGCAGAAGTTTTATCTACCATGAGTCAAAAAATGAGAAGATGGTTTTTGCTTTGGGGTCTATTAATTGCAGTTTTTTTGCTAAGGGGGTTATTACCATGGGCAATAGTTTGGGCAGTGAATCCAAGCTTAGGACCCATTGGTGCTCTAACAGAATCATTTAGTAGTAATCCAGAAACTATTAAAGCTATTGAACTTTCTGCCCCAATTTTACTTGCCGGCGGGGGTACTTTTATGATTTTTCTATTCTTTCACTGGTTATTTTTAGAACCCAAAAACTATGGACTTAGAGGAGAAAGGTTTTTTCACAGACAGGGAGTATGGTTTTATGCTGTAGTATCTATTCTTTTAGCAGTCATAGTATGGTTTGCAATAAACAAAAATCCTTTTATGGCTTTTGGAGCAGTTTTAGGTTCAACTGCTTTTTTTATTACACATGGTTTTAAAGAAACCGCTGCAAAGTCAGAACAAATGCTTTTAAAGGGTAAACAGTCAAATATCTCTGATATTAGTAAAATATTTTATCTTGAAGTAATTGACGCGTCATTTTCTATAGACGGAGTGATTGGTGCGTTTGCTTTTACTTTATCAGTACCATTAATACTTCTAGGAAATGGTATTGGAGCATTTGTAGTTAGACAATTAACAGTTTCCAATGTGGAAAAAATTAAAAATTATGCATATTTAAAAAACGGAGCTATGTATTCTATTTTGGTATTAGGTAGTATAATGCTTTTAGATAGTTTTGGTTTTGATATCCCAACCTGGTTTTCACCTTTAGCTACAGCTCTAATAGTAGGCTACTTTTTTATAAAGTCTTTACGAAAACTAGCATAAAATCATCAAAATAAGCAACCTTCCAGGTTGGATCTTTGATAATAGATTGAAGAAAATTTCTACCCCAGGGAGTTTGGTCGGTTCTGGAGAAAACCACAGTTTGAAATTTGAATTTTTCTTCTACTAATTTAAATTTAGAATAATCAGACTGCATGGGTATATAGGTATCCAGGAAAAATTCTTTTGGATAGGCTTCAGGCCTGCCGTCAACAAATACTTTATACTTTGGATAACCTCTGTAAATAATATAGCTGCCAATATCAAAGTTATTAAAAATAGGTCCTGCTAAATTTTTGGCTAACATAAAGTCCATTGCTCCTTTGATATGCTCCTCATATTTTAATCCTGTTTGATGAAGATCGCTTTTTGATTTGTAATAATCACCGCTAAGATACCAAAAGCTTTCTATTAAAAGCATTACCACAGCCAAAGTATTCATAATAACATTCCACCTGGGGGGTGGTTTAGGTAAGCAGAGCTTGCCTTTTTCTGGCGAAAAACGTAAATCACCCAGGGAGAAGTTTTCCAAAGTTGATGGTAACGAAAGAAAGATTAAGTAAGGAAAACTCCGTACATTCATTAAAGCTAAAACTACCCCTGATAAACTAAGAAGAATGTTTTTAATTCCAAACCTTCTTCTTATCAAGGTTACCAGCAGTGATAAAATTACTAAACATGCAGATAGTTTAGCAAACAAAAAATTGGGATCTTTAAAATTGATGCTTTCTAAAAGAAACATGGTCTGATTTTCCACAATAGAATAGCCATAATTCTTAGTTACATTTAAAGGATAAAATAAACCATTCAACCCATGAGGATTAACCAAACTGACTAAGACTGATAGTACCAATGTCAATGACATAATTTTTAGCTTGCAACCTTCGAGGTTGAAACGTAAATATTGATAAGTCATATGTATTAGAAAAATAACCTGTAATAATAATCCAATAAAAAAGTAAATATGGGTATTAACCCAGATTAATTGGATTAAAGGTATGAAAAAGATTAGCTTTGTAGTTGTCTTTAGGTATTTTTCCAGAATATAATAAATACTGACTGTAAAAAGAAAACTAAAAATTTCCGGTCGAAGTTCTAGTCTTTCTCTTAAAACATGCAGAAAGATAAAACCTATTGGTAAAAGAAGAGCCTGGTCTTTTTTAGGAATTATTTTGAAGATAAATAGGACAGAAACTAAAAATATAACAACTTTTAAAACCAAAAGAGTTTGAAGTCCAATTGTTTGGGAGAATTCATAAGCCATTACTTCAAACAACCAGTGAGTGTTTATAAAAGGAAAATCAGTATTTGTATATGAAAATAAATTAATCTTGGGAATATTGCCGGTTTTGACTATAATTTCCCCTAGTTTAAGGTGTCTGCCTAAATCCTGATCAAAAGAATGATCTGTTCTGAAAGAAAAAGCAAAAACAAAAAAAATCAGCAGAATTTTAACCCACATACAGAAATTGTATCATTCTTGTTTATGCTTCGTGATATTGTTCGCGATAATTTCGCGGTAATATGATATAATAATCTTAATGTTTGAGCCAAAATACGTTATTACCTCCACAATTTTATCCAGGATAGCAGAAATAGCAGAAATTAAAGCTGCAGTTGAAAGGTCCAGGGTGTTGCCTTTAAATGAAGCCCAGCTGAGAAGGCAGGCAATTTTAAGAATGGCCCATACCTCAACATCTATTGAAGGTAATAAACTGGCCCAGTTTGAGGTAGGAAAAGTATTTGAGGGTAAAACTGTCACAGCCCCTTCTAAAGATATTCTTGAGGTAGAAGATTATCTGAATGGTTTAAAACTACTGGAAGAACTCTCAAAATCAAAACATGATTTAACCATGGAAGAAATTTTACGTATGCATAAAATAGTCACTAACGGTTTGGTAGACAAGGAAAAGATGGGAAAGATCAGGCCTTCAGATATTTATATACTTGATGATCTTGGGGGAGGCCGTGAATTGTTAAGATTTAAAGGTCCTCCGGCCGGTAATGTACAAAAGCTGCTAAACGACCTTTTAGGCTGGCTTAAAAAAGCTAAGGGTGAAAGTATTCATCCTATTGTTATTGCCGGCATATTCCATCTGGAATTTGTTTCTATACATCCTTTTACTGATGGCAATGGCAGAGTGACCAGGCTTTTAACTCAACTATTGTTATATAGGATGAATTGGGATTTTAGAAAAATTTTAGTTTTGGAAGATTATTATAACCAGGACAGGATGGCCTATTATAATGCTTTGCATTCTGAAGAAGATAAGCAGTACTCTCAGGACAGGGAATTTACCAGATGGCTTGAATATTTTACTACTTCATTTCTGGTTGAAGCAAGAAAAGTTTTGGAGAAAATTCAGTCTATTGGATATGGAAAAGTCTCTAAAAAAAGCGAGCAAATATTTTTGAATAAAGACGAGATTCAAATTATGGATTTTTTATCAACCACAGGCAGGATTACTTCAGATGATGTTTCGGATATTTTTAAAATTACCAAAAGGGCAGCCCAGCTTAAATTAAAAGGATTAATTCAAAATAAGCTGATTCAGGTCCAGGGCAATGGTCCCAGCACTTATTATATTCTTTCGCGATAAACTTCGCGATTATTTCGCGCTTGCTATTACAATCAA
This sequence comes from Candidatus Daviesbacteria bacterium, assembly GCA_016187035.1. Classification (GTDB taxonomy): domain Bacteria; phylum Patescibacteriota; class Microgenomatia; order Daviesbacterales; family UBA10151; genus JACPKL01. The sequence goes on from JACPKL010000012.1 coordinate 12,627, forward strand.
ACTATGGTACAATTACCCCAGAGTGTGTAGTGTAGATCATTCAGTCGTACTGTAAGTCACCTCACATATTTTAAAAAGAAAGTGAGGTGATTTTTTTGAATAACAAAAAGTTATTTGTTGGCTCTTTGCCATGGTCTGTAGATGATGCAAAATTAACTCAGATTTTTTCTCAAGCAGGTAATGTTGTTTCAGCACAAGTTATTAAAGACAGGGAAACAGGTAGGTCAAGAGGCTTTGGATTTGTTGAAATGTCAACAGAAGAAGAAGCCCGGGCATCTGTAAACAATTTAAATGGATCTGATGTTGATGGCAGAAAAATTATTGTTAATATAGCTCGTCCTAGAGAAGACCGTTAATTTTTAATACTATATCTTAAAAACAACTCATCCTTAACCTTTTTAACTGAAAGCAATGTGAGTTTTTTAATGAGAGTGGAGGGGAATAATATTCCGTCGACTAAAGTTTTAGTGGAATTTTGTCTGCCCCCTATTATTTTGGGAGCAATTGTTAGAAATAATTCATCAATCAGGTTCTCCTTCAAAAAAGAACCTAAAAGGGTGGGTCCTCCCTCAATTAAGACATGTTTATAACCCTGTTCTTTAAGCTCTCCCAAAAATTCTTTTCCCAGGTTAGAAGCTATTCTACCTGGGAGGTTGATTACGTTGCAACCTAGGGAGTTTAGGTACTTCAGGGATTGTGGGTGTCTTGTAATGATATAGTAAGGCAATTTAGCGCTTTTGCCCAAAACTCTTCTGGTTTGCTGAAAAGATCTTTTATTTAGACTTTTTAAAGTTAGTTCCCCGTCTTGCCTGGCTGTTTCTCCTCCATGAATTAAACAATCGGCATAAGTTCTTAGTTCCATTAAGACATCATGGTCTGTCTTTGAACCAATCGGCCAATACCCTTTTCCCTTAACCGCTACTTTACCGTCAACTGTCTGGACAAAATTAGAATAAAAAAAAGGTCTGTTTTTAGGAAGATTAGGGAATTTAAGATTAGGGTAAAGCATGTTCCAGCTTGGGTAAAATTTTCTTTGAGGCCAGATACTCAAGTGTGTGTTTTACCAAAATATATGTTACGGATATTCCTGCAGCAAAAAGTAGCCTTTCAGCAATTACTACAGGAATTAATCCTTGCCAAACAGCAGCTTTTAAATTAAATACCCAAATCCAGGCAGCTCCTCCTACAGCATGGGCTGTAAAAGTAGATCCCAAACTTTTTAGATAAAGATTATTTTTGAATTTATATGCTATCAAAGGAATGGACCAAAACATTAATGCATAATATGGGACTTTTCTGCCTTCAGGATGGGCTATGAAGACTATAATTGCTAATATTGGAATTAGTAAAATCCATTTCCCGCTCCCCTTTTTCGCAGTAGCAGCAAAATAATAAACAGCAAACAGAGTTGGGAATAACCTGATAATTGCTCCTTGCGTCCAGGGAGCATCTTTAACTATATTATTTACAACCTCAACTGTTAAAACAGAAGCTATTCCAAAAACAGGGCCTAAAAAGGCACCGGCAATAGGGGCAAAGAAATCAAATAAGGTAAAGGAAACATTAGAACCAACTAATTTGTTAAAAGGAATCTGGATGCTTAAAAAACCAAGAAGAGTAAAAAGAGCCAAAAAGAATAATTTTTTCTGAAAGATTTTCATAAACGTAGCTTACAATAGTAAAATTTCTCTAAATTGTCAATAGTTTTGTAATATTGACATAATATACACCATATGCTTTAGTGTATATCTTATGAAAAGATACCAAGTTTATTTGAATCAAATTTCAGTCTCCGTAATTGATGATTATGAAAAGCTGACTAAACTATCACGCTCAAAAATTATCAGATACTTGGTAGACAGTGCATCAGAGCAGTTGATTGCCCTTATCCGAAGCAAAGAACCCGGAAAAACATATTTGATGGATCAACTTTCAGGCTTCATCGATCTAAAGACAAATAAAAAGCTGGATCTTGTATCCGGTATCGATGATGATTTTAAAAGAATGCGGCTTAATACATCGAATCTATCCTAACATAAACAGGAGCGATGAATATTGAACTGCTCACTCCACTTGCAGATTCTATCATAAAACATTGGAAAATAGGAGCTTTTGAATCCGAAATCCTCATTCAAAATGAACAAGTTCTTTCCTTCGGAAATAATGCAGATTACCCACAGAATTATGTTTTTTGAGGCTAATTTCAAAGTTGCATCCTTAAGAAGTGTGTGTTAAGATACTTATATCACGATGACTGGACTAGCCTAAGGTTTCGACCGACCGCGAATGCCAGTCTTTTTTTGTTCTAAAGAGCTTCTCAGTAAATCAATACGTACAATGTAATGCTGAGTGTTAAATTTACGCAGCAAACTTGAGTAATGTTTTGTAGGTGCTAATATCTTCAATAGTTTGTCTTTTTCAGCTAAATATTCCACTAAGCAGTGAAAATCGCCATCACCCGTTACGATTATAGCTTTATGGTAATTTTCATACTGAATCATGGTATGGAGCACTAATTCTGCATCAACATTACCTTTGACTTTGATTTTGCCATGATCATGACGTTCTAAAGTTGGTTTAAAAATAAGAATGTAGTCACACTCTTGTAAAAAGGCGTACAAAGATTCATTCCCTACAACTTGTCCAATAAAGAGATATGCTTTGCTCACCTCATATTTATTTCGTAGATATTGTCTAAACTTTCTCCAATCCAACTTCCAGCCCTGGGATCTTACCCCGAGGTTAAGATTTTGGCTATCAATAAAGGCAAAATTTTCCTGTTTCTTTTTCATCTAAATGATTCTACCACAGTTGATGTATAATTAGATTTATGAGTAGCGATGATCCGAATCAGACACCATCCAGTAATAATCAGCAACAAGTAACAGATGGATCACAGCATATTGATACCCTACTAAAACAACGCCAGTTGTTAGTTAGTCGGGGTGGCGAGAATTGAACTCACTGCATCCGCGTCCCAAACGCGGCGGTCTACCGATGACCTACACCCCGTAGAAATTGTATTATAATATATATCTTCTTCATGAGTAAAATACTAAACAAAATATTTCAGCACAAAATTCTACTATTAATTCTTGTTTTAGCCTTTATATTAAGAATTTATGATATTAATAATAATCCCAAATCTATGTATGGGGATGAATTAACTTTAGTTTATGATGCTTATTCTTTATTGAAAACAGGACAGGACCAAAAAGGCCAGGCTTGGCCACTTTTCTTTTCCATGGGAGGAGGCAGGCCGGCAGGTTATATTTATGCCACCATTCCCTTTGCTGCTCTTTTTGGGCCTACAGCGCAAGCTGCCAGGGCTGTATCTGTTTTATCAGGAGTGGGAATTGTGCTGCTAATATATTTAGTATCCAAAATCCTCATCTTAAGAAAAGTTGGATTACTGGCTGCTTTGACTGCTGCTATCACCCCCTGGGAACTTAATCTCTCAAGAGGAGCATTTGAATCACATTTTGCCCTTTTTTTATCTATGCTGGGTTTATATTTTTTCCTTCTGGCTCAAAAAAGACAAGTTTTTTACCTTTTTTCAGCTTTAAGTTTCTTATTAGCTATGCAGGCTTATTTAACCTTTGTTTTATCAGTCCCTCTTTTTATGGGAATACTTGTATATTTTTTTAAAGATAAATTAAGGTTTTCTCCTATTACTGCAGCTTCAATTTTAATATTAATTTTATCCCTTTCATTTAGTATTTATACTTCTGTCAGCAGAGGATCAAAAGACAGGGTTGGGAATTTATTTATATATAATCAATCCGAATATCAAAATATAATTGCGGATAAAGTCAGGAGGGAAAGACTTTTTAGTCCTGCTTCTCCACAGTTAGTTCTTAGATTGCATAATAGGTACTTAGAATTTACTAATTTATTTTTTCAAAATTACCTGAACAGTTTTGGACTGGATTTTTTAATTTTAAACGGGGATAAAAATATCAGGCACAATCCAACTTCTTTAGGCCAAATCTATTGGGTCGGATTTCCTTTAATGGCATTTGGATTAATAATGTTATTTAAAAATTACAAAAAAAGTTTAGCTTTACTATTCGGGTGGCTATTAATTAGTCCTCTGCCGTCAAGTTTAGTTGGTCAGCCGCATGCTATCAGGAGCTCTTTTATGCTTCCGCCGCTGATAATTTTAATGGGGGCAGGTTTATATTATTTAGTTAAATTAAAAGGTCAAAAGTTAAGATGGTTTAAGCTTACACTTTTTATATTATTTTTGGTTGAGCTGCCAATTTTCTTATATAGATTTTATTTATTATCACCTGCTTTAAACACCTTATTTTGGTCTTATAGCGCCAAAATTGCTTCAGAAGTTGCTTTGGAAAATAAAGGTAAGTACCAATATATTATTTTATCTACCAGTATTCCGGATATGGAATTTGCCTACCCGGTATATGCCAAAATAGAACCAAAAGAAGTACATTACACAAATTTACATAAAACAAATTTTGGAGAACATCAATTTCTAAAATACGGCAATATTTATTTAGGCTCTATTCCTTCTACCAGAGTCAGGCAAATCTTAAGGAGCCTTGAAGGACCAGTGTTATATTTAGGGCCAATTGAAGACAGAGGGTTAGTAGATAATGAGCAGATTACCAGAAACAAAGATGAAAGCCCTTTATTTGTAGTATCTACTAAATGAAGCACACCAATCTGTTTGGTTATCTGATTCTCAATCTTTCCAGACTGCCATCAGGATTAAGCCGGACTCGGGCTGTTTTATGTAGGTGGCTGTCAAATAACCTAACCTCCCTTAGCATAGTTACTCCATCCTCAATCTCTGTTTTAACCTCTACAGAAGTACCAACAGACAACAAGTTCTGGCTCATCAAAAAGGATACTATACCCTTTGGCAGGGTAAAATTCATCCCCTTAACAGTTATAGTGTCTTCACTGATAGCGCTAACCATTCCACCTACCTTGTTTTCCATCTCTTCTTCTTCAATTCTGATTTCATCAGGTCCGCCTCTGCCATGATGTCCGTCTTTTGCCAAAGTTACAGGAACCAAGATAAGCAGTGCAAGCATTGATAAGACAGCTAATCTCTTTCTCAAACTCTTTCACCCCCTTATACTATCAATAAAGTATAGATTTATTTGGTAAGAAGCGGTAAAGGAAAGGGTAAGAATTATGATAGAAGTTGTTTGTTTAGTTTACTAAGCAGCTCCTCCATCTCAAAGGGCTTTAAGATAAAACCGTCTGCTCCTGCCTCCTTGGCAATTTCTTCTGTGTCTTGCAGGGCAGATAAAATAATGATGGGAATATGTTTGACTCTAGCATCTTTTTTAACTAGTCTAGTTATTTCCACCCCCCCGATTCCAGGCATCCAAATATCCAAAAGTACTAAATCAGGCATAAAATCCTTGATAATTTTTAATATCTTTTTACCAGAGGTTATGGATTTTATTTCCCACCTGTCTTCTTTTAGTATGGTTGTTAAAATTTCCACAATCCCTTCATCATCATCACAAATAAGAATCTTTTTCATGATTTCAAAAACCTCTGTCAGTTTGAGGGAGTTTACCTTAAGCGAGCCAGCGACTCGAAGGGTGGCACCCTTGCTCGCATAGACCTTTTGAAATAGGCCCTGGGCAGTTTAAAGCTAAAGACAGACCCTTCTCCTTTGATGCTTTTCACCCAAATTTCACCCTGGTGTCTTTGAATGATCTCATGGCAAATATGAAGACCTAATCCCAAACCGGAAAAGCTTTTGCGGATGGTATTGTTGACCTGATAAAAAGGTTCAAAGATTTTTTTGAAGTTTTTTTGGGCAATACCAATACCAAAATCCTGGATGGCAACAGTAATAAAATTACGGCCTCCTGTTAAGCTGACTATGATTTTGTCTGCTTTTGGTGAATATTTAATGGCATTGGAAATTAAATTCGTGAGGACCTGGCTAAGTCTGTATTTATCAGCAAAAACAGGCGCTGCTATGGCTTTTTCAAGCACAATCTTGTGAAGAGGTGAGATGGCTTGCAAGTCCTCAATTTGTTCTAAAAGCAAATTTTGCAGGTCAAATTTTTCTTTTTGCAATTCTAATTTGCCGCTTTGAATACAGGAAACATCCAGCAAAGAGGCCACCAGAGAGTTTAATCTGTCCAGCTGATTTTCCATTTTAGATAAATAGGAAACCAGCTCCCCTTTGTCGGGAAAACGACGCAGGAGTATTTGGGAAAAACTTTTCAAGGTGGTTAAGGGAGTTTTCAGCTCATGTGAGGCAATACTGATAAACTTATCCCGGGCTTTAATAGCCTGCTCAAGGTGATGATAGATTCTGGCATTGGTAACATCCAGGGCAATTCTCACAGCTAATTCTTCTGCGGTGGTCAAATCATGACGGCTAAATTGTCTGCTGCGAGAAGAATTAATCAGGGTAAGGGCGCCGATTGTTTCTCCTTTGGTAACAAGCGGAACAATGATCATTCTTGGAACAAACTTTGCCTGGCCTGTTTTTAAAACTCTGCTGACTTGAAAAAAATGGGATTTTGGCACAATTTTAACTTGTTTAGGATCTTTCGAAGCTGAGCTGGTCAGCTGGATATTCTTGTTCTCATCAATCAGATCTATGGCGCAACAGTCTGCTAAGTTTAAGACAATAAACTGGCTGATCTTGTTTAAACTGGGAGCCAGCTCCAGTTGCGAGGATAAGATTTTACTGGCCTCAGAGATTAATCTTAGATAGTTTTGATCTTTGGCTGTATTTGTCATAAAGAGAAGTTAATTCTAGGTGAAAAAAGATTAATTAATTAAGGAAAAGGGTAATAAAGAGGTAAGAAAATCAAGGAGAGGCAGAACAGTATGCTATGTGCTGGCTTGGATTCAGTTTCTGCTACTCATACCTTAGTGCATTCAAGGCAGATATCTTGGTAGCTCTTTTGGCAGGATAAATACCAGTGCCAATTCCAACAAGCAGGGAAAGGAAGATTACTGCCAAAACAAAGGTAAAGGGAATATATGAGACATCCACAAACCCTACTCCTTTAAAGATGGCAAAAACAGATAAAATCACGCCCAGCAGTTTCCCCATCAGAAAGCCTAAGATAATACCGATGATCCCTCCAAAGAATCCCATGATCATAGATTCTGTTAAAAACAATTCCTGGACTTCTGAGGATTTCATTCCCATGGCTTTCATTAGTCCCACCTCCCTGGTTCTCTCAAGGAGTGATACTGTTAAAGTATTAAACATGCCAAGCGCTGCTACAGCCAGGGCTACCATGCCAAGTAAAGCCAGTATTGTCCTTAGAGTATTAAACAAGGAGTTGATTTGAGCCACAGTATCAGCAACAGAGCGGGTAGCATAACCCATGGCCTCAATCTGGCGTCTAGTTTTGGCAAGTGAGCCCTGGTCTTTAACTACTACCTTAACCTGGGAATAGTTAGTTACTCCTAATGATCTTAAATCAACAAATGGTACATAAAATACAGGAGTTTTTTCATCAGGGGTAACCCCTAAAATAGTGTAATCTTCTGCCTGGGATTCTACTTTTTGTTGACTGTCATCAGTTAATTCTCCCAGTATTACAAATGAGGCAGAGAACTTCTTGCCTATGGCCTCATTTTCTTTAATGCCTAAGATTTTAAGCAAGCTGCGGTTGACAATAGCCTGTTTTTTAGCAGCAGAGGATAAAGTAACTGTTTTGGCTTCAGGTGTTTTAATAACCCCTGATTCTGAGGCAATCTCCACAAAATCTAAATTAGCAGAACCAGAGGCATCTGTTTGAGTGGAGGTGACACCCAATACTTTAGCAGAGTTTAGGCTAGATGGTTTGACAGTAGTATCTTTAAATACCAGGTTCATCCTGGCAATATATCCTTTTTTCTGGGTCTGGGAATTATCTGGTTCCCTTAAAACTTTATACCTGCCTGCCTCACAATCTCCTTTTTCTTTGTCACAGCTTTCCTGTTTCCAAAGCAGCACATCTGCTTTAATCCAAATACCCAAAGGTTTGCCATCACTATCTGCTCCCGCTTTGCCATCATTAGAATCAGATAAATATGTCCCTCCCCAGACTTTTTCTCCCTGGTATTTTCCTTCCACTCTTTTGGTATAGCCTAGGATTTTAGCAGCAGCAGAGGGAGATTCTCTGACCCTGATCCATTCATTAGGGTTAATGCTAAACTCCACATCAGCAATTTTGTCACCTATATTGTTCGAAGCCGAAGGCTGAGAACTATCAGTGCTTACTCCCAATACCTGATCCTTTCTGTCTGGCACAACCATTGACAGTTCATTTGAGTCAAAGATCTTCCCCTCCACAGGTTTTATCGCAGATTGTTTTAAATAATCAGAAGTTACCCCGTAAACTGCCGTATCAGACACTGAAGATTGGTAGCTGATTCTGCCTACCACAGCAATTAATGGTAAAGCCATGCCAACTTCGGGGATATCTTTTAAACTGTTTAAGGTTTTATCATTAATTTTTACCTTAGAGCCTGATTGGGGAGAAACATCAGTCTGCCTCATTTCATCAAGCCTGGCTACCCTGGTTATTACTAACTGCTGGAGCCCATAACCAATGGAAACCAAAAAGACTATTGCTCCAATACCAATGGCCATGCCTCCCACAGTTACCATGCTTCTGACCTTTTTAGTCTGCATATTCCTGATAGACAGCTCTATTAAATCCAGCCTGGAGATGGAATTTTGCTGAGTATTATTTAGAAAACTTACAGCTCTGGTATAAAACTTGGCCCAGGCAGGATGGAATTTTAAATTCAGCCTATCTGTCATTCCCGCGCGACGCTTCGAAGAAGCTAGTCCCCTTGTGGGGAAAGCGGGAATCCACCTCAACCTGCTTAATTTAAGGACTATCTGGGTATCTATTAGATAGAGACTTAACAGTAAGGCAAAGCTTAAAAAATGCCAGAAGGTATGTTTAAACAGTAACCAGGTTGCTTTAAGGGAGGCTCTGGTGAGTTTGTGGGTGATTAAGAACTTACCTGAACTGATAATCCAAAGAGCCAGTTTAACAAGCAGTTTACCAACCCCTTTTGTCATTCCGAGCCCTTCGACTTTGCTCAGGACAGGCTCCGTCGAGGAATCTCCAGATTGCCGCGTCGCTTCGCTCCTCGCAATGACAGCGGGTCTAGCTTGCCCAGCGACAGGGTTTAGTTTTCTAAAAAACCTTGATCTTTTAATCATAATATATACTATCGGTTATTGACAAATTAAACATTGTTTGTTAGTATTTATTCATAAACTTGTAGGGATGGGTGCATGCACCGGTTCAGACAAGTTTTTTGTTTATGAACTTTCTTTTAGCTTCAACCCAATTTATCCTTTTCTCGCTAATAATTTGACCTGCAAGCATTTTATAGTACTTATCATTCTTCCCTGTTTCATTTGCCAAAACAGCTCCTGCTATCATATCTGCAACATTAACCCGTTTTACCTCTTTACTGTCAACATGATGGATAACTGGTAATTTTGGAAGCAGTTGCCTTAAGGATTTATCAAATTGCAGAGTGTCATAATCCCTGGAAAAATGACGGTCAAAAATAATTTCCTTAATATCCTGATAAAAACTGAATACGTCGTTTAAAAGCAGCCAACAAAGCAGGGCAAAGTGTTCTGGCGTATCAGGTATTTTCCTGCCCATTTTTTCAACTTCTAAAATGAAGATTTCAAAATCCTCTTTGGTAATTTTTTCAAAGAATAATTGTTTTGTTTTATCTCCGGCAGTATAAAATTTGAGTTCTCCTGTTTGCTTTCTGATATCTCCCTTTTTCTTGAGTGTTTTAAATAGCTGGTCTATAACTACAGGAGTATTTGTCGAAACAGCAGCAATCACAATTACTTTATCTTTTACATCAGGCAGTGTGCCTGATTCATCAATAAAAATAGTAAATTTATCCATATCTTAATCTTAAATATCTCAAATTTATGATGTTAAATCAAAACTCATCCCTTTACCCCTGCCCCTTTAGGCAAATGGTCTCCATCTCCTCTTTTAATATCTATGGTTTTTAGTAATTTCTCTTTATCACGATTTCCAAACTTTTTAATAACAGTCCCGTCAAACATCTGTAAGGCTTCCTTGGCATATTTTAGGTATTCCAAATCATGGGTAACCATAATAATGGTTTTACCCTTTTCCTTTGTCATCCCCGACCCGATCGGGGATCCACTGTTATTTGTATGGATTCCCGCCTGCGCGGGAATGACAGAAGAAGGCGTAGGGCGGTTTAACCTGACCAGAAGTTCCATTAACTCCTGGCCGGACTCAAAGTCCAAGTTTCCTGTTGGCTCATCTGCAATAAGTACCTGGGGACTGGTAATTAAAGCCCGGGCTAGCGCAATTCTTTGCTGCTGGCCAGAGGATAATTCTGAGGTTTGGTAGTTAGCCCAGTTAGCCATGCCAATGCTTTGCAAAATCTGTCCTGCTTTTTGAATACCGGTTATTTTATCTTCTCCCAGTAAAGACAAAGGGAAAGCCACATTTTCAATCACAGTTAAAGCTTTAATCCAGTTTGGCTGCTGGTAAACCATGCCTACATGCTCTTTCCTAAATTGGGACCTGTCATCCTCACTTGTCATTCTGTCATCCTGGCTTGTCCAGGATCTGATTCTGGAGTCCTCCTCCACGTTTCGCTCTGAGTCGTCCCCAGAATGACGTGAGGTATGGTACAAGTCTTTATCTAAAAATACCACTGTGCCGGTAGTTGGTTCTTCCAGTCCTAAGATGGTATGAAGAAGGGTTGATTTGCCACAGCCTGATGGCCCAAAGATAATTAAGAAATCCCCCTGGTAAACCTCAAAAGAGATATCCTTTAATATCTCTACCTGCTGTACTCCCACAGTAAATGATTTAGATAAATTCTTAACTTGTATAACTGTGCTGCTCATATGTCCTTTGTCATTGCGAGGTCGCTCAAAGCGACCGTGGCAATCTCATTTAATAATTTCTTCATACAAATCATTAAAACCAGGATTTATCTTTCTTACCAAATCAACTTTCTTTTTACGCGGGCCTGCTTTTATTTGTTTTTCTCTTGTTATGGCTTCGTTAATATCATTAAATATTTCATAATAAACAAGTTTAACTACGTTATACTTTGAGGTAAAACCAGATACCATCTTTTGTTTGTGTTCATACATACGTCTTATTAAATTATTTGTTACACCTGTATAGAGCACAGTGTTCATTTTATTTGTGGCAATGTATACATAGTATTGTTTTGACTGCATAAAACAATTATAGAGATTGCTTCGCTATGCTCGCAATGACAGAAAAACTCTCCCCAGAATGACGAAACCCATACCCGGAATGACCGGAACCCGAACGTCATCTTTACCAGAATGACGCTTTGCGTCATTTCCCTATTCCTCCCAAAAACCCAAAAGCTTCCTGTAAGTTGGTGATTACTAAATTTAAGGCATTCTCTGTAGCCTTTGGAGTAATAGTGACAGTATCAATGGAGTTACCTAGATTCCCTGCTTTATCTTTGGAAATTGCCCTAAGGTGATAAACTTTAGATGGGGTTAAATTAGAAATAATTACCAGATGGTTAAAGGTTAAATTACTATCTTCCTGGGTTTTTTGGGCATAACTTACTCCTGTCCCTTCCCCAAACTCTACTTGGGTGGTAGAGGGTTCATCACTATTCCAGGAAACAACCAGTTGGGCTGTTTGTTCCTGGGCAGTGCCTGAGACAGGTGGGATGTTTGATCCTTCAACATTAAGATCTGAGATGGCCGGTGGTCTGGTATCTGTGGCTGTGGTTAACCTTTGGGAATCAGAGCTTGCTTCATTGCCTATCTTATCCCTGCCTTTAACTACCAATATATAATCTGTCTGGGGCAGTAAGCTTCTGACAATCATCTTATGTTCACCTTTGGTCAAGGCTACATTTACCTCATCCCTGGCATCTTGTGGTTTTCCTTCTGGATAGTAAGTGACAATAGAGGAAACTTCTGTATTGGTAGTCCAGGAAACCAGGATGGTGGACTGGGCAGTATTGGCCACCTGCTGGATCCTCACCCCTGATATTTTTGGCCTGGGAAGAGTGGTAAAGTCCAACACTGTCCCTTCATATTCAGAATTATCTGAATCAAAAGTATTGATCTTGTAATAATACTTTGCTCCATCATCTAAACCTGTTAATTCTGCTGTATAAGTGGTCTCAGAGGTTGAGGTGGAGATTTCCTTGGATCCTCCAAATGAGGTAGTCTTGCCATAGTATATTTTAACTTTACTGGCATCTTTGGAAGTAAACTGGATTATTCCTGAAGTTAAACCGATGTTTTTGGCAGAAACATCTTTAACAGTTGGTGCAGAAGAAGTAGCAAAGGATTTCTCATCAGATGTTCCGGTATTACCATCCTCATCAGTCCATTTAGCTTTGTAGTAATAGGTGGTACCGGCTGTTAATCCTGTTAGCTGGATAGAATGGGAAGAGACCTGGTCAGAGTTGGATGGTTCAACACTTCCATAGCTTCCACTGGTTGTCCCATACTGGATCTTGGAATCAGCACTCCTGGAAGTTGTCCAGGTGATAGTAGACTTTTTGGTAGTAATACTGCCTGCAGATGGCCCGGTAGAAAGTGTTGGAGCAGAAGTCCATTTGCCTGTTGGAGTAATGGATACAGCATTAGTACCTGAAGAATCAGCAGAGGCTCCGTCCCTGGTATATATTTTGTAGTAATATTTGGCAGATGAAGGGGTATTGTCTACATAAGACAAGCCTGTTGTGGTGCCTGTCAAAGAAAATGTGCTATTGTCTGTTGAGCGGTAAACTCTGTAGGTTAAATTCCCTGCTCCCTGGTAAGTTGGTGCTGTCCAGGTTAAAGTGGCATTCCAGGTAGAGGTGGATTTAATGGATGAATCAGAAGCCACTAAGTTGCCTACATTATCAGGGTCTGTAGAGTTTAAGGTAAAAGTGCCGGTAATGTAGTTGGAAGGTGAATAATTAGGGGTAGAGGCATTATCAACTGCTACCACATATACAGTATTACTGCCTTTGTTAACACTGGCTAAGGCAGCAGCAGAGACAGTCCTGGTAGTACCGTTATCAATATATGTGGAAGTGTTGCCGGTGATAGTGGCATAAGTAGAAGGCGGGGCAGTGTTAATCATATAGTAATAATGGGCAACTGTTTGGCCGGAAGTTGGTGTAGCTGCAGGCCAGCTCAAAGCGTAAGAGTTGGAGGTAGAAGTGCTTGGGGTTACAGTAACCGTATCTGTTCCTAGAAAGCTGGGAGCTGCCCCGCCGTAGGAGATATTACAGGTCCTGATAGTCCCGTCTGACGAAGTATTTCCGGCAATATCTGCTGTCCTAAAGTAGATGACATTAGTCCCTGAGACAATTGATGAGTTATCCTGGGCCACTGTTAAAGTCCTAGACGTTGCAGAGGTGGGCATGTAAGTTAAGCCTGTGGCAGTATCAGTGGTAGTGCCTAACCATGTTCCACTTGTTGAGTTAATCTGGTACTGCCAGCCCAACAGATTAGAATTACTATCAGAGGAGGCAGAGCTTCCTGAGGTTGGCCAGTTAAAGCTCATATCAACTACATTGGAAAAGTTACCAGAAGCACAGGAAATATATGTGGTATTGGTTGGGGCAGTATTGTCAAATTTAAACTGGAAAGAAGCAGAGGTGGCAAACAAATTGCCGGAGTTATCAATAGCTTTAATGTTTAAGTAGTAGGGGGAGCTTGAGGTAGACAGCCAGGTGGAACCACGATATGAGGTAGTAGCAAAATCAATGGAGGTTGAGGAGGTGATAAACTGGCAGGTGGTGCCTGATGTTGAGACAATGGTCGTACCCAGCAGTCCTTTAGACGTTGCCGGATCACCATCTGAATCTGCTCCTAAATACAAACAATACCCTTTTAACCCACTACCACCTGAATTATCTGCCCCGGCTGTCCAGGAAAAATATGGTGATGAATTATTAGTCCAGCCATTGGAAGCAACAGTTGTCCCTCCGTTTGACCTGGTCATGGCAATTGAGGAGGCATTAGTCGCTGGTACTGTAGTATCTGTAGTTAAGCCAATACTGATATTAGGAAGTAAAGGAGTATCTGCTCCGCCAAAAGCTAAAATTGCCTTAACCGAGATCTTTTGGGAAGTAATAGATAATGCCTGCATGGCTGCCTGGGTTAACTGGGCAGGAGTATTGGTATATGTAGAAGTAGCATCTGTAGCATTAGCCCAGGCACCAGCAGTATAGTACTGCCACCTTGAACCTGTGGTATATGAACAAGAAGAACCATCATCCAAACATATCTGGTAAGTAATTGAGGCATTGCCCGAGTGGGTGGCATCAGAGGTGCAAGTTGAGCCGGACAGCGTCCCTTCACAAAATGTATCCCAGGAATTTACCTGGGCATTGGAATAAGCAGAGGTGGTATATATAGAATATGTACCCTGCTTGGATAAAGTAAAATCATCCACTTTGACTGTTTTACCGGCTTTAACTAACAGTCCTGCATCAACAGAAGAAGCAACTCCGGTAATTGTGCCTGTGAGCTTATACCAGCCTGTTGATCCTGCTTCAGCAGTATAGGTTGTGGTAACAGTTGAGCCATTATAGTAAAGCTGGGCAACTGTAGTATCAATAGCAGCTCCTGAGTTATAATAGGCATAGACAGAGAGATCATAGGTTGAGGTATCCCCAACATTTATAGACTGGTAGACTTTCCCATCAGATACAGAGCCTATAGTTATGGTATTTCCACCGGCGGCTGACCGGCCGGAAGTAGAGGAAAAAGATTGGGAGATTGCTACGGGATCACTGGCGCAGCGAAAGCCAATGTTGCCGTTCGTATCGCTAGGCGCATTGTACAGAAGCAACGTAAAGGCTCCTGCGTTGGCGCCATCATTCCAATCGCCACCGCGGAGGAAACCATTATTTAAAGCTCCACCATACACTTGGCCCATGCCCTGGGCAGATAGGTAAGAGGCAGAAGAGGGGCCGTAAAGAGCCAGGGCTCCTGTTTGGATATTGGCATGGTTCCACTCCACCCAGCCTGCAGTAGTATCAATGGCAGAGGATTGGATATCATTGGTCCATTCCCAAACATTGCCCGCAATATCCCAGATATATGCTCCGTTGGAAAGGGTAAAGACTCTTTTTTGGTTGCCTGCTGTGGCTGACTGGCCGCTTGAGGTATTGGTGGGGCAGGCAGAGGGAGCTTCAGTAGTGCCGGCTGAATCAGTGTAAGCGCAGGCATTATTGCCGGTGTCGGTGGTTGAGGCAACCCTGGCTAAGGCCGGGGAGTTGTCATTGTGGCCGGCATACAGATAGCCTGAGTTAACGCTGCCGCCTGACCAGTTAGAGCCTTGGGCTTCGGCGTTGCGGGTAATAGTCATCCACTCGTTGTTGGTTTGCAGATGGGCAGCTGTGGAGCCAACAGTTACAGCAGAGCAGCGGGTAACAGAGGTGGTTTGGGAAATATTGGCAATAGGGTAGCCTGAGGCAACTGATACTACAGCCCTGGAGTTGGCAGAGGTACAGGCTGCGGTGTTATCCGGCCAGGTTCTGTAGCCGGTATCAGAGGTGGTTAAACCGGTGGTTAAATCTGAGGTGGCAGCACACTTGGCTTCATACTTTTGGATTAAAAAGTTGGTGGTGGAAAAGGTGGCATTACCAGGCACTTCTACCCATCCAGAAGGAGGAACAGCTGCTACAGACCAGGAGGTGTTGTTAGAGGCAAAGGCTGGATTGGAGAGTTTGTTAACCCCTGAAACCGGGTGGGCGCCGGTATTGTCTACTGTGATTAGGGAAGTATCATAAGTATAGTTGGCAGCAGTAGAGGCATTAAAAGCCCAGTTTTTATTGGTGTCATTTAGGGCAAAGATCTTAGGCAATAGGTACTCGTTAGTTAAGTACCCAAAGGTAAAGAGGATGCCAGCGGAGAAAGCTACAAAAAGGCAAAGGTTAAACTGCCATTTGGCAATGGTGATTTTTTTGGTAAAAAAGTTGTGTACAATGTATCTAACAAATCTCATTTCACACTTTCTATACTATCGGCTATTGACAAATTAGCTACTCTTTGCTAGTATTAAGCTACTAAACTCTCCTGCAAGGCCGAAAGGTGTTTGCAGGATTTTTTTATCTGTATTTTTTATTTTTCCTTCACAAACGATAAGATATTCTGTTTGGTAAGCAATGTGTATTTTGAACAGACGTTAATAAGCGCATAGCTGCGTTGGTGAGAAAAGCCAACATACTCCAGTATTTTCCTTTTCTCTATGGCTTTTTTAATAGCTGGCAGGAGATCTGTATCAGAGGATATGAGAATAATTCTTGTACATAGGTTTTCATAAGCAGCAACCAAAATATCTACGGCTATATTTACATCTACACCCTTTTCGTGATAGACACCGTCAGATTTTAAAAGATAACCCAGAGAGTAATTAATATTATGTTTTTTGAGATGTTCGAATAGTTTTTGTTGATTGGCAAGCATCTTTTTGCCTTTTTCGCTTTGAGGGTTAGTGCTTACCTTGCCAACATAATATGTAGCGTGAACTATTTCTTCGTTATTGGCTAACATTTTGACAAACCCGGAAAAGTTAAAATTGAGCAAATTATGAAGGTCTAGCCCCTTCAGCTTAAAATAGAAGTTGCTGCCGTCTATAAGTACAATGCATTTATTTTTCATTTTCTACATAAAACACAGAGGAATTACCCCTGTATAAACTATGGCAAATTCTGATCAAAAAGGCAAGTTTTAAGATGATAAGCATTGGCATAATTTAAGTGTCCGGCAAAAGAACTTTTCATCAGGTCTAAGGATTTTTGGCTCACTTGCCCTTTTTGGACCGCCTTTTCCTTCTTTTTAAGTTTTCTCTGAAACCTTCGCAGGGTTGATCCCCGAACTAATACATGGTCATAAAAAGTCCGGTAACCAACGAAAGCCACACCGTTTTTAGTATTTTGGATAACAGATTTTTTAGGATGAAGGGTAAGCCTTAGGTTATCCCAAAGAAATACTCTTACTTTTTCTTTAATCTGTTTGAGGTGTTCCTTATCCGGGTGGATAATATAAAAATCATCCATGTATCTGCCATACCAGTGTTCTCTTAAGTTTTCCTTAACAAAATGGTCCAGCTCGTTTAAATAAACATTGGCAAACAGCTGGGAGGTTAAATTGCCAATCGGCAAGCCTTTTCTTTCCTCAATTGAAATAACCTCTTTTGGCAAGCCCTGGATTTTATTCCTGTTTAAGAAAACTTTATGGGTGGTGATGACTGTTAAGATCAACTCCTTAATTTTGGGATCAGTTATTTTCTTTTCAATTAGTTTAATTAAAATATCCCAGGAAATGGAAGGAAAAAACTTGGTAATATCACATTGGAGGATATATAACTGCTTTTCTCTACCATAAACAGAACGGGCAGCCTGGAGGAACTTTTTTAATCTGCTTTTGGCAAAATGGGTTCCTCTGCCTTTTCTGCAGGCATAGGCATCTTCGATAAAGGCTTTGTCAAATAAAGGTTCGATAACAGATACCAAGCCGTGGTGGAAAACCCTATCCCTAAAGTTTGGAGCAGCCACATGTCTTGTCTTAGGATCAGTTACCACAAAGTAAGTATATGGATAAGGGGAGTAATGGTTGGTTAAAAGCTCCCATCTCAGTTTAAACAAATTGTCTTCCAGGAAAAGGTCAAATTTACACACCTGCCTTTTATAGCGATTATCACGTCTGGCTAAGCGGTAAGAATTTAATAAATGTTCAAAATTGCAAAGAGTATTAAACATAAAATACCGGTATTAACTTATGAGCCCGCCTAACTTATAAGCGGGCTCAATGTCTCGTCCCTTATCTAAATTTATCCTATTTACCTTCCATCCCTTTTGTAATTTGGGATGCAAGAATACAGGTATTATGTTTTCATAGGCCAAAGACCTTTGACGGAGAAAGCTCTGTGATCTTTTAAACCCTGGACAGATATCCTTGGATGTCTGCCACTCGTTCTGGCGATAAAGGGACACTTTCTTTTTCTTTTGATCACTGGCGCAGCGAAAGCCAATGTTGTTGTTCGTATTGCTAGGCGCATTGTTCAGATTCAACGTAAAGGCTCCTGTGTTGGCGCCATTATTCCAATTGCCACCGCGGATGAAACCATCGGCACAAATGAGAACCTTCCCCATATTTAATATATCAGGTAACAATACTTTCATAAAAGAGCTTGTTGTTTTATGCCTTCTTTGCTTTCCTGGCATTTGACCCAGCCGGTCATTATCCTGCCTATCTCATTTAATTTTTCTGATGCCAGGGTATACTGCTTAACACTCATAAGTCTTAAATCCTTAGTCAAACGGGTTAAAATCCGTAAACAATCCAGTTCATCTGAAATATTTTGCTGCATGACAGCTCTTTCCTGTCCCCTGGATTTATTGGCTTTAATTAACAGTAAAAGTATAGATATGCAAAGTTCCTCCAGGTGTTTTCCTACGACCATTCTATGACTTTTCGGAATTCGGTTGATAACCGGAAACAGCCAGACCACTAAATCATAGAATTTTTGGTAAATAATTAGTTGGTCAGCCATAAAAAATCCAATGTCATTCCGTGCTTGACACGGAATCCATATAATATGGATCCCCGCCTCCCCCACAAGGGGACTGGCTTCTTCGAAGCGTCGCGCGGGAATGACACTGGAAAAAACTGAATTCATACCAAGATTAGCCCGTATTATCAAGCTATTCTTGATATTGAGAACCCAGGCGACTCACTTGGTGCTGGTGAAGGGAGTCGAACCCTTACGGGCATAGCCCACTCGCTCTTAAGGCGAGCGCGTATACCATTCCGCCACACCAGCGCTAGTGTATTTTATCATAAATTTTGGGGGGTTGACATATGCTTTCCAGGGGTGGACAATAATCTTAGAAAATCTCATTACCGGCAGAATTAGGTAAGAGATTTTTCTAAATTTAACAAGGTTCACCATGGAAAAGATAATAAACGGTAATGGACATACTAATGGAAATAGGCACTGTAAACCTACTTTCCTTGAGAAAATCTCTGTTAAAATGACAGACTGGGTTGGCACCCCCTGGTCTTTGATCATCCACACCCTGCTTTTTGCAGGGATTTTTAGTTTAAGTCACTTTGGACTCACAACTAATTACATTTTGCTGGTTTTAACTACAACTGTTTCCCTAGAAGCTATTTATTTATCCATTTTTATCCAAATGAGTGTAAACAGAGCTACAGAAAGCCTGGAAGAGGTAGAAGAAGATATTGAGGATATTCAAGAAGAAGCAGATGAAGAAGATAAAGCTCACAGAGTTTTAGTCCATATTACTCACCAAATCAAAGCTATCCAGCAGGATTTGAATGCTTTAAAAAGAAGCGGGTCTTTCAAATCTAGCCTTAATAATCACAAAATCCATCACAGATCTTAATTTTTGTGAAGATTCAGTTAAAGGTTTTGCAGGTCCTGATCAATTGAGGTGAAATCCGCATCTGGTTGCGGAATATCCACAGCATCTAATTGTTGATTTAGGTTGTCTACATTCTCTGCAGCTGATTGGTCACCGGCTATTGGTTGAGATTGTTGGTTACTGCTAGATTGCTGTTTTCCTAAATACCAATAGATCCCCCCAACTGCTGCAAATATCACTACTATTCCAACTAGCAGCAATATTATAGTTGATTTATTGTTATTGGCTTCAACTTTTGGTTGAACGATTGGATTATTGTTTTCCACTATTTGTTCCTTCCTTTACCATAACACCACTCTTAGCTGTTCTGATAGCATTAGCCACAGCTTGTTTTGCATCTATGACTTGTTTCCTGACTGAAATTAAGTCTGTACGAAGCTGAGTTCTGGCAGTTTGAGCATCTGCTTTTACTTTAGGCTCTGAGGTGATCTGAAGAGTATAATCTTTTTCTGCTTGGGCATTTACTGCTGCTAATGCTGAGGCAATCTTACTGCGGGCATCTGCTATAGAATTTTTAGCTACTTGTGGATCTTTTATATCAGCAGACTTTTTATTCACCCTGGCTTCTAATTTATCTAACAGGGTAGTCATTAATCCTAAATGTCTTTTCATTTGTGCTGTTTGATTTTGATTGACCTTATTCAAATTAGTATTAACTCTGTCTACTATCTCTGCTTTCCTTTTATCTTTAAAGATAAGAAGTTTATTTTTAAAATTTGCTTCTCTTGAGGCAATTTTTGCCTTTACTGGTCCTATTCTATTCTGTATATTTTCTTTTTTAACCTCTGCTGCTTGCTGGATATTTGCTTTTCGAGCTTCTGCGGCTGGCCTAAGCTGTTCTTTTTTTGCTGGAGCAGTACTGGTTGAAGCTTCTTGGGCAATGGCAGGATAAGCTATAATAGCGGCAAGAATAATTGTAATTAGGATACTGATGGTTTTAGGAATGTTTAATTTGACTGTAGCAACCACGTATTTTACTTTAACAAAATAACCTTCTGGATGTCAAGCTGCTTTTTTGTAACTATTCAGTTCTTACCAAAACATACATTGTCATTCCCATGAAAATGGGAATCTATATAAATAAAATTCTGGATTCCCGATCAAGTCGGGAATGGCACTGGTAAATACTGAATACTAACGCTTTTTTGTTTCTTTTTTGTTAAAATATAATAAGTGTTTTAGATAAAAATTGCACATTGACAAGCGAACGGGTAGGTAATATATACAGTAGTATATAGACTAAATTATGAGAATTAGATTGCAGGATAGGATATTAGCAAGAGAATATAGAAAGCAAGGGTTTAGTTTTTCAGAAATTATGGCAAAAATTCCCCATCTTTCTAAAAGTACTTTGAATGGTTGGCTAAAAGATATTGAGCTCACCCAACAGCAAAAGGTGAGATTATTTGAAAAGATAAAAAATGGTCCTAGTAAGTCAAGGTTTAAAGGAGCCCTAGCTAATCATCAAAAACGGATTGATATAACTAGATATATCGTAAATACGGCTCGGGAAGAAACAAAAAGTATGATTAATAATTCTTTATTTATATTAGGAACTATGCTTTATTGGGCAGAAGGCGATAAGTGTCAAGAAAGGGTTGGATTTACAAATTCTGATCCAATGATGATTCTTTTGATGATGAAGTGGTTTAGGGAAATATGTGGAGTTTCTGAATCTAAATTTAGGATTTTCTTAGCTATTATGACTCTTCATGATGAAAATGGATCAAAAATTTTTTGGTCACGAATTACTAATATACCATTAAGTCAATTTAATAAAATCAGGATTAAACAAACCCCCTTAAAAGGTAAAAGAAATCCATCTTATATGGGTACATGTAGAATAGTAGTTTCAGATAAAAACCTATTTCGAAAAATAATGGGATGGAAATTAGGAATTTTGGAAAATTATAATATATCTGCGCCCATAGCTTAATGGATAAAGCAAGCGCGTTCTAAGCGTTAGACTGGGGGTTCGAATCCCTCTGGGCGTACAATAGAAAATCAGGGAAGGGAAAGGCTTTGTTCAACTTCCGATATTCTTCCTTATATAGATTCCGTGTCAAGCACGGAATGACAAGGTATTGGTAAAAACTGAATAGTTACCTGTTTCTTTCTTGACAGTTCACCATTATTTAGTTAATCTGAAACTATACAAAGAAAACCCAAATGCAAAGAGGGATTGCTACTTTTACACTAGACTGGGGTACTTGTCCCAAATGGCTGTTTGACAGAATGGTCAGGCTGGGAAAAGAGATGACCAGAGTATTGGTTGAGGAATATGGCCCTGATGAATTTATCAAAAGAATCTCAGACCCTGTTTGGTTTCAGTCTTTAGGGACAGTGCTGGCTTTTGACTGGAATGCCTCAGGTTTGACTACTATTTTAACAGCAGCTTTAAAAGAAGCTATCAGGGGACAGGAAAAGGAGTTATGGCTAATAACCTGGTATATAACTCTAGGATGTCAGCTGGTATTCTGAAAACATTGATGATCTGATTGTAGAACCACACTCAGGTATAGCTACCCAGATACCCCAATCCTCCACTCAGCACAGAGCTAGTAACAGATGGCTACCGGACACTTTTAAAAGATATAGAGCTTTTAAGAAAACATTATTCAAAGTACAGCAAAATGATGAAGGTTTCTGTTAATGGAGAAGAAACTACATTATTAAATCTTTCCCACAATGAATTTAAACACCACCCGGTTGAGCAGGAAGATTTTTGGGACAGTCCTTATTTGATGAAAATTCTGCAAAAGCTTATCTCTCTTCAGCCTGAAAATTATGAAAAATTATTAGCTACAAAGGGTGTTGGACCTAAAACTATCAGGGCTTTAAGCTTGGTATCTGAGATAATTTATGGGGCAGCCCCTTGAGACATTAAAACAAGTGGTAATAAAATCCAAAATTAATCCTATTGAAAAAGACAAAGTTTTAAAAAGACTAATGTGATATTATTTAGTTTATGCGGGTGTAATTCAGCGGTAGAATGTCACTTTTCCAAAGTGAACGTCAGGGGTCCAACTCCCCTCACCCGCTCCATACGGTGGTAAACCAGAACCGTCTTTAGGTTGATATAACGACCTAAACGGGGTACGCCATTTTATCTCAATAATTCGTTTTTCGTCTACAATGACCTTTTCGAAAAAGGACTGGTTATAAAGTGTTCTTTTTGGTGGATCAGAAGTTCTATAAAGCTCGTAAATATCGCCGAGGACATCTATTGTTTTATTAAGGGCAATGAAACTGGCGTCATCTTCCTGCTCTATTTCATTTAGCCGGACATTAGCGAGGTCAATATCAGCAAAGAGCTTTTCTTTGTCGTAGTCTTTAAGGTCTATGTCTTCCAAACTCTTAGCAAAATCTCCCAAGCCGTCTATGTCTTCAACCGACTCATCCAAGCTGTTAATGTACTTTTCAAAAAACTTCTTACGTAGGATTTTTCCCTTCTGGACAACATCTTTAAATTCAGTTAAAAATTCACTGTGACTTTTAACACTTTTTCTAAATGCCGCGACTGAACTTTCCAGTCTTTTTAGAAGAACAGTCTGAAAGATACCTGCTAAGGCTTGGCCTCTGTGGACTTCCACTAAATCTTTTTTCTCGGCAACCTTGTATTCGGAGAGTTTATAATAGGCAAGAGTAAGATCAGCTTCTATTTTTCTTGAAATCTCGGCATAAAGTCCGTCATAGGCTTTATCAAGAGAATAATGTACTTCTTCTAACTTTCTATCTGGGAATTCAATCTTTTTATATTCGCCTGTTTCTGTTTTGAATTTTGCGTCTTTGTAGTTTTCTCTAATATATTGTCTCGTTCTTCGAATAGAAATTGATTGTAAAACATCGTTAATATGATTAGCGTTTCCTTTCTGGGCTTTGTTAAATTCTTTTTGTAAATCAAAGATGCCTTGTTTGATAAACATGCGCTTATTATTTTGCCCGATAAGCATAAGCTGAAAGTAAAAGTCCCAAATAGTGTTATTCATAGGAGTTGCAGTCATTAAAATTACTTTTGGAGTTTTGCCATATGAGCGGATTTTTTCTATAAAGGAAAAGAGGTTTTCATAGCGGTTAGATATAGGGTTTCTAAAGTTGTGGGACTCATCAATCACAATAAGCGAAATATCGGAGAGCTTTATTTGATGGCGTTTCTCTAAATCTTCAAAGTCTAAACCTTCCCCGCCTAAATACTCCTGATGGATGATATTTTCTGAAACACCCAAGTCTTTAAGTTCTGCCTGCCACATTCGGTGAAGCTGGGCTGGACAAACAACAACAAACTTACGTCTTCTGTAAAAACCAAAATCCTCAATAACTTTTTTGGCAATCCATGTTTTACCAAGACCGACTGAATCTGCAACCAGTACACCATTATAGTTGGTAAGAGATGAATAAATCCTATTCACTGCGTCTTCTTGAAAGGTAGCAAGATTTACGACACTTTCTGGCAAGTTATCATTTTTAGGAGTATCTTTAGGCTCCAACTCTTTCTTTTGAAGCTCGTATAGGGCTTTAATATAAACTTCATAGGGTGAGTATTCCCTTGTGCCTAGCTTTGAGTTTTTTAATATCTCGATAAGTTCTTGTTTGAAATCGCGGGCTTGCTCCCAGAATTTATCAAACCATTCTTTCTTGACATAAACAGGGTGGGGGTCAATCAGAACTGCGTTTAGCTCTGTGTTACCGGCAAGTCCCGAATAAGTAAAGTTGCTAGAGCCAATAATGGCCAAATCATCAAAAATATATGCCTTGCCGTGTAGAAATGGTTTTTCCAGAAGTTTAACGTCAACGATCTCTTTTTCAAGAAACGAGATAAGGTCTTTGACTGCCTGTGATTTTTTAGAGGTAAAATCTTCGTTTTCAAGGTCTTCCCTTAAATTCGTTTTGTAAAAAGCTACTGGTTCGAATAAATCCGGTTTTACTTTATCATCAACAGAGGGGGAATGGCCAAGTAAAAGCCTAAACTTTTTTACTCCCTTAATCTCTTGGGCGACAAGCTCGAAGCCTCCAACATTAAAATATCCGGTGGCAACGTCAAAGTGATTTGGCTGGTCATTGAGGATGTTTTTTAACTCGGTAAAGAGCTTAATCTTGTCATTATCAATAATTGATTTATTTGGCGTATACATAAATCTATTTTGTTATCAGCTTAATAATGTCCTCTTGGTGATAGCGTCTTTCGCCTACACCGCGTCTCGTGCCTACACGAATGGCTTTTAACTTTCCTTTCTTATCCCATCGCCTCAATGTGGTCGGATGGACATTAAGGATTTTAGCCACCTGCGCAATAGTCAAAAGCTCTGGTAACTTAATATCGTCTTTTGGCATTTTTGGTCACTTTTATATAACAATTCCTACCTTTTACGTTAGTAAAAGGCAAGCTCCGCTTATTATGCATAATTGTACAGGTAAAATGCCTACTTAACAATAGTTAAAAGAAGATAAATAAGAGGTAAAAGTGGCCTATTTTGAGGGATTAGGAAACTTCAAGGCTAAATTAGGCTCCAATTCATACAAAAAATCTGGTAAAATAGGCGAAGAGTTAAATTCTTGGATAAATCCTGGCAGTCTGTGTAACAGTACGTCAGGAGCTCCAGACGGGGCAGAGTCTTTTACAATCTTTCCTGTTAGTTTTCTTACATTTAGATGATGTGATTCTTAAGCAAAAGTAAGAAAATTTAAGCAGTTATGTCAGAAGAAAGAGAGGGAGAAGGCAAATCTCATCAGGAGTTAAGTGAGGGAGATCGTCGAAAAGCAAGGGTTGTAGCAGGAGAAATCAAAACAGAAATTAACAGGCTTCTTGGAGAAGGAGATGGAGGTATATGGAAAATTGGAAGCAGTACAATGGTAATTACCACTAATGAAAGAATACCACCTGGATCAGCATTTAAGGATGCTGATTTTACTGCTGAAGTGTGGACTTCTAGAGAGATAAGACCAGGGGTTAGTGGGAGTCAACAGGAACTTTATGCCTTTTTCTCTGATCATAATGTGCTGAAAACAAGTATAGATATAGCGGCCCCTTTAAATGATTTGCTTGATCTTCTTCAACTCGTCCGTCAAATCCCCTAGTAGCGGCATGAAAACAATCACACATCTATCCTACCTCGGAGGTGGGAGTGAAGCTACACCTAGGGTTTAATGTGTTAATTAATGTTTTTAACCCTTTTTCCAGTCCTATTTTTGGTTCCCAGCCTAAGACTTCTTTGGCATGGGAGATATCAGGACAACGCTTTAAAGGATCATCTTCTGGCAGCTCAGCTATAGATTTTATTTCAGATGTGGATCCTGTCAGCTGTTTGATTTTTTCTGCCAGCTCCTGTATGGTAAATTCCTGAGGGTTTCCCAAATTAAACACCTTCCCTTTATTCCCCTTTTCCATGGCTAATACAATCCCTTCTATTAAATCTGAGACATAGCAGAAAGATCTGGTTTGGCTGCCATTACCAAAAATTGGAATAGGTTTATTGGCCAAAGCTGCATTGATAAACTCAATCACCACCCTGCCATCATCTGCCATTCTTGGCCCATAAGTATTAAAGATTCTGACTGTTCTGCCATCCAATCCTTTTGACCTGATGAAAGCAGCAGTAATTGTTTCCCCGAATCTTTTAGACTCATCATAAACTGACCTTGGCCCTAAAGTTGATACATTTCCCAGATAACTTTCTTTTTGAGGGTGTTCCTTTGGATTGCCATATATTTCAGAGGTGGAGGCAAACAAAAACTTAGCTCCTATTTTTTTGGCCAGTTCACATAAATTCCAGGTTCCTAAGGAGTTAACCTGCATGGTTTCAAAAGCCAAAGCATGATAGGACTTGGGGCTGTTAATATTAGGAGAAGCAGGAGAAGCCAAATGGTAAATTTGATCTGCCCCGATTAAATCGGGGTTCGCTTCAAGATCCAAAGGTAAAGGTTTTACCACATCTGCTTCAATAAATCTAAAATTAGGGTTTGATCTTAAATGCTCAATGTTTTTTAAGTCACCTGTTAAAAGGTTATCAATAGCTATAACTTCATCCCCACGCTGGAGTAACTTATCTACTAAATGTGATCCAAGAAATCCGGCACCTCCCGTGACTATTATTTTCATTTAAATTAAAACATATCATATTTTCACAAGATTTTGCTACTCCCATCTCAGTCCTTGATAAAATCTAAAAAGTTTTTCAACCATCATCAGCTGATTTGTCTGATTAAAACCGTCTGGATCAACTCTGTGAGTACGAAAACTAGTCTGCAGCCTGCTCATTCCCCATGTATCATCAAGTTCTTTAAATGCCTTGCCAAGTCTGTGTTTCATCAAGTTATCTGTTCTATTTAGCTTGTCTAAGACTTGTATATGAAGATTTCTATCACCTGGTATGCCATACCCTAAAATGGCATTAGCAAACCTGGCAAAAATAGCATCTCTCAAATCATAAAATGTTACTCTAACCCTATCTGAATCGTTTACTCCATTCTCAACCCTATCTGCTATTGTCGATACATGACTAATCCATTCTTGTCTTATAGCGTCTCTAGTTTGGATACCTTGCGGACTTATAAAAAAAGCCAATTCATATGTTGATGCTGACATTAATAGAGCTCTTCTAGTGTCAGGACCCAGGATTTGAATAACTCCATATGTGATATGTGAGGGATTAATTACATTTCCCAGGTTAACTAGAGTAGGAGAGCGATGGTTATGAATTATGAATTCTTGCTGGACAATATGAGTAACAGCCATCATTTTTTCATCAACTGGAAGCACCTTGCCTTGTTTGTCAACTCCGCGAACAAGCTCTTCCTTTAACCTGGTAAGTTTTTCGCTTAATCTGTCCAGTGCCATAAGTTGGGGAATATTATCAAAAAAGTCTAATAGTTTCAACTTAGTATTATATTTTTCCTCTTTGCAGATTTCTTGCCCTGATTTGTTTACTAATTACTTTACCATACTGGTCTGTCCCATATACATATGCTTCTGCAATGCCAAATTCCAATTTAGAAACCTTATCTTCTGTTAAATTTTCCAGATATTTTACCAAAGCCCTTAAAGAATTACCGCTGGCTGTTATTAATACATTTTCTCCTTTGATTAAATGAGGCAAAATAGCATTTTTAAAATAAGGCACAACTCTTTCGTAAACCTGTTTTAAAGATTCCCCGCCTGCAGGCTGGTAATTCCAGCTTCTTCTGATTTTTTGAAATTCCTCCTCCCCTACCTGCTTTTGAACTTCCCATTTATTTTTACCTGTAAATTGGCCATAATCCCTTTCATTTAAAGCAGTCTCTTCATATGTTGGTAAATCTGGAATATTTAAAACTTTTTTGATCTCATCCAGAGTTTGTTTGGCTCTTTTTAATTTAGAAGTAAAGCAAACTTCAAATATAATATCCTGAAGTGCCAGGCCGGTTTTTTGGGCTTCTTTTCTGCCTTCCTCATTTAAAGGAATGTCTGTCAGTCCATGCCACCTGCCTGCTTTGTTCCAATCAGTAATGCCATGCCTGACTAAGACTAAGTATGCCATGCCCTCTCTCCTATTTCTTCCTCTATTCTTAACAGCTCATTATATTTGGCAACCCTGTCTGTTCTGGAAAGAGAACCGGCCTTGATCTGTTCTGCAGCCAGACCAACTGCTAAGTGGGAAATAAAAGTGTCTTCTGTTTCTCCTGATCTGTGGGAAATAATAGTTTTCCATCCTGCATTTTTAGCCATCTGAACTGTTTGAATTGTTTCAGTTAAAGTGCCAACCTGGTTAGGTTTAATTAAGATGGCATTGCCTGCTTTTTCCGAAATAGCTCTTTTTAAAAACTTAATATTAGTAACCAGCAGATCATCTCCCACCAGCTGGATTTTATTACCCAGTTTTTCAGTTAATTTAACCCACCCTGCCCAGTCTGTTTCCGAAAGCCCATCCTCAATTGAGATAATCGGATACTGCCCGCAATATCTGACTAATGTCTCAATCAATTCTTCACTACTTTTATTTAGCTGCGATGCTGCCACATCCAACGCTAAACTGATATCACGTCCTAATTTAAAGTTAGAATTTTGGATTGCTGATTTAATAAATTCCAAAGCCTGGCCATTTCCGCCTTTAACAACAAACCCTCCCTCATCTCCTACAGTTGTGGAAAGGCCATTGGTTTTTAAAATGGTTTTCAACTCCTGGAATACCTTAGTGCCCCAAAGAATCCCTTCAGAAAAGGAAGATGCCCCGTTTGGCACAATCATAAATTCCTGAAAATCTGTTCCAAAATCAGCATGAGCTCCCCCGTTAATAATATTTATCAAAGGCAAAGGCAGGATAAATTTATTATTACCTGCCAAATTTCCAATATACTTATATAGAGGAATATTCTCAAAACTGGCAGCTGCTTTGGCAAAGCTTAACGAAACAGACAAAATAGCATTTGCCCCAAGATTGCTTTTATTTTCCGTGCCATCCAGATTTATCATGATCTGGTCTAATTCTTTCTGGTCTAATTCCAAATTTGTCAACTCTTTGTCTAGCTTGTTATTAACATTTAAAACTGCTTCAGAAGCATCAATAGATACTGCTTCATTTATACCTGTTGAGGCTCCGGAAGGAACTGAAGCTCTTCCTAATACCCCATTTTCCAAAAAAACATCAGTCTCTATAGTCGGATTTCCACGGCTGTCATAAATTATCCTGGCATGAATCTTTGCTACTTTCATATATACATAATATAATACCTGAATATGTTTGAAAAGAAAACCAAAATAATATGTACTATCGGCCCTGCCTCCTGGGATGAAGAGACTATTGAAAAAATGGTTTTAGCAGGTATGGATATTGCCCGCTTGAATTTCTCTCATGGCGCTCATCAGGAAAAAAATGAACAGATTGAAAAGATCAGGAAAATTTCCCGGAAATTAAAGAAACGTTTAGCAGTTATGGCAGACTTACAAGGACCAAAAATCCGTTTGGGGAGAATTGATGGTGAAGCTGAAGAAGATACAGGAGATCCTAAGATATTTTTAAAAACAGGACAAATAATTAAACTCTCAACAAATCCAAAAGATGATGAACTGTCAATCCAGTATGATCTTTCTCCTTTTA
Organism: Candidatus Daviesbacteria bacterium; assembly: GCA_016187035.1. Lineage (GTDB taxonomy): Bacteria > Patescibacteriota > Microgenomatia > Daviesbacterales > UBA10151 > JACPKL01. Next base: position 42,134 of record JACPKL010000012.1, read on the forward strand.
TGAAAGTTGGGCAAAAAATTCTTATAAATGATGGTTTGGTTGAAGGAAAAGTGATAGGTATTATTGGAAAAACACTGAAAATAGAGGTCCTAAATGATGGTTTTATCTCTTCTAATAAAGGTGTTAATGTACCTGAAACTTTGCTGCCGGAGGCTTCCTTAACTGCCAAAGATATTATTGATGCTGAGTTTGCCCTTAAAAACGGTTGCGAATACTTAGCTATTTCCTTTGTCCAAACAATCCAGGATATAGAAAAAGGCAGAAAACTTATTAAAAAATATAATCCTAAAACTAAACTTGTAATCAAGCTGGAAAAACCTCAGGCTATTAAAAATCTGGAAAATATTATAAAAGCTACAGATGTGGTAATGATAGCCCGTGGTGACTTGGCAATTGAAACTAAAGCTTCTGAGGTACCTTTGCTGCAGCTGGAGATCATCAGGCTTTCAAGACAATATCAAAAACCAGTGATAGTGGCCACCCAGATGCTTGAATCAATGATAGAACATGCCCGTCCTACCAGGGCTGAAGTGTCTGATGTGGCAAATGCTGTGTTATCCGAGGTAGATGCAGTGACTCTTTCCGCAGAATCTGCAAATGGTAAATACCCTGTAGAAACTGTTCATGTTATGAATGATATTATTCATACAATTGAGAAAAATCCTACATACAGGCACTATATTAAGGTCAACTGGGAGCAAATAACCCGGGAAAGTTTAACTTTAAATGCTATAGTATCAGCTGCCTCAGCTTTATCTTACCGGGCAGGGGCTAAACTGATTGTGGTTGCAACATCAACAGGCCAAACAGCGCAGCTTATTTCCTCATTCAGGCCAACCTCCTCAATTTTAGCCGTGTCATATAATCAATATGTAGCTAATCAGTTAGCTTTAGTCTGGGGAGTAGAATCAATTGTAATTGAAAAGATGGATGATGCTGATGAGTTTGCCAAAAAGATTATTCACCAGGTTAAAAATTTACATATTCTTAAACCCGGAGATAAATTTGTACTGGTAGTTGGTACTCATGTTGGAAAAAGCGGTGATATTGATACTGTCAGGTTAGTTACTTTCTAAAAGAATAATCTTGTAATTACACCTGCAATAGTTTTATCATTAATTGATGTTTCAAAAGAAATTGGTTGCTTGGTTTGATGAGCTGACTATTAAAGATGTCTCCTTGGTTGGCGGGAAAAATGCTTCTTTAGGGGAGATGTATCAGAAATTAACCCAAAAAGGGGTTGATATTCCTTATGGGTTTGCAATCACTTCTTTTGCTTACAGGCTGTTTTTAAAAGAAAATGGCCTGGATGAAAAAATCAGGGAGATTTTAAAGGATCTGGATACAAAAAGCATATCCAATTTAAAGATAAGGGGTCAAAAAATCCGCTCTCTAATTTTAAACTCCCATATTCCAAAGGAAGTAGAACAGGAAATTATAGATTATTATAAAAAACTATCCCAAAAATATCATACCCTAAATGTAGGTGTAGCTGTGCGCTCATCTGCCACAGCTGAGGATCTGCCTGATGCTTCTTTTGCCGGCCAGCAGGCCACTTTTTTAAACATCAGCGGTAATAATCATCTTTTAAAATCTGTTAAAGAATGTTTCGCTTCGCTTTTTACCAACAGGGCTATTTCTTACCGTACAGATAAAGGGTTTGGCCATCTTAAAGTTTATCTTTCAGTGGGAATCCAGAAAATGGTCTCATCTGATAAAGCCTCATCAGGTGTGATGTTTACTTTAGACCCTGATACTGGATTTAGGAATGTGGTAGTAATCAACAGCGCCTGGGGACTGGGTGAGCTGGTTGTCCAGGGCCAGGTGATTCCTGATGAGATAATGGTATTTAAACCAACCAAAGCCATCATATCTAAAAATTTAGGTTCCAAGGATGAATCTTTAATTTATGATGGTGAGAACAAAACCAGATTAATAAAAAATTCACCGCAGTTAAAGCAGCAATTTACTTTAAGTGACAAAGAAATTTTACAGTTGTCTGAATGGGCAATCCAAATTGAGAATCATTATAAAAAGCCTATGGATATTGAATGGGCAAAAGACGGGGAAACTAACAGGATGTATATTGTCCAGGCCAGGCCGGAAACAATCCATGCTGCCAAAAACATCTCTTTTATGGAAGATTATCAAATGCACCGTCATGGAAAATTACTGGCTCAGGGTATAGCTGTTGGCACTAAAATTGCCCAGGGCAAAGCCCATGTTATCCAAAGCGCTGCCCAAATAGGTCAGTTTAAGCAGGGTGAGGTGCTGGTTACTAAAATTACCGATCCGGACTGGGAGCCGATTATGAAGAAAGCCCAGGCAATTGTGACAGATGAAGGGGGCAGGACATCCCATGCTGCAATAGTCTCCAGGGAATTGGGAATCCCCTGTATTGTGGGCACGCAAAACAGCACTAAGTGCCTTGAAAATTCCCAAACAGTTACAGCTGACTGTTCAAACGGCGCTAATGGTTTAGTTTATGAGGGAGAAGGAGAATGGGAGGTTAAAAAATATTCTGTTTCCAATATAAAGAGGCCAAAAACTAAAATTATGATAAATATTGGCTCTCCTGATGAGGCTTTTAAGAATTCATTTTTACCAAATGACGGTGTGGGGCTGGCCAGGGAAGAATTTATTATTGCTTCAAAGATTAAAATTCATCCACAGGCCCTATTAAATTATGATAGTTTAGATAAAAATACCAAAGCAGAAATTGATAAATTAACAACAGGTTACAAAGATAAAACTAAATATTACATAGATAAGTTAGCCTCAGGAATTGCCCGGATAGGAGCTGCTTTTTATCCAAAACCTGTGATTGTCCGTTTTTCTGATTTTAAAACAAATGAATACTCCTCTTTAATAGGAGGAAAACTGTTTGAGCCCAAAGAAGAAAATCCGATGATTGGTTTCAGAGGCGCTTCACGCTACTATGATCCCCGCTTTGAACAATCTTTTGGTTTGGAATGTCAGGCTATAAAAAAGGTAAGGGAGGGGTGGGGATTAACAAATGTGATTGTGATGATTCCTTTTTGCCGGACTTTGCAAGAGGGCAAAAAAGTTTTGGAAACCATGGCCAAATACGGCTTAAAAAAAGGGCAAAAAGGTTTGAAAGTATATATGATGGCAGAAATCCCCTCAGATATAATTTTGGCAGATGAATTTTTGAAGATATTTGATGGGTTTAGCATTGGCTCAAATGACCTGACCCAGCTCACTTTAGGAATGGACCGGGACAATGCAGATCTTTCAAAAATTGCCAATGAACAAGATCCTGCTGTGAAACAGTTAATAGAAAAGGTGATTAAGGTCAGCAAGGTACATAAAAAGTATGTTGGGATCTGCGGCCAGGCCCCCTCGGATTACCCGGAATTTGCCAAATTTTTAGTCAGGCTGGGAATTGAGAGCATCTCCTTAAACCCGGATACAGTCATCAAAACCACCCTGGCCATCCTCTCTGCAGAAAAATTACGTTCAAACCCCAGGGGTTGATTAGCTTTGAACCCCAGGAATTTAGGAGCCAACTGAAACAAAAACAACACCTGCATTCTACGCTCAGTACAAGATGGCCTGCAACCGATTCGGCCTGAGGCTCACGGCCGAAGGCCTCTCAGGTTGCATCGTAAATTTCACTGCCCAGAGAGGTACCTATTTAAGATCAAATACATTTACCCCTGAATTCCCCAACAAATTACCACAAGGCACCATACTCCCAGAAGTCACATCCTAAATCTTCTGTCTGTTAAAAAAGGATTAGGTTTTCTCTTGATTTTAACAGAAGTTAATAAAATCCCTCTTTGCAGGGTAAAATCCCCATATTTGTTATTTATTCTGTCCAAAGTTTTAATAATGGTTTCTTGTTTCTGTACCTCAGGTAACAGGCTGATTGTTTGACCAGTAACCTCTTTTAAGTTGGAGATAGATACACCTATCATCCTTATTTTGTTTCCGTTCCAGATCTGCTGAAAAATTCTCAAACCAGCCTTAAAAATTTCCAGCCCATCTTGGGTAGGAAAAATAGTTGCCTGCATCCCATCTCCATTAAATCCTACCTCGGAGGTAGGAATACGATGAGACGTAGGGTTTAATGCTTCTCTGTACCAACAGCTGACTGTTTTCCCTACCAGTTTTTTGTCCCTTAACCTTTTACCAACCATCTCACAAATTTTCAGAAGGATTTGTTTTATTTCCAAAAGATCATCAGTATCATGAGAAATAGTATGTCTGTGGCCTATTGATTTAACTTCTTCCTTTGTAAAAAAAGGGGTCACAATAGAATCAGCTATCCCCCTTGATATGTTATATAACATTAAACCCTGATGAGGCTTGAAAGAAGCAATTAAAGCTTTAAGCGGTACTGACCTTAGCTGAGCAAAGTTAAACACTCCCATATTGTTTAATCTTTTTTTAAGTCTGTCTCCAATCCCGCAAATCTCATCTAAACCCACTCTGTCCAAAATAAACCGGGCAGCATCAGTATCTGCTATCATCACTAGTCCATCTGGCTTATATAAGGATCCAGCCAGTTTAGCCATTAGTTTGTTATAGGAAATACCAATGGAACAGGTAATGTATTCCCCTACTTCAGTTCTGATTCTGGATTTGATCTGCTGAGCAAGCTCTAAAAAGGAAGCTACACCTCGGAGGTGTACTGAAGGTAACTCAAGGAATACTTCATCAATTGAGAATATCTCCAAATTAGGGGAATAATCTTTTAAAATATTTAAAAATCTCTTGGTGGTTTCCAGATATTTATCGCAGTCTCCTTTAATTAAAATTATCTGAGGACAAAGCTCCTTAGCTTCCCAAATCTGCATACCTGTTTTAACCCCAAATTCTTTGGCCTCTTGAGAAGCTGCACCAATAACTGTTCTTTTCATCCTGTCTCCCCCTGTTACCCCAATCGGTTTACCTCTAAGTCTGGGATTAGCTTGTTGCTCAACTGTGGCAAAGTATGAGTTAAAATCAATATGAAAAATTACTCTTCCTCTACTGTCTCCAAACTCCATTTTAGTTTGTTTACATCAAATCTAAGGCAATAGAAATTTCCTCCTGAGGATATGGAAAAATGATAAAAAATATTAACTCCTTCTTTGGAAGTATGGACTAAATTAATTTTTTCCACCTTAATTTGCCTGCCTTTCCAAAAAAAGCACCAAGGTTGGACAGCAGAACCTGTAAAAAGTACCCATACATTAATAGGTTCATTAAACTGATTCATTCCTTCCACATTACACCCAAAAATTACCCGAAGTCAATACCCAAAACCCTCCTACCTCGGAGGTAGGATTACGATGAGACGTAGGGTTTAATGCTTCAGTCAAGAGGCTATTCTGAGGTAGAATCTTTTCTGCGCAACCTTTGCCATATTACCACACCACCAACTATACCTGCTAAAGAAGCCACTCCAATTCCAACATACAACATAACACCTCTATGAGTGGCTAAGGCAACAGCATCCTGACCAAAACGGATAATGCGGTTTGTAATGTCAGGCCGAGGCTGCAGAAACTTATCTGCCATAGCTCTTAGCTGTTCCGGATCAACAGCCTGCGGGGTTTCAGTAATATTGATCTCTTGGGGGATAGCATCAGGCGGCCCTAGGTGGCCACCCTCACCAGCCAATTGTTCTCCATAATCAGTTTCACGTTCAAGACCTAAACTCATTTATATGGGCTATCTTAACAAATCAGTCTGGAAAAGTAAATTTTTTGTTGTAAGGTCCTTAATGATTTAATAGGAAAACATCCCCATAACTCTGGGATGATTGAAGATAATTGAATTATTATGTCCTCCAAATCCAAAAGTATTTGACATAGACCTATTATATTTTCTGTAAAGAGCTTTATTAGGAACTAAATTCATTCCTTCGCTAATGGCATTTATTAAATTAATAGTTGGAGGAATAATTCCTGCCTCCATAGCCTTTAAAGTAATAACTGCCTCAACTCCACCTGCACCTCCTAAGATATGCCCTATCATGGATTTGGATGAACTGATATAAAGCCTGGCTGTATGATCTCCAAATACTTCAGTAATTCCTTCTAATTCCTTTCTATCGCCGATTGGGGTGGATGTTCCATGAGCATTAATATAATCAATATCAGATGGATTCAAGTAGGCATAAGCCAAAGCATTTCTCATAGCTCTGACAGCACCTTCTCCGCTGGGAGCTGTATCATGAAAAGCATCAGCAGTATCAGCATAATCGGCAAATTCAGCATAAATTTTGGCGCCTCGGGCTTTGGCATCAGGGTATCTTTCTAAAACAACTATACCAGCGCCTTCACCTTGTATGAATCCTGCAGCTCCTTGATCAAAAGGAGTGCTGGCTTTATCAGCTGAATCATTTCTTCTGGAAAGAGCGCGCATGTTATTAAAAGCAGCATAAGCCACCGGATGAAATGCCGAATCAACACCCCCGCTAACCATTACATCAGCTCTTCTTGCCCTCAGTTTATCTAAAGCATCACCCATAGCCATGCCTGATGAGGCGCAAGCAGATACGGTAACTGCAGCAGGCCCTTTAAGCTGAAATTTCTGACTTGGGACTATCTCAACTCTGTCTGCTAATATAATTTGCATAGCAATAGCAGGAACTCTATTATCCCCACGCTGGTCTATAATTTTTTGAACCTCAGCAATGTAGGTGGATCCGCCTATTCCAGTTCCCAACCTAATGCCAATACGGCCAGGTTCTATTCCATCAAGAGGACGATAGTCAGAACCAAGTTTGTCGATTTCAGTTAATTCCACCAATCTGCTAAGATCGGTTAGTAAACCAGCATCTTGTAAAGCTTCCGCAACTGCTACAGTAGATAGAGCAGCTGAACGATGAACTCTTCTTAAATCCCTGGGAGTTAAAAACGGGTTAGGATCAAATCCCTTAACTTGCGCAGCTAATTTGACTTGACTATTTAGTAATGGCTCATTTGGATCTAGTGGTTCATATAAACCTACGCCTGATCTACCTTCCTTAACAGCCTGCAGTGTATCCCTAGCATTTAAAGCTAAAGGGTTTACAGTGCCAACTCCAGTAACTACAATAATATCCTCTTCTGGTCTTCTTCTCATTTTAATTAGGTTTTTGGAAAATCCATCTGACTGATTGTCTTGTTAAAGGTTTTGACCTCCCATAGCTTAGCTGTAATTCCCTGCTGAATTCTTCTAAGGAAGGTTGCCCATTTTCAAATATAAAACTGTTTCTAACTCCCTCTACCCATCCTGAGTATTGATTAATATCAACTAATGCTTGGGTTGGATAAGTTACCGGTACAACTTGATAATATACTAATACCAATCCGGCATTTTCTCCCATCTGAGTATATTCTGCTGGGGCTCTTTGTAAAAGACCGGGCTTTTCAGCTTTGGTAACTCTACCAAACTTCATGGCTGCTCTTCCTGCTGGCATAGCCCATAATGTCTCATTATCAGCTGTAGCAATATCAGTAAATTCACTATTTACTACCACAATTCCCCGTGGTCTTAAAATTCGTGCACCAGCGCTAATAACAGAAGTCTGATCATCTGGTGGGACTTCATGTATAGTACCCAATATTGAGACCATATCTACACCATCTTCCGGGATTTGCCCATTTAACAAAACTTCAATATCCTGACCAAACCCTTTTATCCAATGCGCTTTGAATCTGTCAGATGATGGTGTATCTTTTTCGGCCTGTGCGAGAGCATACGGATCTGGATCAACACACCACATAACAGCTTCTCTTAAGAAAATTTCCGTCATACCTTTGACTAGCTGGGCAGCTAAACCATTTCCTGATCCAATGTCCACACCAGTAAATCTTGCAGAAAGATAAAGCATAGCCTCTAACATTAGTTCAGCATTTTCTCTTCTATAAGGATAATGTCTGGAAAAAGCAGTATAATTCATACCTTCTTTTTGAAGGGTATGGTAAATTTTCGGAGATTGTTCTACTCGTTCACCTACAGCCATATTACTTCACCGTAGTTGCCCATTATCCTAATATCATCCTTCCCAGACTGATAACTCTGCCTATACCACGTATTGGAGATAATCTGCAATCAATGCCTAAAACTTTAGCTACCACCTGATCATCTACTCTTATATTTACATCTCCCCTAAATCTGTTTTTTCCTTCCCCTTCAGCTAAAACCGCCTCCATTTCCAGCTGCTCACCAGGATAAACATCCCTAAGATATTCAACCGGTCCTCTGACTCCACTAAATAAAGGTAAAACATCTTTAACACCTTCTCTAAAAAGGTAAGCTAAACCTAAAGTTTGTGCAGCAGCTTCAATTAATCGGTCAAAACCCATACCTCTTCGCCTAGGCGCTGCCCATGCTCTTTCTTCAAACTGTAACCCTTTAATCGAGGCGACTTCTGTATTGCCTATTTTTAAAGACGCATCAGGATGATCAATCTCGATTGATAATCTGTCTCCTGGCAGTACAGGAATTTTAAATGCAATAGGTCCTTCAATCCTAGCGAGCCTGGGATCTATAACTTCTCCATGGGTAATATTTGCAAAGTTATTCTCTGCAACTTCTTCGCAAGCAGCTATCATTTTATGCCCGGGAAAAACTGAGATGCCAAATTCCGGGGTAAAATGGCCTATTGTATGATTTCTCCTCACATCCAAAATAGCTCTATCTGAACTGCTATCCAGACTTCCATCTGCATCATCAAAGTGAAATCTGGTATCTTTTTCCCGGACTCTGTAATAGCCAACAAATCTTTGTCTATCAAGCCCGACCAGCCTGTTGACATAGCGGGTTTCGCCACTATACATCGGTAACACATCCGGCATTTCACCTGGTCTGATTTGAGGAACTCCTACAAATACTATATCTTCATCTGCAAAATCACCCTCAGCCATAAAGGCTATAGCATTTGCCATATCTGCAATTGTAGGAAGCTTACCGCCTTCTGCAGTTTGCTCCACTGCCTGCATAGCTTCAGGATTCATTCTTCTTAACAATTTGATCGTGGTAGTGCCTTCTATGGCATGGCCGCAGACTGAACCAAACGTAACATGTTCTCCAGCTTGTTGATCAAATTGATTGTAGTCTCTTGTTGCCTTTTTTAATAATTGTTCACCCAGTTTTTTCCCTATTGCTACAGGAGTGTATTGGGGTAATTGTTCAATTCCAGTATGGTAAAAAGTTGACCAAAGACTAGGGACATCAATTACAACACTTCTACCTTGTAATATTCTAGCTAGCTCTGCTTCTTGAAATAAGTAAAGTTTTGAATAACCGTTCACTTCCAGATGATAATTAGGGCTGGCTTCTAAAAGGTCTTTTTCCATTCCACCGGCATGATTAAAAATAATTCCATCTATCTTGCCAAAGTCTTGTTTTATTTGGGCAAGTAAACTGGCACGATGCTCAGGTCTGGTAACATCAGCAACAGGTGCAACCATTCTTCCGCCAATTTCTTCAACCTGTCTGACTACTTCAGCTGCCCTAGAATCTTTACCTGGATCTCGATGGGGTCCAATTACCACAGCTCCTCTTCTGGCAAGCTCTAAAGCTGTTGCAGCCCCAATTCCTCTTGAAGCTCCTGTTAAAAGAAATACCTGTCCAGTTAATGGTTTTCCAGTTAGTGATTCTGGCATTGACATGTTACTTGCCCCTTTTAGCTTCTATAGCGCGGTTTGTAGCAATTCCTATGTTGGCAAAACCGATTCCTCCATCAACATCCAAAATGGCTCCAGTAGCAAATGCGCCGCGAGGGCTGCAAAAATTGACTACATAATAAGCTACTTCACCTGTAGTGCCAATTCTTCCCAATGGTGTATGTTCAGCAATTATTGCCTTGGTGCTTTCATCCAAAAATTCCGTCATATCAGTTTCAGCATATCCGGGATTGAGCTGGTTAACTCTAATATTTCGACCTGCTAGTTCTAATGCCAAACTTCTTGTGACACCTATTAAAGCTGCTTTAGAAGCAACATAAGGAATTTGGCCTCGATTTCCATATGGGCCAACTACACTTCCGACATTTACAACAGCTCCTCCCTGCTCTCTGGGAAATAACCTGTAAAGTCCTTTCGTTAATTCCCACGCTGTACGTGCATTAACATCCATCACTTCATTCCATTCAGCTCTAGCTATTGCACTAAAAGGTTTTCTAACTAAAGCCCCTGCATTATTTACTAAAGCGTTAAGTTGGCCGCACTCCCCTTTAATGAATCTATAAAGTTGACCTTGTACTACTTCATCAGTTAAATCTCCCTGAAACCAAAAGCCTTTGCTGCCCCTATCCTGTAATTCTCCCAGTATTCTTTCTGCCTGATCCGCGTTTTTAGCATCACGAGACATAATTACCACACCGGCTGCGCCTCGATTGGCAAATTCCTTGGCAATTGCTGATCCGTATCCTTTTAATCGGGCGCTTCCGGTAACAGCGACAAACATACCTGAAAATTCATGATTTAGAAATTCAGCTGACATGCTATTTAATTAATTAACATACCCTATAAGATCATGTCAAGTGGTATATTTTACATAAATGGTAGAATAAGAATCTATGTTTTGGCTGAAGATTTTTCTATGCCTTTCCCTTTATACTGTATACTCTATACTTTATACTCCTTTGGCTTTTGCCATAGTTGACCCCTTATCTGTACCTAATAATAAATATGGGATTCATATTATTCAGGCTACTCCTGAGGAATCATCCCCTGCTGCCCAGCTGGTGAACAGCTCTGAAGGGAACTGGGGTTATATTACAGTCTTAATAGAAGGTAAAGATAAAAATAAAGATAAATGGCAAGCTTTTTTTGATGATTTAAGAAGAAGACATCTGATTCCCATTGTCAGGTTAGCCACTATTCCTGATGGAAACTTCTGGAAAAGGCCTGATGAGGGTGAGGCAAAGGTCTGGGCTGATTTTTTGGATTCATTAAACTGGCCTGTTAAAAATAGGTATGTGATTATTTATAATGAGCCTAACCATGCTGCAGAATGGGGAAATTTTGTTGACGCCAAATCTTACGCAAAAGTATTAGATCAGACTATCACAGCGCTTAAAGGTAAAAACCAGGACTTTTTTGTACTCAATGCAGGATTAGATGCTTCTGCTCCTCATGAGTTACCTAATTATCAGGATCAAGTATCTTTTATGACTCAAATGAATGAAGCAGCGCCGGGGATTTTTGAAGAACTAGATGGTTGGGTGTCACATTCATATCCTAATCCAGGTTTTGTGGGTTCTCCTGATGCTAATGGCAGGGGTACAGTCAGAACCTTTCTTTGGGAACTGCAGCAACTTAAGAATTTAGGGGTAACTAAAAATTTACCTGTATTTATCACGGAAACAGGCTGGAAACATGCTGAAGGACTTATCTTTGATTCCAGATTACCTAAAGCAGAGAATCTTTCTGATTATTATATCAATGCTTTTACAAATGCCTGGCAGTCTTCTCGAATTGTGGCAGTTACCCCTTTTTTATTAAATTACCAGCAGTCTCCTTTTGATCATTTTTCTTTTAAAGATACCAGCTCACAATTCTATCCCTTCTACCAACAAATTATGAGCTTGCCCAAGATTGCTGGAAAACCAGTTCAAGACAGACTGGCTAAACTGGTTAAAGGTGAAATTTACTCATCAATAGTGGCAGGAGAAACTTATACCCTTTTCTTAACATTTAAAAACACGGGTCAATCAATTTGGAATGATGAGACGGTTACCTCTTTAATTCCTTTAGAAGGTGGTGCAGAGCTCGGGATCAGTAAAGTAGAAATACCCAAAGAGGTAAAAGTAGAACCAGGTAAAGAATATACATTTAATATTAATCTCAAAGCTCCCCAAAAAGGTTCATTTAAAATTAAATTAAACCTGTTTTCAGATGCTCAACAATTTGACTCAAAGCCTCTGGAATTTACTACAGAAGTTAAATTACCTGTAATTTTACAGGTATTAGGGAACTTAAAATGGAAAAAGTCACCTGCTGCTGATTATGTCCTTAGAGTAAGTGGAGTAGTGGGAGATTCTGTCCAGAAAATCAATTTGGATTCTGAAGGTAAATCTCCTAAGACAGAAGCAAGGTATTTATTACCTGACTATTCTTTTGGTTTTACTTTAGAAAAACCATATTATTATCCAAAGACTTTACATCAAACATTAAAAACAGGGGTAAATGTGTTAGACTTTGGTACTTTGCAACCAGCTCTGCTGCCAGCCCTTTTACATCCTGCAGAGTTTTGGAAGCTCCTGCCTTGGTCAAATTAGATTAGCTCCACATCTTCTTTTAATTTACCTGCTTTTCCTCCCTAGTTTTTATACCAATCAGATCCTTTTTGGCTCATATTTGTAATGAATTAATCATTTTCGCACCAAGTATAGTGACATTCCTTGACACTTAAAACCACTTCTTTTAGTATTTCAGATATATTCTGGACACCCGATCCATAGACTGGTTCTGCTTCTATTACTGAAATATTCAGTTTATCTGATGGGATATACTTTGGGTTGGTGAGCATAAAAATGTACCAGTCAATCTTCCTGCCGCTATACATTCCATCACCAGCAAGCTTACCTTGTAGGTGATAAATTTTATCAAAGTATTTATTAGTTAAAATTTCTTCTTTAGTATTAATTAGACTACTCTTTTCCTCACTCAAACGTTTATTAAATTGTTCCTCAGGATTGGGTAGACCATTTTTAACAGTAATTTTTATGTCCGCTGTTGAACCTTCTCCTGTACTAATAACAAATGGTTTACTACCCATCAATATTTCATTTGATTCTAAACCAGTATCAACAACATGCCATCCTTGTGGATATTTAAATTCAAGACCAGATACAGCTACGTCTGTCTCTATCCATCGTGAAGATGGTACAGTAGATGTTGATTGAGGCATTGAAGTTGTGTTCGGAACTTGAACACCAGAGGATGCAGATGGAGAAGCTTTGTTCAAATAAAAACCACCTTTTCCATAAAAGTATGCTCCAGTACCCACTACAAGAATTAGTATTATTACTCCAATTATTGGTAGAAAATATCCTTTTTGTTTTAGATTATTATTAGGTTCCATAATTTTATTATTTCAGTTTTTATATCGAATTGCAAGTTTATTTTAACTTTATTTTTAAGTAAGTGGTTTGTATAGTTTGGTTTGAGATATTAATGAACTGCATCTTGATTATTTTCTATTGCTCCTTGTAACTTTTTATCTTTTGGATTATTTGCATGGAGTTTTTTTATCTCTTTTAAGGTTAATTTTTTAAATCCTTTCATAGTTTTATTTGGCAAACTGCAAAATTTGAGCTTTCTTTAGAATGATATAACGAGAACAATTCTTCGTAAGAGCGCGGCTTATGAAGTTTTCAAAACCAACGTAAATAATTTCTTTCTTCTCATCCTTGGCGGTTTGAATAGCAGGCAACAAATCAGTGTCTGAAGATATTAAGTAACATTTATAAAATTCGTTCTTAATTGATCCGCGTACTATGTCTACAGCAATCTGTACATCAACACCCTTTTCATGAAATTTGCCGTTAGATAGCAAAAGATAGCCTAACTTAATTTCAATATTTTGATTTCTTAAATGAGTAAACAGTTTCTGTTGATTTGCGTAAAGAGTTTCTGATTTTTTGTTATTCTCATATTGCCTAATTTCACCAGTATAATATACTACTTTATCTGGTGTAGTTTTAGTGATTGATTTCACTAAACCAATATAATCAAAAGTTATAAGGTGGATGTCTCGATCAATCCGCTTTACTTTATTATAGAAGTTGCTTCCGTCAAATTGAACTAATATCTTGGACACTCTCTGATTTTAAAGGATAGGAGAGGTTTCTGCAAATAAAAACCCCTAGCTCGAGTTGAACTAGGGGGAGTTAGGATTTAATAATATCATAAGTTGTCAGAAAATTCAACTCATGATGTGTGGGTATAGATATCTAATTTGCTATAGTTTGTACTATTTTGTCCTAGTTGACAAGATATAAATAAAGTTATATAAATATAGAACCTGTTAAAATCTTTCGCAAGATAGATTTTGCATCAGCCTAAAAAACTGATAAATACAGGTCTCTAAGGATCCCGTCGCAAGGCGGGATTTTTAGTATTGTCTGGGATCTAACAAATCCCTCATTTTTCGACGAGCTTGATATTGAAGCGCTCTTACAGCAGCCTCAGACCGGTCAGTAATCTGAGCAGTTTCTCGGATAGATCTCCCGTTAACGCAACGCTCGTACAATACTCTTCTCTGAAGACTGGTCAGCTCCCTATCATATGTATCTTGTATTTCCTGAAATGTCTCGCGTTTAATTGCTATCTCTTCAGGAGTGGGAGCAGGGTCTACTAGGACTGCTGACAGGTCAACCGCCTGCCTGCGTCCCTTCCTTCTGAAGTGATCAACTAGTAGATGATAAGCTGTCCTGTTAACACAAGCCCCAAGGTTTACCCCTGGTCCTTCTTCCAAGTGGCCATAATGTTCCCAAACCCTTGTAAAAACCTCAGCAGCTAAATCCGCGCCAACCTCCGGATCTCCTGTTTTAAAAGCTAAATACCTTTGGACTGGGCCTATACTCTTCTCATATAATTCTGCATATCGATCTGGGCTCATTCTCGGTATTCTAGCATATAGATCAAAATTTTGACAGTCAAGGGTTCATCTGATTAGTAGAGATTCACCAAAGAAGCTGGTAAAATACCATAACATGGTGGCTGTAGTTCAGTGGTAGAACATCAGTTTGTGGAACTGAATGTCGGGGGTTCAATTCCCCTCAGCCACCCCAAACATATTTAGCCCCAGATTGAAAATTATTTTGTAGTTACCTTTTTTGGGGTGATCAATATTTTATCTATCCTGTTGCCATCCATATCCATTACCTCAAACTTAAAATCTGTCCATTCCACTTTATCCCCGGAAGCAGGAATATGCCCAAGCCTATACATAATAAAACCTCCAACAGTGTGAAACACCCCTGATTTCTCATCAGGAAGTTTTTTTATATGAAAATAATCTTTAAATTCATCTATAGGTACTAAACCGTCAACAAGGTACGTTCCATCTTCCCGTTTTGTTATTTCACGCTCATCTAACTCATCAATAGTAGGAATATCACCAACAATTGCCTCTAAGATATCTGTTATAGATAGCAGTCCCTGAATATTGCCATACTCATCAACTACCACCGCCATATGAATTCCTGACTTTTTAAATAGTTCCAATACTTTTAACCCATCCATACTTTCAGGTACAAAAAGAGGCTTATGGATAAACTTTTGCAGTTCGATCTTTTCTTCCAAAAGAAAGTGGGTCAATATATCTTCCGCTCTAACTACGCCCACAATCTTATCAAGATTATCCCTGCATACCGGAAAATGAGCATGAGGATGTTTAGCGATTTTGTTCCTTAGTGTTTTAAAAGGGCTGTCGAGTCCAAGCCAAACAATCTCTTTCCTGGAAGTCATGAGGGTGTTTACTTTTTTATCAGATAATTTCAGGGTTCTTTCAACAATATCTTTTTCTGCAATATTAAAAATACCAGCCCTTGTTCCTTCTCCTATCAACATTCTAATTTCTTCTCCGCTAACAATAGGTTCACCTGATTGCCTAATTTGTAACAGACGCAGTACCCAATCTGAGGAAAAGGTTAATAAACTAACAAGAGGAGAAGCAATAGAAGATAAAAAATTCATTGGATAAACCATAAATTTAGAGATTGTTTCAGGGTTATTTAAAGCTATTCTTTTTGGAACAAGTTCTCCTATAATCAGGGAAAGATAGGTAATAAATGCCACAACAAGTAAAATTGCAATACCTTCAGCGTATGGAGCTATAAAAGATACACTCTCCAACGCAACGGATAAACTTTTGGCAATTGTTTCACCTCCAAAAGCGCCGGCAAAAATACCTACAAAAGTAATACCAATTTGCACTGTTGAAAGAAACCTGCTGGGAGATTGGGTCAGCTCTAATACTGCCTGTGCATTTTTACTTCCCTCATTTGCTTGTTGTTTAAGCCTTGATTTACGCGCAGAAACTATAGCAATTTCTGCCATGGCTAAAACTCCGTTGAGTATAATAAGTAACAAAATAATGATAATTTCCATATTTAAAACGAGATAATTATACTCTATCAAAATTCTTTTAGGATCTTAATGAGGGTTTGAATACTATCCCAATTATGTATTGATATTGGAATAACCTTTGGTAATAATTTCTGCTTCATCTGCTAACATAGGGAATATTTAAGAAGTTAGGGAATTAAAAAGTTTTTTAGCCTCGATGTCCCGTTTCTTAGCATTGATAACGCGCTCACCTACCACAATGTCACGCTTTATTTGAGAGGTAAGCGGCAATTTCAAAGCTTCATTGAATGTAAACCAGGTAAGGTTTCCGTTCTTTAAATGGTTAAACCTTTTAATATTTTTCACCTCAGCATAAAAAACATAGTTAAATTTATTTCTTGTATTATGAAGATAGTCGTAAACAGGGTATATATCTTTTGGCTTTAGGTCAAGGTTTAATAACTTATTTATTATTCGTTTAAAAATAACCACAGCTTCCTCTCCTTCTACGTCTTCTTCTTCCATCGTAGACCACAAAGACTGGTCTGTTTCTGACCTAGATTGCACCAAAAGAATCTGGTTAGTTTTTGGATTATAGAGGAATCCGCTTACATAAAAGGGAGTTTGCACTTACGTAGTATACCACAAAACTTAAGAGCAGTTGATACAAAATATAGTCAGGGGAATTGCCTGGAGTCTTTCTATACCAATTGTTTTACCACAAGATTCACAGGTACCATAAGTTCCGTTTTTAACCTTTTGCAGAGACCGATTAATTTTATCTAAGGTTTCCTGAAAACTGCGTTTTACGATAAACAGCCTGCTATTTCTTTCAAATTTAATAGCAGCTGAAGCAATTTCTTCACTGTCTATCATAACCCCACTAAATTGTATCTCTTCATAATCCATCTCTTTTAAATATGACTCTAATTGATCCTTTTTCTGCAAAAGAGAATTTTCCAATGCAACTTTATCCATTTCCATTAACACTAATTAATATTAAATGGGAATTGTAAGAAATCAATAAAAATATACTAAGAGATAGGTAAAACAAGTTTGCTACTCAGTTTTTCTTCTCGGTTAGCTTTTTAGGACTTTTTTTAGCCTCATCAAGGGCTCTTTCGCCTCTTTCCCTTAAATCCATTGCTACTTTGGTAATTTCTTGGAATATTTTATTACCTTCTTTTTGCATATCTCCTAGAGCTTTTTCTGCTTTTTTCCTTGTTTTTTCATCAGACAAAGCTATAGCTGCTGCAGCTGCTGCTGCTCCAATCACTGCTCCAGCTACTCCCGTTGCCCAAGGGCTTGCCCCTTTTTTTTCATCAGCCATATTATCACCCCCTTCTTTTAAAAAATCCGCTAAAGATTGCTATTAATGCTCCTGGTATTGCTGCCAATATTTTCAAACCTGCTTTTCTTTCTAAATCGTTTGTGAAATTAGTCAGGGATCTTAAAGCTTTAACAAAATAATAAGTAATATATACAACACATGATGTAACTACCAGTAAACTTAATATTAAAAATATATTTAGTATTTCCTGGCTGGTCATCATTAGCATTATACCATTATCTATGGTAGAATTATTATTAAGTTTATGACTGAAGTTTTATCACTTATTCCTACTACAGTCTTAGGTTATTATACATTTAAGGCAACCAGCCATCCTACCTCTAGAATTAGAAAGAGGATGCCTAATGTTAAACTAAAGAGAGTTCAGGTATTCCCTGTTTTAAGGGTATATTTATTTGGCAGGGTTTTTCATCTGCACCATTGGTTTCTTTTTTCTATTTTGCTTATATTATCTATCTTTGCCTCAATTGGGATATTGGATTTGGTGTTTACCAGGGGTATGCTGTTGGGAGGTATTATTCAGGGTTTAACTTTGCCAAAAGGCCACAGGAAAATAGTTTACAGGGATTTTTCTTATGAAAGTTTAGTTTCACCTTCAGAACGTAAGTAATTCCATGATTGTGCTTACTGGTAAAACAGCATCAGGAAAAGATACCATTGCTTATAAATTACTGTTAAAATACCCGTTACTTAAAAGAGTTATCACTACAACTTCGCGTATTCCAAGAAAAGATGAAACAAATGGCAAGGATTATTATTTTCTAACCAGGGAAGAATTTAATGAAAAAATTAAAAATGGAGAGTTTGCAGAATATGTTGGTTACGGAGGGAATCTATACGGGACTTTTAAAAAAGAACTGGAACAAGCCTTAATCTCGGACACTCTTTGGAGAATAGATCCATCAAGGGCAGGAGAAGTTCGGGAGTTTATTAAAAGAACATTTCCTTCTGGGGAGGCACAAGATTTAATTCAGAGAGTAGTTGTTATTTATATTACTACAGCTGACAAAGTTATCCTTGAAAGACTCAAAAATAGAGGTTTATCTGAATCTGAAATTATAAAGAGAATGAATGATGATAATAAAATCTGGCAAAAGTATAGCCAAAAATATGACTTTGTAGTAGAAAATGCGCCGGGTAGACTGGATCAAACCCTCAACAAAATTATCAGTATTCTAGGTTCAAACCCCAGGGGTTGAATAGCTTTGAACCCCTGGAATTAGCCTTATTTTATTTCATGAAAAAGAATTTTTTAAAATTTTTAATAGCTGGATTAATTATTTTAGCTCTGGTTGGTTTTTTTGTTTTTAAACCAAAAAATAATGCCCAGAAGCTGGAATTTACAACTATTAAAAGGCAGGATATCAGATCAACTGTTTCCTCATCAGGTTCTTTATCAGGTAAAAATACAGCAAACCTAAAGTTTAAATCAGCCGGAAAATTAGCTTATCTTAATATTAAAGAAGGGGATAAGGTTTTTGCAGGACAAGTTATTGCAGGCTTGGATACCCAGACGCTTAGTATTGCCCTTCAGCAGGCCCAGAATACCTTTGTTTCTAAGGATGCAGCTGCCAAAAAGGCTGAGGATGATGTTAAAAACCATGATAAAGATGAGACTTTTGCCCAGAAAGAAACCAGAATCTCAACCCAGGTTGCCAGGGATAATGCTTATGATAGTGTGAAAGAAGCTCAAAGAGCTTTTGGTGATGCTGTAATTGCCTCTCCTATATCAGGTTTAGTTACCCAGGCTGATTCTCTGCCCGGACAAAATGTTTCAACCACAGATATAATTGCTCAAATAGTTGATACTTCTGAAATTATTTTTGATACAGATGTTGATGAGGCTGATATTGGTAAAATATCTCAAGGCCTGCCTGCAGAAATTACTTTGGATGCTTATGGAGATAAAATATTTAAAGGTCAGGTTAATCAGATTTTACCTCAAACCAAAACTACCGCTTCCGGTGCCACAGTTGTAACAGTTAAAATCAAGTTAAGTGATCCTCCTCAAAATTTTGTGGATGGGTTAACAGGGCAGGCAATAATTATTTTGGAGGAGGTCAAAAATGCTTTAACTATTCCTGTTGATGCCCTCAGGGAAGATGGCAGTGTATTTACTCAAAACAATCAAAACATTAAGGTCAAAACCGGTATCAGGTCTGATACTGATGTGGAAATAAAAGAAGGATTAGAGGAAAAAGAAAAGGTATTGCTTAATCCTCCAGCTAAAAAATGAGCCTGGTAAAACTTTCCAAGATTAATAAAACCTATCAGTCGGGCGAGGTCACTTTTCAGGCCTTAAAAAATATAAATTTAGAAGTTAAAAAAGGTGAATTTATAGCAATTATTGGAGCTTCAGGCTCAGGTAAATCTACTTTGATGAATATTATCGGGCTCCTGGACCACCCTACAGATGGTTTATATGAGCTTGACAGCCAAAATGTCTCTTTTCTTAAAGAAGACAGCAAAGCTAAATTACGGAATCAAAAAATAGGTTTTGTTTTCCAGTCATTTAACCTGTTACCGCGGACTTCTGCTTTGGAGAATGTAGCTTTGCCTTTAATTTATGCAGGAGTTTCCAAGGCAGAAAGGCTACTTAAAGCAAAAGAAGCCTTAAAACAGGTTGGTTTAGCCGAAAAGTCTCAATCCCATCCCAACCAGTTATCAGGAGGGCAGCAGCAAAGGGTGGCAATTGCCAGGGCACTAGTCATCCAGCCTGACATATTTTTAGCAGATGAGCCCACCGGCAACCTGGATACAAAATCCGGTGAAGAGATTATGAGGATCTTTGAACAGCTGCACAAGGAGGGTAAAACTATCATTATGATTACCCATGAGATGGGTATTGCCAAACATGCTAAAAGAATTATCAGGCTTAAAGACGGAGAAATAATTTAATTATGGATATTAGTGAGACTACCCGGTCAGCTTTTACAGCCATTTTGGCTAATAAAATGAGGTCTTTTTTAACTATTTTAGGAATTGTGATTGGTGTAACTTCGGTTATTTTATTAATTTCTCTGGTTGTGGGCCTGCAAACTTTTATCACCAACCAGATTCAGGGTTTAGGTTCAAATTTGCTATTTGTGATTCCCGGCAGGTTAGGCGGTGCCCGCTCCCCTGGCGGAGTGCAGGCAAACAGGCTGGAATTTTCAGATGCCGTTAGCTTAAGAAGCAAGCTGGGGTCTGAAGCCCAGGTTTCAGCAGTCATCCAAAGGACAGCTACTTTAAAATTTGGCAATAAAACAGATAAAGGTGCTGCTGTTTTTGGTGTTGAAGCTAATTATCCTAAAATTATCTCCATTAAACTTGCGGAAGGGCGTTTTTTTAAAGAGTCAGAAGTACAATCTGTCAGAAAAGTAGCAGTGATTGGCCAGACTGTCAGAAAAAACCTTTTTGGCAGTAGCCAGGTGATCGGACAAGCAGTGGATGTTGCAGGTTTGAAGTACACTGTTATAGGTATTTCAGCGCCAAGGGGGTCAACTTTTGGGATAGACCAGGATAATTCTATTATTCTTCCCTTTCCTGCTGCCCAAAGGCAGTTTGGCATCAACAGGCTTAATACTATTTATATTTCTGCAAAAGGGGCTGATAATGTAAAACCTGTCCAGGAAAAAGCTGTAAAAGTTTTAAAAAAAAGATTAACTGAAGATGATTTTACTATCCAGTCCCAGGAACAGACCCTTTCCACTATCTCACAAATAACATCTGTTTTAACTTTAGCTTTAGGAGGGGTTGCTGCTATTTCTTTAATAGTTGGGGGGATTGGGATTATGAATATCATGCTGGTGACTGTAGCAGAAAGAACAAGGGAAATAGGTTTAAGAAAAGCTTTGGGGGCAAGGCCAAAAGATATTAGAAGTCAGTTTTTAATTGAGGCTGTGGTTTTATCAGGTTTAGGAGGAATAATTGGGATTATTTTAGGCATTATTATTTCATTTATTATAGGCAGGTTTTTTACTACCACTGTCCCTCTCTGGTCTGTTGCTTTATCTTTTGGATTTTCTATGCTGGTAGGTATAATTTTTGGAGTTACCCCAGCCATCAGGGCAGCCAAACTCGACCCCATCCAGGCTCTAAGATATGAATAGCTTTGAACCCCAGGAATTAGCCTTATTTTATATTAATAATAAGTAAACATCCTACCTCCGAGGTAGAAGTGAAGCTACACCTAGGGTCTTTCTACAAATTTTGCATATTCTGTTGACTTCTCAATATAATGTTAATAGAATAAAACAATTATGCTGGAGCAGGAACAGGCTCTCTGGGCAGCTGTCCACCGCAGAGAAGTTACATTAGCAAGTAAGAATAATCTGCAAGAGGGCTATTCTGATACTACACAGGCAATAATTTATGAGGGCGATATAGCAATTGAAGCATTGGCTCTGCAGTATGATTCATCAGTTAAATATGTGATGGTAAGAACAGCTTTAAACTTTGGTCCACTAACCACTCCGGATGACCAGTATCAAAACGGCAGATTAGGTCTTGTTGAAGCAATCAGGAGCTTTAATCCAAATAATGGCGCACCGTTCCTATCGTATGCAATACCCCATATCCGCGGAGCCATGCTAGACGCTGAGCGGGATGCCTCATTTTTACCTAGAAGCGCTACAGATCGTGGGTTGCTTGTTGAAAGAGTAACAAACAGATTCTTTCAAAATCATGGTACAAAACTAACTGAATCAGAATTATTGAAACTATGCCAGACTAAAGATCAATTGTTAAAAACCACCAAACAGCTGCGGCAAGCACAACAAGCTCTCAGCATGACTATTGTTTCCCTAGATGAACCTATAGACGATGAGGGAGATGGTGTTAGAGGAGATTTTGTGACAGACGATGCTAATGTAACTCCAGAGCAGGCTGTAATAAGAGCAGAAGAGATGATAAGCTTGAGAGGAGCTATCACCACACTTCAAAGGCGCGACCAAATTTTGATTAATCTCCATTACGAGAAAGGGATGACTTTTGCTGAGATCGCAAGAATTCTTGAGACTTCTGAATCAGCAGTGTTTCAACTCCATGATAGAGTAAAAAAGAGACTACGCAGACAGCTAGGAATAACTGACTCCATATCAAGAAAGTGTTTTTCTCCTTCGCTTAAATGGAGTAAGCCTTAAACAAGCTGCGCAAACACTCAAAGTATCAACTAATAAGATAAAAGATGAAGAACAGCAAGCGCGAAGTGTTATCGAAAGGGATGTTCTTCAGCCACGCGGTTTCGAAAGGCTTCCAGAGGCGCTTGCAAGCCTGGACTTGATATATATTCACCGCACTTACCTGCCAACTAATGGGAAATTTTGGAAACTTCCAACCACTGTAAGGTAATCTCCTTAATGAACCCCAGGGGTTGAATACGTTCAAACCCCAGGAAATAAATGATCTAGTTTGAAATCTAGATGCTGTATATTGCTGTATATTAAAGAAGTAAAAGATATGAGACTAGAGCAAGATATGCATGTTCAAAAACATAGAGATATAGATGACAAGTTTAAGGGATTAGAATCTGCAATGAAGGTTGTAAACTAAATCTTTTTTTGGGAGTATTCTTCTGGAGTAAACCAGCTGGCTTCCGGAACACTTTTGTAAGAAGGATTTTTAACTAAGGTTGGTTTGCCATTTTCCTCAACCACATAATAGGCAAAGCCTCTCATTTTTTTAACTGCTTCATAATCAGCATGGCCTGGTAAGGAGACCGGATCTTTTTCTTCCATATTTACAGGTGAATCATCAAAAGTTACCAGCCATACTTTTCCTGTATTTACTACCAAATGCCCTGTGCCTGAAGGAATATATACCCTGTCTCCCTGCTTAACGGGAATGGCTATAAAAGATTCAATTTCATCATCAACAGGATTCCCGCTATCCTCTCCTTTTCTTTTTTGTAAAAGCACAATCCCCTCTCCTTCGGCAATATTATATGTTTCATCCAAATGCCCTATATGATAATGGCCATAAGTTTTAATATACTCCCCCCCAACAGTACCAACTTCCCAAACAGTCACATTGGTTTTATCAGAACCACCCCTTATCATGTAATAATGGATCTGGGGTCCTTCTGCTTCAGGGTGAAGGAGCACCTCTTTCATCTTCTCATGACTTCTTTCAGCAAAAGGCTTTAGCATATTTTTAGTGTGACATACTTTTCCTCACTTGACAAGTAGGATTGGCGAAATTAGTCAGTGTTTCCCAGTAATGTCATTGCGAGGCCGCACCTTTTTCTAAAGGTGCGTGCCGTGGCAATCTTCCCACTTGAGGTGGAAGATTCCTCGGATGCACTCGGAATGACAAGCTCGCTGGGAAGAACTAATTAGTTTCATTTTCCTTATTTGATATTTTAATATCCATATTATATACTCTACAGGCTTAAAAATATGGCTACAATGGTTGAGGTGGGTCCATTAAGAAGATTCTGTGAAGAAGATTTTGAAGCCAGCTTAGGCAGCTTCCAACAGACTACCGGTAAATCTAAGAGAGAATCTAGCAGAATTGCTCTAGGTTTTACGCCAGTTATTATTATCCCCCGGGAAAAAGTTAGACCTGATATAGGGGTAAATGTAGAATTATTAAATATGACTCCCAATATCAAGGTAGATTACTAACAGATCCTTTAAGGCCTTCCTGGATGGCAATTAGAACAGGTTCTGTAGGACAAGAAGGACTTGATGCAGTCAACCAGGCTTTAAGGGAATATGGCGCTGATTATGCTGCAGCTTACCTCCTGCAACATCAAGAAGTTAGAAAAGCTGGTTATCAGGGTTATGGAGAAGTTTTTGACGCGCTTGGATTAACCGGGGACTATATTAATACTGTTTTATCAGCCACCAGAGCTGATATAGCTCAGGCAGGCTATGGAAGTATTACCAGTGCAGCTGAGATCAGACGCCAACCATTTCAACCAGTTCCCCCATTGGCAACCTCTGAACAAATGGTAGCTGCTATCAAAAAATATGCTCCAGATGGTATTACCTATTATGTAAGAGAGGATTTTGATCCTACCAGGGCTGATTCATTCATATTTGCCAGAGTTTTCAGAAATGGGGATGCAGGTATATCAATTATCAGGACTACTGGTAAAAATCCAGATCCCAGAATCCCTATATCACAAGCATCATATTACTTACAGGCTATTTTATATGGATTACAAGGTAGAATCCCAGATGCATTAGGAGCAACAGGAATGGCTTCTTTATATGGAAAAGTAATTGCAGGTTCAGATCTAGGAGAAGGTTGGTTTTTTGGCAGTTGTGCTGATGCTTCTGAAAGATTAGCCCGTTATACTGATGCTTTGGTTGGATCAACCACTGATGAAGCAACCCAGCTGTCAAGACTGACTGAAACTTTGGTAAATAACTCATTGGCAAACAGTTCTGATTTTGGCCCAAGAACAGGTTTAGAATGGATACCAAGCGCTTCTTTAGTTGCCTTTGGAGCCAAAAATGTACCTTTGTATATAGCTAATCTTTTATCTGTTTCAGTAAGGGCTGAGGTGGACAGGAGAGGCATAAAAGAACCAGAACAAGTCTTCAACCAGCTTTCCTCTATGATCCCTTCAGCACAATAAATCTGGTAAAGTTCGTGCGGACACCTTTAAGCTAAATTTAAGAAATTTGGGTCTTGACAAGTAGGATTGGCAGGTGTAAATTTAAACTTATGAGCCTACATACTGTAGAAGTTGGACCGGAATTAAAAGCTCCAACACAAATTCTTACACCGCCCCGGACAGCCGAATCATTTCATAAGGAAAGGACAGCGTGGTTGGGTCTGGACCAAACTGGTGTTAAGGGCTGCATAGAATTAATAGCAACTTTTTCAAGAGATTTTAGAAGAGCTATCGAACCCCCAAAAACTCCGTGACTATCTTGATAAAATCTGTTATGTTTAGGGTGTGAAGAATTTAACCTTGGTTTTTTTTGGAATAACCTCTAATCTGGCTCAAAAATATTTTATCCCAGCTCTCTATGATATGTGCGAAAAAGGGGTATTGCCAGATAACATGACTATCTTGGGAAATGCCAGAACTCCTATGGACAAGGCAGAGTTTGCCTCATATATTCATAAAGTTTTACATTTGCCCAATGTTCATCACCAGCACTCTATCCAGGAAGAATTTTTTAAAAAACTTATCAGGAAATTTCATTATCTGGCAGGTCATTTGGACGATCCTGTCTTTTATACTCTTTTAAAGCATACTTTAGACCATTCTGGTCTGCAGGATAGAATCTTTTACCTGGCCACTTATCCTGATTTATACCACCATATTTTTGAAAATCTAAAAAAAGTTAGCCTAAACAAACAGGATCAAGGTTTTGTCAGGCTGATGATAGAAAAGCCAATTGGCCATGATCTTAAATCTGCCAAAGCTTTGAATACTTTACTTTTGAAATACTTTACTGAGGATCAAATTTATAGATTAGATCACTATTTGGGCAAAGAGACCCTACAAAATATTTTAACCTTCAGATTCTCAAATGGCATATTTGAGCCTTTAATAAATAAAGAGTACATTGATCATATTCAGATTACAGCTTCAGAGGACTTTGGCATAGGACAAAGAGGCAGCTACTATGATCAACTGGGAGCTTTGAAAGACGTTGGTCAGAATCACCAGCTGCAGATGCTGGCTTTTGCCACCATGAATGCTCCGGCAGAGTTTAGCAATGAGGCTGTCACCAGACAAAGAATTAAAATCCTGCAAAGTCTTACTCCTGTACCCAAAAAAATAGTCTTTGGGCAGTATGCAGGATATAGAAAAGAGGAAAATGTTGATCCTGTATCTAACACTGATACTTTTTATGCTTTTAAAACTTTTATAAAAAATGACAGGTTTAAGGATGTACCCGTTTATATCAGAGCAGGCAAAAAATTAGCCCAAACTGTCACTGAAATTTCTATTATTTTCAAAAATCCGATCAATAGGTTGCTAAAAAATTTAGACTTGGGTGAGGAACCAAATGTTTTAATTTACAGAGTTGGACCAAATGAAGGCATTGTTTTAAAAATATTAACTAAAGTCCCAGGACATGAAATTAAACTTGAACCAGAATATATGCAGTTTTGCTACAAGGCAGATTTGCATAGCCATATTATTCCTGATCCTCATGAAAGGCTTTTGATGGATACTATTCATGGTGACCAAACTTTCTTTAATGATGCAGAAGAGGTAGAAGCCCAATGGGCTTTTATAGATCCCCTTGCTAATGCTCGGGGCAAGCCGCATATTTACAAAGTGGGTACCTGGGGACCTAAAGAAGCTGGAAGGTTAATAGAAGAAGATGGCAGATCCTGGCTTGAGCCTTCCATGGACTTTTGCAGAATTTAGAAGCTCCCTAGAGGCCAAAAGCCCAAAGTAAAATTTTTCCCTCTAATTTTAAACCTTCTTCTATAACCTGCCTCTATTGTTAATTCTTCAGCCTGAGCAGCAGTGTATCCTCTAGCCTTACCTGATACTACTACCATCTCATGAGCACCAAAAAGTATGGCGCCAGTACGCATATCTTCAAACGGAACCAAACCTCTTCCTATTCTCTTAATATCTAATGGAGCTACATTAAATGCAAGAAGTCTTGCTTGAGGATAAACTGCAACTAATGCTTCTGGTTCGCCCAATTCTCCTCCATGTAGTTTCAGACAAAATCTGGTGGGATCAGTTAAGAAATCCTCAAATACAACTCTCCTGCCAGAAAATGAGTGTTCATCAGGTACTTCATGACGTACATACACACCATTTTCCTTTTCAATACTTACACCAGGAATCATAATGTCTGGATTATATACTATAAGGGAAGGGGATGCAAACATTAATCCTACCTCCGAGGTGGAAATATATTGACACGTAGGGTTTTATCTGCTTTAGTTAACTTATGCCTTATCGGATAACCCCCCTGGTAAATGGAGAGATTTATCATGTCTTTAACCGGGGAGTTGCCAAGCTTCCTATTTTCAGGGATCGGCGAGATTATAACCGGTTCCTGGAAACAATCTATTACTATCAGTTCCAGGGTCCGAAACCTCAGTTCTCCCAATTAAAAAGATTTAAGGATT
This sequence comes from Candidatus Daviesbacteria bacterium, assembly GCA_016187035.1. Taxonomy (GTDB): domain Bacteria; phylum Patescibacteriota; class Microgenomatia; order Daviesbacterales; family UBA10151; genus JACPKL01. The sequence continues at coordinate 69,554 of JACPKL010000012.1, forward strand.
TTAATTTTGAGAAAAATAAAAGAATAGTTGAGTTAAATTGCTATTGTCTAATGCCTAACCATTATCACTTTCTGCTAAAACAACTGGAGGATAATGGTATATCAGAGTTTATGAACAAAACATCTAACAGCTACACTAAATATTTTAATACCAGGCATACTAGAGTTGGTCCGCTTCTACAAGGACAGTTTAAGGCTATCAGGATTGAATCTGAGGAACAGCTCATTCATGTTTCCAGATATATCCACTTAAACCCAATAGTTTCATTTCTAGTTAAAGATCTAAAAGAGCATGATTGGTCATCTTATAAAAAATATGTTGGTTTAGAAGAGAATAAACTTTGCAATATAGATTTAGTTTTATCAATTTTCAAAACACCACAAAAGTATGAACAATTTGTTTTAGATCAGGTTAGTTATGGCCAAAGTCTGGAGATGATTAAGCATGTTTTGATAGATGAAAAATAGTCATAGACCCTAGGTGTAGCTTCACTCCCACCTCCGAGGTAGGATAGTTATGGTCCAGGTACTTTATCACCTAAATACATAAAAGGCACATGAAGTGTGAATATAGTTCTGTGTCCAAGCTTTAAATCTATGATTCTATCTCTTGGTTGACTTGCTATTGAACTATATCCAGTTCTAACATTTGCCCAATGACGTTGCCAAACCGCAGTATCATCCTCTATGTCAATAGTTGGTTGACTATTTTCAATTAAAGTACATAGACCATTTATTCTAGCTTCAATAGACATATAAAATTAATTACTGTTTCTTTACAGCATGCTGGCCGAATTGACCACGGAGGGCAGAAACTACTTTATTCCTAAAACCATTTGGAGAGTTTTCTTCAACGCTTGCTGAGTTTTCACGGATTTTGATGGCATCCTCAATCACCGGTGTATCTATTCCTAATTCTTTTGCTACCCCGACTGTCCAGTCTGCCTCTCCCGGGATTCTTTGGGCTCCTGCCCCACCTGAACCAATTTTTGAAGAAGTATTGTCCAGATTTGGATCTTCTTTAAAAGCATTTTGGGCCCAGCCAACCAGTCTGGATTCAATTACTGATCTGTGGTTATATATATCCAACAGTTTGTCAAAATCATACTGAAAAGAAGAGTTTTTCAAAATAGCCAACCCTTCTCCAATTGCTTCCATCATTCCATACTCAATCCCATTGTGTACCATCTTTGCAAAGTGGCCTGCTCCAATTGGACCTAAATGCTGGTAAGCTCCTTCTGCTGCTGCAGCTTTGGCAAGAGGTTCAATCCTTTGGAAATCTTCTTTTTCCCCTCCTATCATTAAACAAGCACCGCTTCTTGCTCCGCCAGGACCACCTGATACCCCAATATCCATAAAATGCACTCCTGTTGGTTTAATTTTTTCTGCTCTTTTCAAAGTATCTTTATAAAATGAGTTAGCTCCGTCAATTAATAAATCACCTTTATTTAGCAGCGGTAAGAGTGTATTGATAAATTCATCAGTAGTTTGGCCGGCAGGCAGCATTAACCAGATAATCCTGGGAGATTCTAATTCAGATACTAAATTCTCTATACTTTTAGCGATTTTGACTTTTGAATTTTGACTTTTGAGTTCCTCAGCTGGCTGAGGAGATCTGTTCCAGGCCACCACCTCTATCCCCTGCTCCAATAAATGAAGCACCATATTCTTCCCCATCCTGCCAAGACCTATATAACCTATCTGCATATGGTAAGATTATATCATGTACCTTTTACTTGATATTGGCGGGACAAATACCAGGATTACCTTATCCTCTGATGGTCAAACACTGACAGCCATTAAAACTTTTCCAACAGAAGAAGACTTTGAAACTCAAATTCAACTAATCAGCCGGATTGCCCATGAACTAACTGGCGGCCAAAAAATAGAGGCAGCTGCAGCAGGAGTAGCAGGAATTTTGGATAAAGAAAAAAGCCTGCTTTTAAAAAGCCCTCATCTGGACAGCTGGACCTACCAGCCTTTAAAAGAAGAGTTGGAGCAGGTTTTAGATTGTGCTGTTTATCTGGAAAATGATGCTCATTTAGGCGGGCTTGGTGAATCTGTATATGGAGCAGGTAAAGGCTATCCTATTGTTGCTTATATTACCATTGGGACAGGAGTTGGCGGGGTGAAAATAGAAAATCAAAAAATTGATGGGTATTCCAAAGGTTTTGAGCCAGGCCACCAAATTATTATTCCAGAAGGCAATCCCTGTAATTGTGGAGGAAAAGGACATCTGGAAACTTATGTTGCCGGGTCATATTTAAAAGAACCTATTGATTGGAATAAGGTAGCAAAATATTTAGCCATTGGTTTAAACAATACTATTGTCCACTGGTCACCTGATATTATAGTTTTAGGTGGATCAGTGATGAAAAGCATTCCTTTAGACAGAGTTAAAGCTTATCTGAAAAAGTATCTAACTATTTTCTCAGACTGCCCCCAAATAACCTTAGCCACTCTGGGTGATGAGGGAGGATTATATGGTGGCTTGCAGTATCTAAAATCCTAATCTTCCTTATCTAACTTCAGTCTAACCCCAAGCTGCCATTAACTTACTTAGAAATCTTGTGGGCTACTGCCTTGGGGTATTCTACTCTTTCAATAGCAGTTATTGATTTAATCTCATTTTTAGGAAGTTTTTTGGAAACATCCAAAATTTCAATCCCTATTAAGTCGTCACCATAATAATCCACAAACAAACCCTCACCTACTTCTTCCGTATGAGTGCTTTTTTTATCTTTTATAAAATAAATATAAGCAGCATCTGCTTTTGGATCATATGATATTTTCATATTAAACTCATTAATCTTTTAGATAAATTTTCTTCTCTACTCTACTAGGGAAAACTTCATCTGGACTTTTAACTGTCTGGTCTGCTAACTTTTTGCTTATTCCACGAAGTGCCAACATTTCCTTGGCATGTTTGGTATATTTAATAGCCACAAACCCATTTTAACAGATTTGTTAAGATAACCCTGATTAATGTAAGAAGGGAATGTCCCTGTCCAAAGAACTGGCCACTCTCCAAAGAAGGCTGGCTGTTGCGCTCAATGTCATACAAGCTGACACAAGCTGATAAGGTAATAATCTGGTAAAATATATACCCGGCCCCCGTAGTTTAACGGATAAAACGATTCGCTTCGGACGAATTGACTGAGGGTTCGATCCCTTCCGGGGGCGCCATCTGCAATAATTCCTGGGGTTTGAACGTATTCAACCCCTGGGGTTGGAACACTGGAACGTAGTTTGCCTTTCAATTCCAGATTTGCTAGAATCGTTAAATGATAGAGGCTGCAGACGTAAGGCCTGGGCTAGTACTTATAAAAAATCCTCAAGTTATGAAAGGATTTAGAGACGGAAGAAGATCTGCTCTTGATGCTCTTAAACGTGATATTTTTGATTTATTATCAGAAGGATTTGGTAACAGAGGATGTCAAACAATTAGATTAGCTGCTGCAGACGACAGGACAGGAGATAAAATTTTGCCTGCAACACATCTGGCAGTAGTTAATCCTGTATTCACAGGTGATTTACATCCAGAAGTCAGAGCTGCACTCTCTTCTATAGATCCAAGCGAGACAGAAGAAGACTTGTCATTTATAAAAAGAAGAGACACTCTAGCTGCTCGTTTACCAGAGATCACCCCTACCATATTAAAACCAATACCAACTCCCTTTTTAAGATCAATTGGACGCAGAGTAGGTAAATATTTTAATGTACCGGAACCATATTTTATTAATATGGTTTTTAGAGGAGATCAGGATCATTTAATACGCGACATGGCAGCAAACTTTGCCTCACATTTTGGCTGGATGGGCATGACTAAATTGGGTTCTACTGTTGTGGCAGATGTTCCTTATGACTATTCAGATGGAGTTGCTGTAGCTGATGGGGCAAGGCTTTGTACTCTTGAAGGAGGAAATGTCTTTGTGCCGTTCGAGGAGTTGGCTGAAGAGCTGGTCTTAAGAGCATCAACAACAGAGCTGCCTAAATCCCTGACGGATGAGTCTTTAACAATTCCTGCATATTTGTGGCAAAGATCAGCTGTTGTCCAAGCTTTAGCCATGTTGAGTGAATTTGCCGGAAAGAAAGGGCTGATCCACCCTCCTGTATTGGTTGATAATTATATTCATGGCGAAATACTCAAAGCATTAGTAAAAAATGTTGCAAAATTCGGTCAAGCAGCTGAAGGGGCATATGTAGGTTATGATGATGATTTATTAATTCCAGGTTTCACTAATGAACCAGGTACCACTGTGATAACCCGTTCAGGGCAATGGGGTACTGTCAAAACCAATATTAAACAGGGTGATTTAAATGCAGCAAAACCTACAAAAGATTTTGAAAATGTAGTTTCAATTGGTATGAGTGGAGTAGAATTTCGGGGTTCATCAGTTGAAGCTATTGAACTGGTAAATACCCAGCTAGCATTAATAGCAAGAGATCATGCAAGATTTGGTCTGCGAAAGGGCTTTGACTGGGTTCCACCGATTATTTTTCAACTTCATCTACATAATTTAATAGATCATCGGTATCTTCCTGAAAAAATCTTTTCAATTCCATGGGACGTAAACAACCATCCAGTAGGTTCCTGCGGTAAAGATTCTATGAAGCATCTGGTAGAATCTGCCACAGCTGCTGCGATTGATGAATGGAAAAAACATGGAATGGTAGATCGCATAGCTTTTACTTATATCCCTAACCATGGTCAAATCATCTTTGTCTTCAGAACTCCAGATGAGGAGCCTGTTGAGGTAATGAGAGATACTTTGGGCCTGCTTGAGAAGGCCACATTCATCCCCACTCCAATGGTCAGATTAGCGCTAGCTAAAGATCCAGACAATTACCCCAAGCTTTCTATTGCTGCATAAATATAAAAGAGTAAAGATTAAAATTCCAAATCCCAAAAATTGAAGCAGCTGCGGTAGAAAGATTATCACTACAGCTCCATCTGTAGTCACTTTCCAGCCATTAGCCCAGTTGTTAACCAAAAAATGATTTTCAGCGCCAAAAGCATACCATCCTGGATCATAAGATTGGTATAACACTAAATTGTCTTCTTTGCCACCTAATTTAGCTATGTATAGATATGGCAATGGATGTAAGGTTTTTGTATTTCTTAGCTTAGTAAATGATGCGGGTTGCTTTACTAAAGATAAATTTACCAAAAAATCATAGGGTATGGGATATACAGATATTCTGCCCAGGTCATTAACAGAATAACTTTTGTTAAAAGACCAGTTGTCAAAATGAAGGGTGTAGCCTGTTCCAAAAGGATCCATAGGCGGTTGAATAAAGTAAAATTTGGTTAAACTTTTTATTTGAGGTAAATAACTTTCAATATCCGCCCTTCTTGAATCTTTATTCTCCAGCCAAAATAACAGAGATTTGTTTTGCATATTCCCTGCTTTAAACTCAATCAAATATGATAGACTATGGCTTAAGTTATTTAAACTAAAAGCAGCAGTACAATTATTGGCCAGTTTAGATTCTAGCCTGATTAAATCTTTATCAATCACTGTATTTTTTATCTGGCCTGATTTATCACCTGCTGAAAGACGTAAGAAATCACAATTTTTTAACTGACTGTTTTTCAACTCTTCAGCAGGGTTAATCTGATAACTAAAATATCCTTTTACTTTAGGAATTTCCACAGTTATTGTTTGATCCATCAGATTAATCTTTGGTAAAAAATTTCCACTACTGTCTAAATCTTTATTATCAAACCAAATAATTTTTGAAGTTTGAGGAATATTTAAATCATAGTCCTTAATACTTTCCGGTATTTTTTTGCTGAATAAAAAGCTCTTCTCATTTTCTTTAAATTGAAAATCTATTTTGATATTTGTATGATTTGTAAAAAGAGACCTGAACGGATAATAAATATCTGGAGATTTTTCTGACTGGTAATGGCCATAATTTACAAAGGCTGTATCAACATCTGTTAGCTTAAAGTAAGGTCCAACCCTTGGCAGTTGACCTACTGCAACAAAATCCTTAGAATTTGTAGAATTTGTCATCTGGTAAATTTTTACTGTACCAAAACTTTTAACTAGTAAAGCTTTATTTGACTTGGCAACTAATTTGCTAATTTGGTCCAGGTATGGTGATTTGGCAGATGAGGCATCTGTAACAGCAAAATCCAAAAGCAACCATCTGACCTGATACTTATCTAGTACTGATTCAAAAAGCTTGAGGTCTTCTTTGTAAACAGCATATGATATTTCCCAATAATATTGCTCATTTGCTGGATGCCACCTGTCAAATTCTCTAGCCAACAGCGGCTGCTTTAATCCAAACCATAAAAATCCTGCTCCTTCATAACCCCAGGTATAATATGACCAACCCCAAAAAGTATGAACAGGAAAGAAAGCAATCCTGTTAGTTTGAGGTTGTGTTTTAAAAAAGTCAAAGACTTCAAAATAATATCCGGGAATATCAACTTTCATTTTGGAATTTATTAAAAAGCCGGAAAAAAAGGGAGATGCATAAATAATTAAAGTTATAGAAATAATTACCAGTAGAGAATTTTGAAACTTCTTTAGAAAGCTTAAGGCCAAACCAAAATATATACTATAAGAAAATAATAAAAGAATAGAAAACTTGGTAAAAGGAAATCTTAAAGATTCTTTAATTACTAAAAACTTATTTAAAATTTCAAACAAATATTTAAATATAAAATTATCATTAGCCAGAAAAAAGAAACTCAAAGTAAAAACTGGCAGCAAACTCAGTCCGGTAATATTTCTTTTTAAAACTGAAGTAACAATACCGAAAATTATAAAAATAAATATTATATTGGCAATTAATTTAATAGAAAGGTTAGAAAGATGTTTATTCCAAATGTCTAATAGATAAATAAAGGAACCATTAAGCTGGTTATATTTCCCCCAGTCAAATAAAAAATTTCTCATAATAGCTGTATCTGATAAATCACCAAAATTCTTTCCTACCTGGAAAGCCCTGTCAGAAAATTGGGAGTGAATTTTGGAATCAGCTACACTGCTGCTGTAATTTGCAATAAAATATAAGTTAGGTAAAATCCAGTAACTATTTAAAGCAATTATTAACATAGCTAGAAACAGGGCTTGTTTCAATTTCTTTTTAATAAACGCATAAGTTAAAAGATAAAGCAGGAAACAGATAAAAAATATATAAAACAAAGTAGGGGTATGTGCCATTGGGCTACTTAAAATAATTACCAAAGTAAATAACCACAAATCTCTTTTTTTTCGTTTTAAAAGTAACCTGGTTGCAAAAAGAAAAATCCAGCCAATAGAGCCATAAAGTGTGGCGAACATTTCCAGGGGAACAGTATATTGCTGCAAAGTTGTCAGGTTAAGCAGATAAAATAAAGAGGATGTAAAAGCTATAAAATTATTCTTCTTACTGATATATTCCTTAACAAAAAAATAAACTCCTAAAGGGCCAAGGATTAGGGTTAGAAAAAAATAAGCGAAACGTAAGAAAGACAAAGGAAGAAAAAAAGATAGTAAATACATTAAAATGACTCTGGGCAATTCAGCAACATGGGCCTGGGCAGCAACAGCCCCCAATCCCTGATGTTCCTGCCAAACAGAAAGAATCTTTTTAAAATACAGCCCAAAATTAAACTCAGGATGCAAAGTATCCCATCCTGATAAATAAGTACCATATTTATAATTCTGAAAACTTATAATTAGACTGAAAATAATCAGTAAGACTGGGAAAAAAATTTTAGATTTAAAATTCATGGGATATCTTCCCGTGGTTTGTAAACAATTAATTGGTCCAAGTCAGGTAGAGGATAAGTATTAATTTTAATTATTTTTTGGGATTGGTTTTCTTTTAGAAATTTAGACATTTGTTTTAAGGCAATAATAGGTCTAATCCCTCCTTCAGGCCCTAAATCCTTATCTGCCAGTAAAATAATGTCAAAACCTAATAAGTATTTCTCCAGCAGTTGGTTAGAGGTGAATGGGGCTATATTATATGGCGCATAAAATTGAACTTTCTTAAAATTTAACTGCTTTCTGGCAAGTTCCAGGTTTACTTGATTAAGATAAGGTTTTTCAGAAATCACCAAAACTTTAATACTCTTTTTTAGATTATGCCTGTTTAACTCCTCAGCTATAATGGAATTTGGCCAGACTGTCTGATCATAGGCAGGAGCCAGAAAAGATGAGGTATATTTACCTAAATTAATCAGATCAACCCAACCAAAGAGGGGAATTTGTATTGACCTTCGGAAATCAATTTTAGCAGGGCTAATCAATATTCCAAAAGATAAACTAAAGAAATAAAATAAATAATATAAAAATAAAACTGCAGTTAAAGTTAAGGCTGATGTTTTATTACGAAGTATCAAGCTTTGCTTATTACGAAGTATCAAGCTTTGCTTATTACGAAGTATCAAGCTTTGCTTATTACGAAGTATCAAGCTTTGCTTATTACTTAAATCAGTCAAAAAAAAGGCCATGATCATAGTGGCAACTGGAGCTAGAAAGATAATGTAGCGTAAGTCTTTATTACCAATTAAAGTAAATACTAAATAGATAAATAAAAAAGTTAAAAGCAGAAAAAGACTCTGGTGTCTTTTTTTTAAAATAAAATAAATAAGGGAAATTATGAAAACTAACATACCTAACCAGGTCATCTGGAAATTAGTCATCATAAATAAATAATATTTAAAGCTCTCATATGAAATAATGGTTTGAGGATCTGAAACCTCAGGTGTAGCAGTAATTTTGGCAGCATATAAAATAATGGGTAGATTATTCATATACCAAGGAAGATTAATTAGCAGAACTATTATTAAGCTTAAACTCAAGTTTTTCCATTCAATCAAAGGTAACATCTTTTTTAATTTAAAAATTACAGGTATAAAAATAAAAACAAGCGCGGTCCATTTGATCGATAGGGCTAAAGCTAAAAGATAAGAAAATAATATAGTATTTTTTTTGTTATGAAAGTTATCACTCTTTTCAAGAAAGAAAAGAGAACTTAACACCATAGTTACTAAAGGTATTTCTAATAAAAATTCCCTGGAAAGGGCATATATGTTTGGCAAAAAGGAAAAAATAGTAGCAGACAAAAATGCGGTTAATCTATTTTTAAACAGTTGATAAGCATATAAATATAAAAAAACTAAACCTAAGATAAAAAATCCTGTCACCATCAATGGTCCTATCAGAATGTTTTTTCCAAAAACAAGCATAAATAATGCTACTAATAAATGGACAAAAGGCGGGTAATAATCAGAGATTGATAAAAAATCCTGAGATCTATCAGAACCATTTAAAAAATCAGTAAATTTAAAAGCAATAATGGTATGCCCCGCCTGATCCCAAGGAAATGGAGATTTATCTAAAATCAACCAATAAATATTTCCAATTAGATGAAATGAACAAAGTAATACAAGAAGAAAAGTATAAATATTAACCTTTAAAACCCTAGGTGTCATCCTAATCCTACCTCCGAGGTAGGATTGAACTGAGAAATTATTCAGATAAGACTTTAATCTATTAAACATATTTTTAAACAGTCTTTATACAGTCTTTATAACAAAGCCGTCAAGGGCATTGACGGCTTTGTTAGTTTGTGCTTCAACCTCGAAGGCCTTCGGCCGTGAGCCTCAGGCCGAATCGGTTGCAAGCTAATAGTTAGTTCCCAAACTGACCCAAGGACTACCAGCATCTCGTTTTTCACCTAGGCCTGCAGCTAAATCATTAGTATTTACTCCACCTAACAAATATCCTGGAATTCCCGGCCTTGCCTGCCTTGGACCTACCCCCTGCATAACTGCGTCTAAGTCAGTAAATGCATTAGGGTTGGCCACCCGTTGCCCAATAATTTGCATTTCAGTTCCAGGTACGGTTACTCTATGATGAGTAACACTTGAGCTTTCAGAGTATGAAAGTCTTGAAATCCAAGTCCAATGAAAGCGTGGCCCATCTGGCTGTACGCCTACTTGTACAGCATCCACAATAATCCGTCTACTGGCACTGGCTATTTCCAAACAAAACTCTTCGGCATCTGTTCTGACTGTTGTATGAGGACCAGCAACAATTCTATGGAACAGTAAGCCCAGAGCATCTCTGCCCAACCCAGCAACGGACTCATTCTCAAGTTTATAAGCATTTCTATTTGGACCATCATCATGTCTATATTCAGCCTGACCTCTATTTATCCGATCATCCCAGCTTGCTAGGTTTTGGGGTTCATTTGCAGCAATTATTGACCGATCTGCCAAAAATCCTCCAGGATTTGCAATCACATGTTGAACAAAAGATAGGGAAGTTGTAAAAGGTGGTTTATTTGCCAAATCTAGGCCGCCAGGACCTACTCTTGACTGAACACCATAAACTCTAGCAACAACCTTACCAGTTTGGTTTTTAAATTCCATACCTGGCGTCAATCCTGCTACCACACTTGAAGGACACCATAGCGCTCCAGTAACTGCAGCTGGCACAACTGGCAGTGGTAAACCACAGTTAACAGTTCTATTTATTGCAGCCTGAACAGACCCGACGTCAAATGGACCTGGGAAACCTGCATTCCTCAATTCAGCAATCCCAGCATTTAGGTCTATTGGTACTCCGCACCTCGATACAGCTAATGGGGACGGCGCTACAGGTATCTCAACTATCCTTTCAACCACCCGCTCCACAACTCTTTCAGCTGGAGCCTGAGGCACACATGGTTGTGGTTCATCTGCTATTGCACCAGGGTCACTATTTGAAATTTCGTCTGGTGTAGCCAGACTTTCTAATGCATCTTTGTCGATGATCCAAGCGACTTCCTGACGGTTCACTCCAGTTTTTCGTTGCAGCGAGCTCATTACTCCTTCAAAAGCCTTTGATGCCGCCTCAACCCGTTCTGGATAGTTATTTCCACTAATGTCAAGGATATCAGTAGAAATACCTCCTCCGCAAACAAGCTCTGCTACCTTAAGATTTAGCCCACCCGTATTTGGCACCATCAGAAGACTGACAGGCCGTCCAGGTCCTCCATATCGATTTCCAGTCTCCGGTACATCCAAACCATTATTGCCGTTGAAAATAACAGTACGACCTGCAGCTCTAAATGGTGCATCTGCATATGAACGGCCATCCGGTCCTTGACGAACAGGAGGCCTGTTTTCATCAGCATAGGCTGTTTGAGGTTCAAGCATCCTGGAAATTCCTGCCCTTGCTCCCAATGAAAAATTAGAAGGCATTTCAGGTCGGGCATTTCCTCCGCTTAAGCCAGTTGCGGCCGCCAAAGTTGCTAATCCTAACCTGGCTGCCCTAATTAACTTTCTTTCTATTGACATATTTTCACCTCCCCTCTAGAAAAATTATTCTTTTTATCAAAAGTCCTGTGGCTAAGAATAAAAATGAGAGGATTAGCAGTGGAAGGGTTTGGGTCGGGCCTGTAACAGGTAAAGCTTCACTTACTCCCAGCACTTGTTTGGAAACACAAAAAGAAGCAGTGTCTTCATCAATCATATTACCTGTTGTAACTTTAGCCAAATTAGCCTGACAAACAACATTAGTAGCAATTTCTTCAGCTGACTTTACTTTAGTCTTGACTTCAATACTAATACTGCCCCCTACTTTTAAACGGTCAATTGTAAAAGAGGTGGTTTTAGTTTTTTCATCAAAATTACCAAAAGAACTGGATTTAAAATTAAGGATATCTGGCAATTTATCAGTGACAGTCAAATTTTTTAACTCTGATTGAATTACATTAGTCACAGTTATCCTAAAGGTAACTTCCTGATTAGGCAGAAAGGTTTGTTGTTCTAGGTTCAAATTATCAACAAACTCATTATTTTGTGGATTTAAAATTTTCTTCTCAATCAGCATTTGTTTGGCTGGAGCAGCAGCAGCGCCGTATTGAGCATATTGGGCAAAGGTAAAAACTGGGAAGATAAAAAGATAAACAAGCGCCAACCCTAAAACAAGATGTTTCATAAATATGGGATTGGACAGTAAGTTAATAAAATGATTATAGTCTGACAAAAAAATTAATGCAATATAAAAAAAGTGTTTCTTACAATGCTTTTACTATATACCTATATTTTTATTACTTAAATCAGCAAATATTACTAATCTTTGCCAAGAAGTTCCGGGCGGCCAGCAGGTAGTTAGAGTCAATTTAGCTGATGTCTGCCTAATTACATCTAACTGTTCAGGACTAATAATCTTTTTTTCAGTAACTCTATAGGTATATTTTTGACCTTTAAAATTAATTGTTATCTCATCCCCTGTTTCCAAATCCTTTAAAGCATAGAACTTAGCATTATACTGAACAATACGGGCTATAGTGTCTGTGGAATGGGAAAAAAGAACAACTGGCCCATCATCTCCTGGAAAATATGAATCTTTAGCATGGGCTATCCCCTGTTTAAGTTTTTCTAAATAGATTGGTTCATTGGTGGAATCTACATTAGGAATAATATTAGCAGTAAGATTAATTTTGGGAATCCCCAAAAAAAATTCATCATTAACAGGGATTTCTGCTAAAGCAGGAATCACCTGCTGGTACCTCACCTCAGAATATAAAGGAGGAAAGAAAACTATAAAGAAGCCTACTGTAGCCAATCCTAGAAAAGCTTGTGCAGCTACATTCAAACCCCAGGGGTTGAATAGCTTTGAACCCCTGGATATATACAGTACTCCTCTAAATTGCCTGCTTTTTCTAAAGTGATAAAGGGTAACAATCTTGCCAGGCTGGTAGTATCTGGTAGTAATCACAGGGTGATTTTAACATATAGTATTTAAGAAAGAGGTAAAAATGTTGACAGTTTTGGGTAAATAAGGTAGGGTTGATCTCATGAATGCACCTGCTCCTCCAGATGAAAAAGAGAGGTTGGCATCACTACACGCCTTAGGATTACTGGATACTCCCACTGAGGAGAGGTTTGATAGGATCACAAAACTTGCCCTTGCTTTATTTAATGTCCCTATTTCTACAATAACTTTAATTGATTCCCATAGGGAATGGTTTAAATCTTATCAGGGCTTAGATAAAAGAGAGGGTAAAAGAGCGGTTTCTTTTTGCGGGCATGCCCTGCTTGAAGACGATATTTTTGTTATTCCTGACACTAAAAAAGATCCCAGGTTTTCTAAAAATCCTATGGTTTTAGGTAAACCTTTTATCAGATTTTATGCCGGTGTGCCTCTGAAAAGCGCAGATGGTAAAAGAATAGGAGTTTTTTGTATTAAGGATACAGAGCCAAGAAGCTTTAACCAAAACCTAAAGTTTGTGCTAAAAAACATAGCTTATTGGGTTGAACTGGAGCTTAATACTCATGAGCTAAGCCAGGCTTTGGAAGCCAGAAGGACAGCTGAAAAACAAGTATCAGGACTAAATGAAATATTAAGGTTAATTAATAAAACCATCAGGCATGATATTTTAAATTATTTAACAGTTTTAAAAGCAAATATAGACCTATTTTTAAATAAAAGATACGGAAAAGAAATTTTACAGGATGCTTACCAGGTCATTGACCGGAGTGTGCAGTTCATGCGCGATATGAAAGACTTAGAAGCTGCAGTATCCACTGGAACATCTTTGAAACCCTGCAGTCTTAAACAGGTTATAAAAGAAGCATCAAAAAGAGTGCCATTTTTAAAATACGAAGTAAAAGGAGATGGGAAAGTTTATGCTGATCAGGCTTTGATTTCTGTCATAGAGAATATTGCCAGGAATGCATTAATCCATGCAAAAACAAACAAAATTTATATTAACATTTTTAAAAATAAAAATCATATCCAAATAAGTTTAGCCAATAAAGGTATAAATATTCCTGATAAGGTCAAGGACAAACTGTTTAAGGAAGGGGTTACATATGGGGAAACCGGGAATTCAGGTTTAGGGCTATATATAGCCAGGAAAACCATTGAGCGTTATGGAGGGATAATTTGGGTTACAGATAATAAACCCAAAGGAGCCAAATTCATCATTTCCTTACCAATACCAAAACCAGGCTTGGATTAAGGAATTAATCCAAAGTTCTTGCAATTTTCTTACTGGCCATTTTAAAATAATCTGTTAAAATTAAGCTTATGACTGATGACCAGCAAAAAAGGGCAGATTCTGCTGATGAGGGAATTACTGATGGTAAGTCTGCACTGGGAAGTGCACCTGAAGATGTGGAGGATATTGATGAAACTTTACAATCAGTAGGGCTGCCTACTGATGAAGATGGCCCCAGGGAATTAAATTCCCAGGAAATCATCAACAGGGCAGACAAAGACCAGCGGTAATCATTAAGTTAAAAATCACCCCTAAATCTAGTATAATTACCTTTGTTGATGAGCCGCTAGCTCAATTGGTTAGAGCAACTCCCTCTTAAGGAGTAGGTTTTCGGTTCGATTCCGAAGCGGCTCACCAGATAGTGCTAAAACAGATACCGACTCCTCTTTTATATGGATTCCCAGTCAAGCTGGGAATGACAGTTTTGATATAGTTTTGTCAAAAAGACTGAACTATTACGTTACTTGCCATCTCCTTGACTTGACTTTTATTTTTCTGCTACTCTGATAGTAGAGTGAAAAAATTCCTCCTGCTCATTTTCTTGATTTTTATCTCCTTGCCTTTCTTGTCTGCAAAAACTAATGCTCAACCAGAACCTGAATGCAGGAAAATTTTTGACAGTGCTATGTCGCAATGTACGAAGGATTATAATGCGTGTTCGGATGCATGCAGTAAAAAGACTAAAAAGCCTGACGGGACTACATATTTTAATTCGGGTGAGATTTATACCAAATGCATGAAGGCAAGCGACTGTAGCGGAAAAAGCAGCGCTTGCAGTGAACAGGCTTTAGCCAACTTCAGAGCATGCGGGAAGCCTGGCGAGCAGCCTAAAGCCGCAGAGGTAAAAAAAGAGACTCCAAAGCAGGAAGAGAATCCAGTTGTCCACACTATAACTAACTGGGTTACAGAGAGTGATATAATAACAGATTGTCGTACGGTTCCAGTCAAAGGATGTTTAAGGTTCAATGTTCCGCCACAGATTCCAGTAGAATTTAAGACTATTACCGGCAAAAATCTCGAAGAGACTTTAAACTGGCAACCCATTATTACCAAAGAAGCTGAACAAAAAGCCTGGAGGGAATTTTTACCAATTTATACTCCGGGTAAAGAAAATATCGCTGTTGTTAGCGGGCAAGGCGAGATAAAACCTCCTAACTCCGCTCAATTTGAATTTATAACAGTTACCAACACCAGTGCTGCAAGTGATATGGTGACTGTTACCTTCTTTGACTCAACTGTCAAATCTACTTCAGATGCGGTTCAGTTGCGATACGCCTGGTCTCCTGACTCAGGCGCAGTAATTAATGTCCCCAACTTGTCAGAGATTAAATTCCGAGAACCGGTGGAGGTTGGAGGATTTACCTCACGTAGAGTGGAGTTAGGGCAAGGGGAAATAGAGGTAAAGATAAGAAATA
>JACPKL010000013.1 GCA_016187035.1 Candidatus Daviesbacteria bacterium
GAGATAATTGTTGTTGATAGCATTAATTATAAAATGGATGAAAAATATAAAAAGATAATAAAAAAATATGCAAGATATTTTCAGGATGGTCCGGAAAGAAGTATTCAAAGAAACAGAGGAATAAAGGAAGCAAAAGGGGAGTATATTCTTATTATTGATCAAGATATGTATCTAACTCCAGAGGTAATAGAGGAGTGCTACGGGTGCTTAAAGGGAAATATTGCACTTACGATACCAGAAATTTCAATTGGCAGTGGGTTTTGGACAGAGTGTGTAGCTTTTGAAAGGTATATAAGTATTTATTTGGAAGAAGGAATGAATGAATGTTGCAGGTTTTTTAGGAAAACTGACGCTTTAGCTATTGGAGGATACGATACAACAATTGTAGGAGTAGAAGATTCAGATTTTCATTATCGAATGAAAGCAAAAGGAACCATAGGAAAAATAAAAGAATATTTATATCATGATGAGGGAAGAACAAGTTTCTTTGGAAGAATTAAGAAAAAATACTACTATAGTAAGGCTTTCAGGAAATACCTGAAACGATATCCGGATATTGCTATTGCGCAATTCTTTCCTATTAAAAAAGCCTATGTAAAGCATTGGAAAATATTTCTGAAAAATCCTGTTCTAGCAGGTGGAGCAATACTTTTGCGTAGCGCTGAAGTTATGGCCGGTTTTTTAGGATTAATTCTTAAAAATAAATATGCTAAATGACGATTTAAAAAATAAAAGAATATTAATAACCGGCATCACGGGTTTTGTGGGAAAAGCTTTAAGCGATCGCTTGAGATCATTGGGAGCTAGCGTGTACGGAATTTCAAGAGCGGTTAATAATGATGCTAAAAATATAAATGCGGATATACTTGATTATCCCAAAATTAATAAATTTATTAAGAATTCAGGTATTGAGATATGTTTTCATCTAGCCTCTGCTTCGTTGGTTGAGGAGGGCCAACGGCATCCCTATCAGACTTTTAAAATCAACATGGAAGGGACTTTAAATATTCTTGAAAGTGCAAGAACTAATAAGTTGGAAAAAGTAATAATCGCATCCACGTCTCATGTGTATGGGAAAAATAAAGTTCCGTATCTTGAAAGTTATACGCCAAAACCGACAAGACCATATGAGACATCAAAGGCTTGTACGGATATTATTGCTCAGTCTTATGCAGCAAGTTTTAATCTTCCTGTTCTGATACCGCGGTTTGTGAACATTTATGGTCCGGGAGATTTAAATTTTCAAAGACTGATTCCAAAAACAATTAAAAGCGTTCTAGGGGGTTCCGAGCCTAAAATGTGGGGAGGAGGAGCACTTAGGGATTATCTTTTTATCGATGATGCGGTGAGTGCATACGTTTCGCTGGCAAAAATAAGCGTAGAGAAAGTTGGGTCAAATAGGGTTTTTAACTTTGGGAGTTCAAACGTCATCGGCGTTGAAGATTTAATAAAGAAGATTATATTAATTGCAAATAAAAATCTCTCAATTAAGAAAACTGTTGAAAAAAGAGAAGGAGAAATAGCATCGCAATATGTATCAATTGCAAAAGCAAAAAGAGAGCTAGGATGGTATCCAAGAGCAACCCTAGACAATGGCCTTTCAAAAACTATTGCATGGTATCAAGAGAATTCCGGTCTTTTTATATGAGGAAGCATGTCCTAATTATATCCATTGGCTTTTTACCCAATATTGGAGGACTTGAAACACATCTTAAAGACTTAATAGATGAATTAACTGAAAGAGATTGGAGAGTTACAGTTCTTACTTATCAGCCTCTTAATACTCCAATTTTAGGTAAATGGGTAGATAGATCTAAGAATCTGATTATATTCAGGCTTCCTATTCTAAGGGGGATATTTTATAAGTTGTATAAAAAACCTCTGTTAGAATTTTTATTTTTAGAACCATTACTTTTTTTGGTAACCCCGCTAATGTTACTAATGTATCCGAATATTAATGTGGTTAATGCTCAAGGTCTCATTGCGGGATTTACCGCCTCTTTCTGGGCAAAAATTTTTAGAAAACGCTACGTAGTTTCTGCTCAATCTGTTTATAATTTTCCCAAAAAAGGTTTTTACAGACAAATTTGTAAATGGATTTTTAGTTCGGCTGATAAAATTATTTCGATTTCCAAACAGAGCAAACAAGACATAGAAACTTTAGGAATATCTTCCGAAAGAATTCAGATTTATACCAATTGGGAGGATAGTAATTTATTAAAACCAATAAAAAAAGAAACTGCAAGGAAAGAAATAGGGTTTAGCAATAAATTCGTTATTTCTTTTTTTGGCAGGCTGATTGAGGAAAAAGGCGTAAGGGTGGCCATCGATGCAATCAGATTATCAGACAGGAGAATCACATTCGTAATGTATGGCGAAGGCCCATTGGTCGATTATGTAAAAAAATCAACCCAAGAATATTCCAATCTGGTCTATATGGGAACAATTTCACCTAGCCTTTTGCCTCTCCATTACAGTGCAGC
>JACPKL010000004.1 GCA_016187035.1 Candidatus Daviesbacteria bacterium
GAAATTATTGTTGTTGATGGTACCTCTACGGATAAAACTGTAGAAATTGCCAAAAAGTACGGGGCAAAAGTTATTGTTACCGAAAATTTACCGAATTTTCACATCAATAAACAAAGAGCTATAGATTCAGCTACCAAAGATTGGATTTTGCAATTGGATGCAGATGAAAGAGTTACCCCGGAACTTGCCCGGGAAATTAAGGAAAAAATTGAGAATTCAGTTAATGGCTACTGGGTGGCGAGGAAAAATTGGTTTTTAGGTAGATTCCTTCTGAAAGGAGGACAATACCCCGATTATACTCTTAGGCTTTACCGCAAAGGCAAGGGTCATCTTCCCCAGGTGCATGTTCATGAGCAGGCAGAAGTTGTTGGTCGCGTTGAATATCTAAAGTACGCGTTACTCCACTATCCATATAGGAATTTTATTTCATATATCATAAAGTGGAATAGATATAATAATCTTTTAACAATACAAATTAAGGAAAGTTTGAAAAATAGGAATTTTCCCGTTAAATTAGCTTATGCAGTTGGATATTTAATTATTAAACCGTCTCATTGGTTTTTAACAACCTACATTCGTCATAAAGGGTTTATGGACTGGTGGCCTGGATTTGTTTTTTCGTTTTTTTCCTCGTTAAGATTTCCAATTGCCTATTTTAAATATCTTAAAGTTCTATGATCCATTTTTTTAAAAAACAAAAATTACACTTTTATATTTTTTTAGGAATCTTTTTGTTGGGGGCATTTTTGAGATTCTACAATTATCCCTACAGATATGGCTTGGGTGAAGAAACGGTCAGAGATGCAGTAATTGGCATAGAGGGAGCTAGGCAATTCCAATTTCCTCTTACCGGTTCCTTTTCATCGCTTGGTCCTTTTACATTCGGACCGTGGTATGCCTATCAGTTGATTATTTTTTATCTCCTGATTCCCTTTGTATATTCTCCGTGGATATATTTAAGTATTATTTCAGTGTTGTATATATTTATAATGTACAAAATCGGTAAGATTTTGGGGGGAGATATCTTTGCTCTTGTTTTAGCTTTCTTGGTTGCCATTTCTCCCGCCCAAATAATATCGGCAACACATTTAACCAGCCATAATAATACTAATTTCTTTGCGGCATTATTAATTTGGATTTTTTTGATACTTATAATTAAAAACAAGTCAGGATGGTGGAATTTACTGTTGGGTTTTATTATCGGAATTGGTATGAATCTTCATTTTCAAATGGGTGGCTTATTGATACTTCCCCTTATCCTTTTTGCATATAAAAGAAAATTTTTAAATCTTATATATAGCGGATTGGGCGTAATTATTGCTTTTATTCCCATGCTAATTTTCGAAATGAACAATCATTGGTTTACAACCAGGAATATTTTCTTTTATCTAACAGAAGGTAGAAAAGCTATTTATGTTCCCAATAGGTGGTTATTTTATGTTAGGGATTTTTGGCCATCTTTTTGGTCAGATGCATTGGGAATTCCCATATGGCTTGGATACATATTAATAATTCTATTTATAGCTTCTTTAATTTGGTTGGGATGGAAAAAGAAATTATCCAAGAACTGGGTCATACTTATTTCCGCTTTCCTATTTAATTTTATCCTACTTAGGTATTATTGGGGTCCGAGATTTTTTGGCTATTTAAATTTCCTACGGCCATTTCTATTTATTTTTACTGCTTTTGCAATTATTAATATAAAATATAAAAAAGCTTATGTTGGCTTAGTATTGCTACCGTTTATTATTTTTTTTTCATATCCAAGGATTCTGTCAGAATTAGCTCGGGATTCTTTTAGCACTCTTATTAGAGAGAGAGTAATTGAGGTGAAGCAAAAGTATCCTAATAAAAAATTCACTTTATATACTTGTGCAAGGAAACATACTGGAGCCTACAATTCATCTATTTTTGCCATGCTTTTTCTTTTTGAATTAGAAGATAAAATTAGTGATAATGGCATTAAGATTGCCGCTGAAAGCGATTGTAAGCTTCCTAAGATAAATGAACTTACAGAAAAAGTAGAATATCCGCTACTGAGTGGAGGCATAAGGGATTTTTCAACCGCCTCAAATTCTGCTATATTAGAAGCTGGCTGGAAACCTTTAACTTTTTCTCGAATGTACGACGAATATGC
>JACPKL010000002.1 GCA_016187035.1 Candidatus Daviesbacteria bacterium
CTTGTATGGGATACTTTCTTTTTTAAGCTCCTGCTCTGTTTTACCCACTCCGCCAATTTGTGGAGATGAGAATACAGCATGGCCAATGGCAAAAGGATCAAAGGCAACCTTTTTATCAGTAAAAGCATTCCTGATGGAAAAGCCAACCTGGTCATTGGCAGTATGCCTAAAAGGTAAAATCCCTAAAATGTCTCCAAAAGCGAAGACTCCTTCAACATTAGTTTCCAGATACTCATTAACTTTGATAAATCCTTTATCATCCATCTCAACTCCTGTTGCTTTAATGTTTAATATGTCTGTATTGGGCAATCTACCGGTTGCCACCAGTAGCTGATCTGATTCTAATTTCCCATTATCACCCTTAAGTTTGATTATAAATTTACTATCCTGGTAGGATACAGCTTCTACCTCGGTTTTAAACAGGATTTCATACTTTTTGGAAAATTCTTTTGTAAACCAATCAGCTATTTCTTCATCCTCGTTATCGAGCATTCTTTCTCCTCTTACTAAGATGGTGATTTTTGTTCCCAATGCTCCGTAAAAATGAGCTAGCTCTGCAGCAATATAACCACCACCTATAATTATCAGATGTTCTGGTTGTTTCTCTAATCTTAAAGCCTTTGTACTATCAAGGTAAGGTGTATTCTCAAGACCCGGAATCGGTGGAGTTGCAGGACGGGTACCTCCCACAATAAAGATTTTATCTGCTTCTATTTGTTCGTTTCCAACCTGCATTTGTTTAGGTCCAATAAATTTACTTCTGACTTTATACAAAACAGGATTACCACTTTTTCTTACTGCTTGTTCAATTCCGCTTGAATCTGTATCCACAACTTCTGAAACTCTTTTAACAATTGATGCAAAATCAATACTCTCAATCTTACTCTTAATGCCAAACTTAGCACTTTCTTTAATAGTTTCTGCCACATCGGCACTGTGAATCAACATTTTAGAGGAACAGACAAAGCTTGCTCTGCAGCAAATGACGCCACCTCAAGACCGGCTCCTGAACCCACAACTAAAACATCAAATTTTTTCATATTAGACTATTAAATTCTAACATGTACTACATCAGTTTCTTTTTTACCTAAGACTTCAATTAAAGCTCTTCTTTCTGTTCATAGCTAAATACAACAGCTAAGTTTGGTGATATCGTTGGTAAAAGACAACGCTGCAATTTTAATTGCTTCAGATAAAGTTGGAAACATAGGCAGGGAGTTTACCACATCATCAATCGTATTTTTATTCTTTATAAGCACCATTGCTTCTGCGATTAAATCTCCTGCATTTGGGGAAAGGATATGCACCCCCATGATCTGTTTTGTCTCAGGATGAATTGCCATTTTGATAAGCCCTTCGGTTCTATTGATGATAAGAGCTTTTGGAACATCTTTAAACGATACAGTTTTACACATACAAGTGCCGAACCTTTTCATTTGCTCTTTTTCCGTAAACCCGACTCCGGCTAGCTGCGGATCTGTAAAAATAGTCCAGGGAACACTGTTGTAATCAATGCTATTTTGGGTACCTTTCAGAGCATTTTCTGCCACTAATGTTCCTTCTCTGCCGGCTGTTGTCTCAAGCCTTAATGGACCATTAGTAATATCGCCCACAGAATAAATGTGAGACTGTGAGGACTGAAAATTTGGGTTCACTTTAATAGCTTGTTTTTCATCAATTTCTACACCTGCTTTATCAAGAGTTAAATCGTGTGTATTTGGAGTTTTCCCAACAGCAAGTAAGATTTCATCAGCTGACACTTCTTCCTGTTTCTCCTCAACAAGATAGGAAACAACCTTTTTGTCACCCTCTTTGCGAGCAGATTGCACTTGTACGCCCGTTTTAATCGTAATCCCCTCATTGGTCAGTAACTTTGCCAATCTTGTGGTTAATTCTTCTTCGCCTCTAAAAATGGACAATCCTCTATGAAGAATCGTGACTTTTGTACCAAAACGAGCATACATTTGTGTAAACTCTAAACCAACTGGACCAGCACCAACTACAATTAGCTCTCTTGGTTGTTGCTTAAGCTTTAATGCTTCAATATGGGTTAGAAATCCTACTTCTCTGATACCACCAATAGGTGGAACAGTAGCAGTAGAACCAGCAGCAATAATAAATTTCTTAGCTTGATACTTTTGTCCATTTACTTCGATTTCATTTGAGGAAGTAAATGTTGCTTGTCCTTCTACATGTGTCACATACTCTAGCTGACTTAAGACTTTTTGGTATTTTTCTTCTTTTAATCTAGCTACCAGATCAAGTTCATGTTGAATAACTTTTGAGAAATCAAAATTTTTAACTTCTATATCAAGACCCGAAATATTATGGCTTTTGGCAAGATGCATTACTTCTCCTGCCCAAAGAAGTGTTTTGGACGGTACACAACCAACATTGACACAGGTTCCACCTAAAGGAAGGCCCTGATTAACCATCAGAGTTATAGCTTTAAGCTCATTGGCTTTAATAGCAGCAGCAAAAGCTCCTGCTCCACCACCAATAATTATTAAGTCATACTGATTGCTCATAATTTAACTACAATCCGGACACCAGGTAGCTCCATAAAAAATAAGTTTCTTTTTACTACTCACTTTTTTTAATTTCCTCCTCTTTCTCTTTTTTATGAACTGGATTGGTACAGTTTTTATCTGTACACTTTCCTATCATACCAATAGTTTTACCCATTTTACACATCATGCAGTTATCGTGTTTTCCATGTCCCATCATATATTTTCACCTCCTTTGTTTAATTTTGGATGATCTTTCTGCATAAGTTATGTAATGAAATCCTTTAGTGTTTTAGTAAATTCACAATTCTTTAAGGAGTAATAGACTGTTTGTGTTTCTTTTCTTCTTTCAACCATACCAAGATCTAAAAGTTTCTTTACACTATGGGAAACCACAGATATAGAAGCATCCAGAATTTCTGCCATTTCACCAACAGAAACTTCAGGATAATGACAAAGGAGATAACAAATCTTTAAGCGGGTAGCGTCTCCAACAACTCCAAGTTGCTGTGCACAAGCGATTAGTTTTTTCCTGTTCTTTAATTCTCTTTTAATCTGATTATACTTGATCATAGTACTTGAACGATTATTCAAATAATACACTCTTTGAAAATTCTTGTCAACTGATTTAATGTACAATTTAGTATCTGGATGAAATGCTGCCCAAGCAAACCAGAATAGCCTAATAGGTATTATTTCTTCATTTGTTTGTAAATTGGTAACCTTAATTTGTCCGGACTGCGTTCTTTCCAATCTTATCGCTACATTTCCAACAGTATCTTCAATAACTTTTTTCTCATCAAAAACACTTTCAGGGTAAGCTTTAGAGTTACCATCAATCTCTATTCCATAAACTACAGTTTTTATCTGAAGACTCTTGTCTAATCCCTTTACTCCAAAAAGTAATTGGTCATCTTGTTCGTATGTGCCATACGGATGTTGGTCATAATTTCTACTAAATCCTGTATTTCTTGAAAGAACTCCCGTACTAGGATGTTCTTTTTTCCATTCTCCCCAAGTTGTAGTAATAATTGGAACCTGTTTTAAAGTTTCATTTCTCCGAGCAGATGGTCCAACAATACCTGCACCTGTAATTTGTTGCCACAAATTCCCCTCATATCTGTCATACATTACTAAATCAGAATTATGGAGCTTTCCCGATACTCCAAACTCTGTAATTACTCCAGAAACTTTCCTCTCAAATGCTAATGCACTTCCGCATAGAGGGCAAAAAGTAACAGCAATGGGATCACCTGCTATGACGTCATTTACTATTTCATGCCAGTTTAAAATTCTTTGAGGATAAACTCTCTGTACTCCTTTGTAATCAATTGCAAAGACAGTATCTTCATCTTTTAACCAACTAGCTTGCTCTGAAGACTCAAATTTTGGATTCTCTATAGAGGGGATACAATCTTGACCAAAACAACCCTGCAAAAGGTCTTCTGGTTTTACCTTTGCTCCGGTAAAATCATTTTGTAAAGATGTTTTTCTTACAACTGTTTCCCCGGGTTTTACTTTTGGCATTTGCTGGTTAGGCTGAGTATCAATCTTAAATCTACTTTCAAAAGTAGTCGCAATTTGAGTCCAACTTTCTGGTAGAGTAGCTAAAGTCCATGCCTGTAAAACTCTGTCTGCTCCTGTCCAAATAAAAAGTGCGGTTGCTAGAATAATTATTCCAAATATCTGTCTAATCTTTTGGCTTTCAGTTTTAAAAAAGGCTAACTTCTGAGAAGCTGCACTACCGCCCTTGGCTATAAAATATAAAGGAACGCCTGCTCCTAAAGCATAAGCAAACACAATGAGCACCATAGTTAAGGAAAATGAACTGACAGCAGCCAGTGTTGCCATAGCTGCTACAACCGGACCAATACAGGGTGTCCAGACAATCCCTAAACTTGTGCCTGTTAAAAATCCACCCCAGAATCCACCTGTTTGGTTTTGTATTGGCTGAAAATGCCAATACCTTTCAATCCAGATTTGAACTTTTTCCCAGATAATAGAAAATACTAAGCTTAATCCGAATATGGCTAGAAGCACTACTGCTAGAGTTCTGACGGTATCTGCGGGAATACCTAAAACCCTAACAAGTGTTGCTAAAAAGAGCGAAGCAATAGTGAAGCTAATTACTAAACCAATAATTACTCCTTTTATCCTTCTGGTATTTCCATCAATGCCGCTTGCCAAAACAGCAGGGAGTATCGGCAGAACACAAGGTGAAAAAACTGTTAATATTCCTGATATAAAAGCAATCGGCATTAGTAAGAACATAAGTTTATTACGAAGCAAGAAGCTTGCTTCATCTTAGGTTTTGCAATAAGGCATCAAAATTACCGCCAATCCATCGGTTTACCTCGCTTCCGTTACTATTAAGCTGTATTAAGGTATGCTGTGTAGTCACTCCCCACGTTCTTTTCATCTCCCGATCATTATCATAATCAACCTTTAATATCGTTACATCTGATGGTAAACTTCCTGCTCTTTCTTTAATCTCTTTATCCAGTTGAGTACAGGTCTGGCACCACAGTGTCGCTGCAAAAAATAGAACTGGTCTGCCAATTTTTTGAGCATTCAGTTGGTTTTGCTCTGAATAATCTATATAGTTCATTAGGTCCATCAAAACAGGAGCATTAGAATCTTCAGTTTTAGCAATATTTGATGAGGTATTAAAAACGCCTTTTAAAAATATAAAACCTATTGCAATTATAGCTATTGATGCAATGATAAAAACATTAAAAAATTTCATATTAAAATTTTTCTAAAAAACTTGAAAGTCTCTTTTTCTTCCAAGTCTTATTTAGGCAGTAACAGATTAATTGTCCACAGCGATAATTTTCAACTAGACCTAAATTTTTTAAATCAGTCAAAGCATGGGAAATAGCAGATTGAGAAAGACCTAAAATTTGAGCGATATCTGTTACAGGCATGGATTTAATTTTTGTAAGCAATAGATAAATCTTAAGCTTAGTAGGATCGGAAAGGTTACGGACAATTCTTAGAAGCTCTTCTTCCTCATCAGATAATTTTATTTTCTTTTGCAATGATAGAAATTTAGAATCAGTTAAGTAATGAGGGTGGTCCTTGTGCATTTGAATATATAAACGATTGAGCATATATTCAATTATATATTTTAAAATGCAGAAATGTCAACGGCTTTTTGTATGTAGCGTGCTTCGCAATACTTTTTGTAATCCACCTTTTTAGAAACAGTTGAAGTACTTGTTCCAACTTTTTCAGCTATCTCGTCATAGGTTTTCTCTTCTAAAATTAACTTTGCAATTTTTAATCTTTGAGCTAGGTCTAAAATCTCTTCTTCAATACAAAATTAGCCAGGTACTGTTTTTCCTCGCTCATTTTTTAGCGGATGAATTATCTTGGATCAAGTAATATAATTCAAGAACTGATTTATATCAGATGAATGTAGAAATGGAGAAATAATGCAATTAAATGAAGCAGATACAAGAATTAAGATATGACCATTAAAAATATAAAAAGTAAATGGGCTAAAGAAAAAGATTATTACAGAAATCAAGAGGTGGGTTCCGGAGTTCAAAGTTTCATTAGAGCTTGTTTAGAAAGCGAAGAGCTATTTTCCTTAACAGCAGGATCCTTATCGACAAATTTGGAGTCAAGAAAAAAAGAATACATTCATGAAGATAAAGCTAAAGAGAGAAGAAAAGCTGATTTTGTAATTTATATAGATTCGGATATTGTTGTTCCCCTAGAGGTTGAGTGTTTCGGAAAGATTAAAGCGGGCGTCCAACAGCTCTTTAGTTATCAAAAAGATTATAACAAGGAATATGGAATTTTAACTGATGGATTTACTTGGCGTTTTTACAACAACAATATCTATCGTGAGTTTAATTTAAATCAAATCTTAGAAGAAACAGATCTTTTTCTAGAGTTTTGGAAAGAGTATATAAAGCCGGAGTTTTATTATCTCTCGTTCTTTGAACCACAAGGTCAGCTCTCGTTCCTTAAAGAAATTGAGAGATTGCCTGTAGATGCACACCGACAAATATTTTTCGAGGATATAACTAAGTTAATCAAGAGCTTTAAAAATAAATTACAGGTTGAGGGATATTTTACTAACTTGGAGAAAAAAGAAAAAGAAAAGAAGGCAATTGAAATTACCTATGCGTATATCATCCAGTTTATCCTTTATAAAACATTGGTAGATAACGGCTTTGGTAATTTTTATGAAGACTTTAATAATAGCGTTAAGAAAATTCATGAATATCTCAAAGGAAATCGCTACAAGGATATTCTTGGCATTATTGATGGAATTTCTACACAAATTTCAGAAAACATCTATCGTCCTTTCGCTGAAGAACAGAAGTTTATTAACCAAACACTCCTGCAGCTTTATCACAAGGTAGAAAATAAACTTTCCGATATTTCTCCCTGGTTAGATATTTTTGTCTTCATTAAAAAATTCAACTTTTCTAACATTCAAAATGAAATCTTTGGCTATATTTACGAAAATTATTTGAAGGAACTATATGAGGAAGCAAAGAAGGGACAATATTTTACAGACCCTGCTGTCGTTAATTTTATGCTTCGAGAGATAGGTTATGAACCAGAAAAGATTCAACAGCGACTAAAACATGATCCAGATGGCGATTATATTTCTCTAATCGATCCATCCTGCGGTAGTGGAACCTTCCTTTATCGCGCAACAGATCAGGTTATAAATGCGGTACCTAATGGATCAGAAGACTCTTCAAAGAGAATAGAGGAGTTAGTAAATAATAATATTTTTGGTTTGGATATAGAAGAATTCCCCTTATATTTGGCAGAAATGAATATTTTAATGAGAATGCTTCCTCTTATTATTAACGAGAAGTATAACAATCCAGTTGATAAAAAAATAAAGATGTTTAAAACAAAAGATAGTATAGCTGAATTTATGGATACAGCCATACGTAATACCCTAAATGACATGAACATAGAATTCCAGAAAGTCCAATGGCATCCAGGACAAGTACCTTTATTTACTGAAAAACTGGATTTTGGTTACTCTAGCTATGTTCGCAATGAAGATGATTTAGGTGAAATGAAAAAAAGTTTAGAAAATCAAGCACAAATTCGTCGCTATCGCTTTGATTATGTCATTGGTAATCCTCCTTACGTGAGCTATAACGAGTGCGCTAGACAGAAAGTCTTAATTTTTGAACTGATGAAACAAGGTAAAGCAAAACTAAATAATATTTATGGAGTTAATCTTCACAGTATACCCGATAGTACCAAAAAATATCGTCCTAATCCCAATCTATATGCTTTCTTTGTAGCATTAGGTATAGCTCTACTAAAAGATAATGGTAAACTTTGCTATATTATTCCACAAACAATCCTGACAGCAGGTGATCTTGATGTTCTGCGTTACCATCTGGCAAAATTCACTACGATTGAGAAAATTATCACATTTAGCGGGAAAATGTTTATAGGAAGGGGTTTAACACAAAATAAACCGGTTGCTACTTCAAGTTTGATCATCCTTATATCAAGAAAACTGCCTACCTCCTTACATGAGGTAGAGATAATTAATTATCTCGATCCAAAGGATGATATAGAAAAAACACTTAACAATATTTTGGTTAATAAAAAAGTATCTAAAAATAAAATTTTACAATTAAGATTATTACAGAATGTGGCTAATTGGAATTTTATTAAACAAAATAAGAAATCTATAGAGTTTTACGAGGCATACAAAAAAGCTTCTGAGGGAATTTCGATTTACTATGAACACTCTTTAGCATTACATTATTTAAAGAGTAAATTCTTCTTTGATAGTGGTTATGACATAGATGAAAGAAAATTGTTAAAAGAAAGACCTGATGAAGAATATTACTATTATCCTAAGTTAAATTCTAATTTTTGGACTGTTAAAGATTATAGAGGGTTTTGGCCAAATATGCGTTCTGGTAATTCTCCACACATAATAAAACTGAGACAAGCGAACCAAGGTTATAATTTATTAGATAGTAAATTCAAAATTATTTGGTCTTATGCAAATCCTCATAAATTTCATTTCACTTCTAAGCAGGTTATTTGGGCGAGAAATCAGATTTGCGCTATTGGAAGCGAAAATAAAAATGAAATACTATATCTTTTTTCATTACTTAACTCGCCAATAATTCGCTTTGTTCTAGACTCTAATTTAAGAAACGAGAACGAAAAAGACTTTTTGGTTTCAACTACTGCAGTTAAAGAGTTTGTCCGTGTGCCAAAAATTAATGGAGACAACCAGGCCATTAAGAATGAGATTATAAAGAGAACTGAGAAGATGTTGACTCTGGAAGATAAAAGACTTTCGGATTTCGTTGATTTTTCTAGGGTAATGATACAAAAAACTGATAATGTTGCGGTAAGAGATGATCTGTTAATCTTGGGTAGAGATTTAAAGGAACTCAGACTTCCCATAAAAAGGTCGAGTAAATTAATTAACAGAATTATTCAGGAGCAATTCAATAAAAATGAACTACAGTTAAATGAAGAAAAGATAAGTGTGACTGAACTAAAAAATTTATTAATAATTGATAAAGAAAAACAGGATACCCTCAAAAATCAGATTGATCAATTAGTTTATAAACTCTACGGCCTAACGCCGGCTAGCTGAGTTAGTCGAAGGGAAGAAATTGCCATTGTGAAGGGAGAATATACTAAGAATTAGATTTTACTATTCCTTCCTTTTGCAAGCGCCTTAAAATAACTTCTCCTGAAACTTGAAAAACATCTAATAAATCCTGGGCAATAGTCGCTAAAACTTCGGGAGTTTCCAATTGAGGTATTTTCCCTAGCCTTTTCACTATTTCTTCAAAAAGTGCTTTTTTTGGAACTAAAACTTGACTTGCAAAACTGTAAGCCTGATATTCAAGCCAACTGTATTCTTCATCTGTAATTTTTGATGTTAATGTATTAAGCGTTTCAACCGAGTTTATGCTTAATTTTTTGAATAGTTCTCCATGTAGGACAAAGTGTCCAAGTTCATGTGCAATAGTAAATTTCGTTCTGTTTTCAAAATTCATGTACAAATTAAAATCAATGAAGATATTTTCCAGATCTGAGGTAAGAAAACCATCAACATCGTAATTTTTCTTAAGATCCATCTCCTCTAATATTTTTAAGTTCAGTTTATTTTCGGCAATTTCCTCAATTGGAATAGGGAGTAATAATTTTGGATGGTATTTGGCTAAAAATTCATCTGCAATTTGACCAATTTTTTGGTAAGTAAGATGTTTTATAGGAAAGCTCATTTATTTATTGAGGAGATCAACCAATTCTTGTAGTTTCTTCTTAGAGAGTTTTTGACCTCTGGCAGTTCTGAAAAGTAAGGGTAAATATTTTATCGAGTTTGGTTGCTGTAAAATATCTGTCGGGATTTTACCCTTAGCAGCATGAGCAAGGTCAAAAAATATGGTCCATTCCTCACTATCTCGGGGTATTTTTAAAGCGACAGCATATCCTTCAAGTTTTTGTTTATCTATACTTGGGGAAAGAATATTTCTTTCGAGTCTGCTGATATTCCCGGGGTCGTAACCATATCTTTCACAAAAAGATCGAAGGGTAAAACCAATAGCAACCCTCTTTTGTCTGAAAAATTCTCCGAATGTTTGAATAGTTGGAGCTTGACTTTTTGTCATGTCTGTTGTAATAATAATACAACATTTTTTGAATGTCAAGGAGGTGATTCTTTATGCCAATTAGAAATACATATAAATATGATTTTAAGGTCAAACAAAAAATAGTTCACAGCGGGATTACTAATGATTTAGAAAGACGAGAAACCCAACATCAGGTAAAATGGCCCAAAGGGCATATAGTTCAGGTTGGAAACCGAACAACTGAAGAAGCGGCAAGAGAGTGGGAAGAAACTAAACATAAAAGCTAACCGAATGTTTTGTAACCTCTACGGCCTTACATCGGAAGAGATTGCAGTTGTGAAAGGTGTAAAAAATTAGGATAAAGAACCCATGAGTAAGAGAATAGTAAACCTTTTGAATCCAAAAGATTTAGCTGAGCTTGTACAACAACCCTCTATTAAAATAGCGGAGTTTCTTACTGGATTCCTTGCTTCAAGTATGGGAGATTGGAAGCTTTCTGCTGGGAGAATAGTACAAGCCTCTATCAAATTCAATCTTTTAACTCAATTAGGGAGAGAACTCCAGGAGTATATTAAAAAAGGAAGGATAAAAGAAGATTACTACGCTTCAGGAAAAAATAAAGCATCTCTGAACGAATTGTTGAAGTTCATAGATAATGAAGCACCGGACGATGAACGTTTTAAAGCAATGAAGTCAATATTTTTTTCAGGTGTATCAATTGACATGGATGCACGACAAGAAGAAGTAGCATATCAATTTCTATTACTGTGCAAAAAATTAAACTCCATTGATATATTGATACTTGGAGCATGCTACAAAATATATCTTGGTGACGATGTAGAGAATGTTAATACAGGGATAAATGCTTTTGGGGATTGGGTTAATACTGTATCAGAGAAAATTGGTTATGGTTTACCAGAACTTATAAGCGCGGCTGATCCTAAACTTGTTGAGCTCGGACTTTTGTCGGGGAGAACCTATTCCGATAAATCAGGGATAAGGACAGGAAAAGAATTTAGATTAACCACCTTAAGCATAAAACTCTGCGATTTTATTACAAAATACGAATAACTTGGAAGAGAATTATAGGTATGGGGAAATATAAGATAGATAATGATCTTTTAAGAGATGCAATAGAATTAATGAAGGAATACACCCATGTAAGTCCTTCCCTATTTCAAAGAAGATTAATGCTTAATTATTATAAAGCTTGTGATTTATATAATGAGTTAAAGAAAATGGGTTTAATAGTTCAAACAAAACGTGCTAAGCCTGGAAAAGCCATTATAAATTTTAGGGATGCTGGAGATCCAGTGAAATTGGCTAAAAAGTACTCTGATGAGGGAGCAGATGAATTAGTGTTTTTAGATATTAGGGCAGGAGCGGACAAAGTATCAGTCAACACTGGAGCATTTAAAAATCCCAAATTGATTTCTGATTGTGCAAAAGAATTTGGCAGTCAGTGTGTAGTTTTATCATTTTTAAAGTTAAAAGATTATCTGAGGAGTAAAAATATTCCGATAAGGAGTTAATTATGAATATTAATTTTGAAAAAAATATGGGATATATAAATAAGGAAGTTTTGCAAAAAACCAAAGATAAAGGTTTTGTATATTTTTGGAGCAGAAGTAAAAATAGAATTTGGAGGAATTGTATAAAGTAATTGAAGAAAGAAAAAGGAATTTTCCCTTCCAAATCTTTTGGTAAAATCCTTACCTATTAGAGCTAAAGCGGGCAAATTCAAAGAAGATAAATGTAAATAGTATGATCATGACAGCTGGAGCTATTATTGAAAGATAATTAGTTCTTCCAGGTCGGAAACGTCTAAGAAGCAGAGAATTACTAACAACAGATATAGAACTTAAAGCCATAGCTAGACCTGCTAACTCAGGTTTTAAAACAAGACCAATAGAAGTAAAGACTCTGGCTGCAACAGGAATTCCAATGATATTGTAAAAAAGGGCAAAAAACATATTTTGTTTAATTTTGCTCATTGTTTCTTTGGACAAAGAAATTGCATGGACAACATCCCTCAGGTCATTTTTAATAATGACAATTCCTCCTGTTTCCATAGCTACATCTGTTCCAGAACCCATAGCTATACCTAAGTCAGCCTGTGCCAAGGCTGGTGCATCATTAATGCCGTCTCCTACCATAGCTACTTTCTTGCCCGTGCTTTGTAGTTTTTTAACCTCATTTGCCTTATCTTCTGGTAACACTTCTGCTAAAACATTTATAATACTTACTTGTTGAGCAATAGCTTTTGCTGTACGCCCATTATCTCCGGTAATCATCCATACCTCAATGCCCATTCTTTGTAATTTTTCGATAGCTTCGCTTGATGTTTCTTTAACAGTATCAGCTACTCCCACAAGTCCTAAGATTTCCTTATCAGATGCTAAAATCATAACTGTTATACCTTGATCTTCTAAACGCGACATCTTACGATCTGCTCTATCAATAGACAAGCTAACTACTTCACTAATAAGCTTGCGGTTTCCGAAATGATAAGTTTTACCGTTAATACTTGCTGAAACACCATGACCTGGAATAGCTTTGAATCCTTCGACTTCACTTAGGCTAAGATTTTTTTGCTGGGCATAAGTATAAATACTTTCGGCTAAAGGGTGTTCTGATTGTTTCTCTATGCTGGCGGTGATCTTTAAAATTTCATCTTCACTTAAATTGCTTAAGCTTTCTATATCGGTTACCTCAGGCTTGCCTTTTGTTAATGTTCCGGTTTTATCAAAAATAATAGCATTTACTTTACAAGCGCTTTCCAGAGGTTCTCCTCCTTTAACTAAAATACCATGCTCTGCTCCTTTACCAGTTCCTACCATAATAGCTGTAGGTGTAGCTAATCCTAAAGCGCAAGGACAAGCAATCACTATCACTGCAGTAAAAGCCATCAAAGAAAAAGACAAAGAAGCACCAAGCAAGAAGAACCAAGTAATAAAGGTTAAAGCTGCAATTCCTATAACTGCTGGAACAAACCAGGCAGAGATCCTATCAGCAAATGCCTGGATAGGGGCTTTAGATCCTTGGGCTTCCTCCACCAAACGGATGATTTGGGAGAGAGTTGTTTCAGATCCTACTCTGGTTGCAGTAAATTGGAAACTGCCGGTTTTATTGATTGTTCCGCCAATGACTTGGTCATCAATATTCTTTTCTACCGGCATACTCTCACCGGTTATCATTGATTCATCTACAGAAGAATTACCATTGATAATAACTCCATCAACTGGTATTTTTTCTCCAGGCCTTACCATTAACAGATCGCCTTTGATTACCTGCTCAATCGGAATATCTAAAGTTTCTCCATCTCGGATTACCCTAGCTGTTTTAGCCTGAAGACCCATTAACTTTTTAATTGCATCAGAAGTTTTCCCTTTAGCTTTAGCTTCCAGCCATTTGCCTAAAATGACAAAAGTAATTAAGAAGGCTGCTGTTTCAAAGTATAAATCCGGTATTTTTGCTCCGCTTATTCCTAAGATTGATTTATTGAGTATGTAGTAGCTAATAAAGTTAAATAAACTATAAAAGTAAGCAACTGAAGTGCCGATTGCAATTAAACTATCCATGTTGAATGTTTTCATCCTTAAGCTCGACCACATTCCTTTATAAAAACCCTTACCAAGGATGAATTGAACAGGAGTAGCTAGGATAAAAGAAGTAATTCCTATATATGGGAGTAATAATAAACCACCAGGAAGTCCTTTGAAAAACTCCAGGAACATAAAATAAAGCATTGGCAAGCTTAAAGTAAAAGAGGCAATAAATTTTTTAAACAAAAGTGATATTTCCTGTTTTTGCTTGCGCGCTTCAAATTCTGTATCTTTGCCATCTAAGATAGTTGCTTTGTAACCTGCTTTTTTTACTGCTTCCAAAAGCAGATCTTTTGAAGGCAAGCTTGAATCAATCAAAACTGAAGCTTTTTCAGCAGTAAAATTAACGCGGGCTTCTTTAACACCTGAAACTTTTTTTAAAGCTTTCTCAATTATTCCAGCACAAGATGTGCAATGCATACCAGAAAGAGACAGATTGATTTTTTGATTATCCATTATCTTTTTCCCCTAATTCTATTTTGTAACCTAAATCCGAAACAGCGGTTACAACCTTATCCGGAGTGGTCAGGTCGGTATCTATATTTACAGAACCTTGGCCGGATTTGAAATCAAGTTCTATAGAGCTTACCCCAGGTAAATCTTCTAATTCACCTTTAATTAACATCACACAAGAGTTGCAGTGCATGCCTGAAACTTTAAATTTGATATTCATAATTAATTTACTCTGATTACCCCTCTCGGTATTCCCATGGCACAGGTAATTTGATAATCCCCAATTTTTGTAGGGGTAAAGTTAAATACAATAGGCGTACCTTTTCTCAAGATTTCCACTCTTTGGGTTAAGCCCGGTACCATAATACTTCCCATGCATCCATAACCATCGTCTTTAACATCAATTTCCATCCTGACAGGCTGATCCTTTTTAACTGAAAATCTGTTAGGCTGAATATCATTGTCTTGGGTATAGGCTGTTTTAATTACTTGAACTTCGCCTTGTTGGGCAGTAGGAGCAGGAGGAGTGGAAGCAGAGGCTTCTAATTTCTTTTGAGCTGCTGCTGTACCTGCCCCGCAGCCACAACCACCACGGTCACCACAGCTTCCACCACCTGTTGGAGCTGCAACTTGTTTTTGTAATTCTTGTTGGGTAACTGTACTGCCTTCTCCATTACTTTCTACAACATTAAACGCCCCACGGTACATGCCCATAGAACAGCTAAATTTTAAAACTCCTACTTCTTTAGGAGTAAATTCAAGAATATTTTCACCTAGGTTTAAACTGGTACGGATATTTAAGGCAGATAAGACAATTGAGCTGGCGCAAGTATTAACATCTTCTGAAGTAATAATCCATTTGACAGGAACATCTTTTTTAACAGTGAATGTGTTAGGTGTATAACCTGAAGCATTTTGAGTCATCCTGACTATCTGGACTCCGTTTTCTAAAACAACGTTAGGATCAGAAGATTTAGCAGCAGAAGTAGCAGTTGAATTAAAAGGCGAAGCAAAAGCTATACCAGTTAAATTATAACCATTTGAAATATTGAATATAGCTAGTACAATCACTACAAGCCCAGCAAATTTAAAGAAAGTTTTGGCAAAAACACCCTTTATAGCAGAAGTTAATCCACCTATTCCCAAAAGCCCGGGAGCAGT
Source organism: Candidatus Daviesbacteria bacterium (assembly GCA_016187035.1). Taxonomy (GTDB): domain Bacteria; phylum Patescibacteriota; class Microgenomatia; order Daviesbacterales; family UBA10151; genus JACPKL01. The sequence continues at coordinate 15,331 of JACPKL010000002.1, forward strand.
ACCGATAGCAAAAGCTCCCATGGTGATAGCTCCCTGAACAGGATTACCTGTGGAAATTGCATAAAGCTGCATAGCTTGAGTAAAACCACAAGGTAAGAAAAAAGTCATCGCTCCTCCTATCATCGCGTTTTTATGACTGTATTCCTTCTCATGATGTTCTTTGATTCCTAATGCCCGGCTAATAAATTTAGGTAAAGTAATATTTACCTTGTTTAATCTGGGAGAAATATCAATCAGCTGTGCTCCTAAAAGAAACATCACTCCTCCAACAAAAATTGTCAAGATTCCTAAAACTATCGGAGAAAGCTGGAAAAAAGATCCTGCAAAGCCAACTACTCCTCCAAAGAAAAAATAAGATGCGATTCTGCCAAGATTAAAGAATATATGGGGTTTAAACTTCTGTATTGTAGTAGCGCTAGGATGCTTCTCAGCAAACCTGGCTGAAGCGCCTAAAATAAGTCCCCCAACTAAAGCCATACAGGTTGAAAATCCTGCTGTTAAGCCGATCATTAAAACAACAGGTAAACTGGAAAAATTATTGGAAGTTACATTTAATAGTTTGAAAAGTCCCAAATTGTCTGCCAATATATAAATTAAAAATAAGGCTGTAGCAATTCCTAAAAGGTCATAATAATCCTGAGGGTTTTTAGATAGTATTGGTTTTTCTTCTTTACCTATTTTATAACCAACTGTACCAACTGCCTGAGTTATTTTCTCTTCATCTAATCCGTTATTATGATAAATCTCTGCTGTTCCTTTGGTATGACTGACAACACACTTTTTAACCCCCGGGATTTTTGAGAGCTCATCTTCAATTAAAATCTCGCAGGAGCGGCAATGCATGCCTGTGATATGTATTGTTGTTTTTTCCATAACTTTAAATATAGCTTTTAAAAATTATACAGAGCTAAAGATTAAGAAAGTATGAAGATGTATTTCTTCGCTTAACTAAACCTTTTTAGCAATTTTGTATAAAAGAAAGATTACCCCTATGACAAAAACTATATTTAAGGCTAAATTATTACCAACATATGAATTAACAAATTCAGCGGAATTAGTGATAGTTTTAGTGAATACCTCCATATTTTCAGAAGACAAAGAGCCTTTGTAGGAAAGAATTAAAATTAATACTCCGGTTACAAAAAAGACAATTGATCCAACTAAATTACTTAAGGTTAGGGGAGTAAAGCGTCCAAAAATGTTTAAGGAAGTCATTGGTTTCCTTAGTACTTTGAGTTTTGGCATCTTATCATTTAAGAATAAAGAGATCAGCAGTAATGGTGTCACCATACCTAAAACATAGGTTCCTCCTATAGCTAAAGCACCAAAAAAATTAGGTGATAAAAAGGTTAATGCTAATATTCCAATTAATACAGGTGCACAACATGCAGAAGTAATTCCAGAAAAAATTCCCAGAGTAAATACTGATAATATATCAGGTTTGCCTGTAGGGTTATTTCTTGATAAAGACGGCATTGGTAATTTAATCCCCAAAAAAGTAATGACAGAAACTATTATCATCACTATCCCACCCAGGACATAAATTAAGTCATGGTAACGGAAAGTTAGTTTGGAAATTATGGCAACTCCTAAAACTGCCGGTAACATTACTACAAAAATTCCCAGGCCAAACACCAAAGTCATCAGTAAGACTTTTTCTTTTTCTTTAAATACTCCTCCTAAATATGCAGGTAAAAGGAAAGTAACACAACAAGGAGCAAACAAAGCAACCATCCCTGCCACAAAAGCTGCAATCAAGGATGTTTGAAAAAGCACACTTTCCATCTATTTGGTTACATTAGCTGTTAAGGTAAATTCTACTGCAGAATTATTTGGATCATTAGTTTCTAAAGAAATATATCTGGTAATTGGACCAACGCCGTTTGGTCCATGATAGGCAGGATCGAAAATTACTTCAAGTTGTGCTTCTTGCCCAGGAGGAACTTCACCAATCCATAAAGATTGACTGCTCATTCCAAAAAATGGACTTAAAGTTTTACCGATCTTTGCTTGGGCTTTGGTACAGTGACAAGAAGTTCTAATTTTTGTTAATTTGAGTGTATCTGTTCCTGTATTTTTAATTGTGAAGGTTTTGTTAACGTTACCAGCCTTCATATCGATTTTACCCCAGTCAAAAGTTTTTTGGTCAACACTAGCTTTGGCATTTTGAGAAGAGATGATAGTTTGAGAATTTCCGCTTTTTGACAATAAAAATATACCTCCCAGTAAGATAAGAGTTGTTACTGATACAAATCCAATGATGATTTTTTTATCGTTCATACCATAGAATTATGATATCAGATAAAGATTAAGAAATCGTGAAGATAAGTTTTAAGAAAGAGGCAGGATAACAATAAAGGTTGATCTTTTGCCTTTACTGCTTTTAACTTTGATTTCTCCCTGATGCAAAGAAATTATTGATTTTGCTATAGCCAAACCCAAACCAGATCCGAGCACCTTATCAGTTTTTGATCCTCTGTAAAACCTGTCAAAGATATGCGGCAGATCTTCTTCTGAAATACCTTGTCCGTTATCAGTCACGCTAACTATGGCTTTGTTACGAAGGTAGGAGCTTTGCTCATTGGGAGTTTTTTCAAGTATTATTTCTATTTTTCCCCTTTTTGGTGAATATTTAATAGAATTGTCAATTAGATTCAATAAAACCCTAGCCAGTTTGTCTTTGAAACCTAATACATTCACATTAGGGGTTGAGAATAAGATAACTTCAATATTCTTTTTGATTGCCATTTTTTGAGCAATTTCAGATAAATCTTCCACAAGTTCAGTTAAACTAAATCTCTTTTTGTTATTTCGGGAATTTGGAGATTCAGACCAGGCTAGATCTAGCACATTTTTTAAAGTTTGGGAAAGTTGATCAGTTTCAATTATTGCCTCCTCAATTACCTTTTTATAATCTTCACTACTCCGCGGTTTATTTAAAACAATTTCAAAAGAACTCCTGAGTGTAGTCAGAGGAGTTTTAAGTTCATGCGCCACATCAGCAATAAATTGCTGTTCTCTTTTGAATGCCTCATGCAATCTATCCAGTAAACTATTAAATGAACTTGCTAATTCTCCAATTTCATCTTCGCCACTTATGCCTCTTACTTGTTCTTCTAAATTTTCACTGGAAATAAGTTTTATTTTTGAAGACAGAAAAGTAATGGATTTAGTAATTTTATGAATTGAGACGAACTGCCCAACTGCCAGAATAATAAAGATTCCGATTAAAATATGTATTGCGTAAGGGATAGCAAAATAGTGGATAAATAGCAAAAAATAGGCAATTACAATTATTAAGCTGCCAACATACCATAAAAATAATCTAGCCCGCAAACTTCTTAAGAATCTTTTCATTATAATAATTTCTTACCTTAAACTAAGTTTATAACCAACACCATGGACTGTATGGATTAGTTTTTTCTGGTGGCCATTGTCAACCTTTTTCCTAAGAGTGGCAATAAATACATCTACTACATTAGATAAACTATCGAAATTATAGTCCCAAGTATGTTCCATTATTTGAGTTCGGGTGATTGGTTGATCTTTATGTCTTGTCAGAAGTTCTAGTATGGAAAATTCCCTGGGAGTTAAGCTAATTATTTTATTCCCTCTTTTTACAATGCGTTTGATGGGATCAATTTCCAAATCATCAATAACAATTGTGTTCTCCAATTGTTGGTACTTTCTTCTTAAAAGGGCATTGATACGCGCTTTTAATTCTGCAAACTCAAAAGGTTTAGTTAAATAATCATCTGCTCCCACATTTAAGCCGGTAATTTTATCTTCAAGTTGGGTTTTGGCAGTCAGCATTAAGATGGGAGTGGTAATTTTTTTATCTCTTAACTGCTTACAAATACTGGTACCGTCTATTTTAGGCAGCATTAAATCTAGAATGACTGCATCATAGCTTTCAAATTCTGCTAAATACAAACCTTCTTCTCCGTCAAAAGCTTGATCTACGGCAAATCCTGATTCAATAAATCCTTTTTTAATGACGTCGGTAAGACGTTTCTCATCTTCAATCAATAAAATTCTCATACAAGCCAATTATACAATTGTTTCCCACAAAAAAACTCGCGCAAGGCGAGTTTTCTTGAAAACTTACTTTTCAGCAAGCTTAGAATTTATAGCAAAATAGCAATTGGTGGTCAATATAGCAAAATAGATCATTTTTACTATAAGGTTTTAGACAGGTCGTAGTTTACAGGATACAGGTTACAGAGTAAAATAAGTTTATGGTGAAAATGGTTTATCTTGGTAGCGATCATGGCGGGTATCAGTTTAAAGAGGAGATTAAGTTGTGGTTGATGGAAAACAACATAGCTGGGGAAGATTTAGGTGCTGATTCTTTTCAGGCTGAAGACGATTACCCTGACTTTATAATACCTGTAGCCCAAAAAGTAGCTTCAGATTCAGATAGCCTGGGAATAATTCTAGGCCGTTCCGGTAACGGAGAAGCAATTGCGGCAAATAAAGTCAAAGGAGTAAGAGCTGCGCTTTGTTTAAATGAAGAAATGGCTAGAAAAGCCAGGCAACATAATAACGCTAATATAATTTCGTTAGGAGCAGATTATATTTCTGTTGATATGGCAAAAAAAATAATCAAAGTATTTCTTGAAACACCTTTTAGCAACGGGGAACGACATATTAGAAGAATAGAAAAAATCACAAATTTCGAAAAGTCACAATAATGATGCAAATTATCCCAGCTGTGCTGGCTACATCTGAGCAACAATACAGGGAGGATATCAATAAATTAGTTTTATCTAAATCTTTTTCAGAAGGTTGGGTACATATTGACCTCGCGGATAATAAGTTTGTTCAAAATCAAACCATAGATCCAGAGATTATCCAAAAATTCCCGACTAATTTACGCAAAGAAGCTCATTTAATGATGAAACATCCAATGCAGACTATTTATAAATTGATAAATTTACAATTTAATCGGGTTATTATTCATATTGAATCTGATAACATGAGATCAGGACCTGTTGATTATATCAGAGATGAGTTATGGGATTTGGAAGAAGCGCAAATTGAATCTGGATTGGCTATAAAACCTGGCACTTCTTTGTCTTGGTTAGAACCCTATTTTAATGAAGTAGATGTTGTGCTAATAATGTCTATAGAACCGGGTTTTCAAGGACAACCGTTTATTGATGATTCCTTAGGAAAAGTAAAACAGCTGGTTAAAATGCGATCAAATGGTAATTATCAATTCAAAATAGGAGTGGATGGTGGAGTTAAAGATAAGAATGTTAAACAGATTGCTGATGCAGGAGCAGATTATTTAGTAGTTGGTTCTTATCTTTTTCAGGGGGATGGGGATATTGATAAGAATTTAGAAAAACTTAGGAAGGCCTTATGACTGAACAATTAAAGGCAAGAAAAGCAATTACTGTTCAAAACGTAGCTATCTTTGGTTATGCAGATGCTTCTGAAAATGGAGAGCTTTTCAAATCTGTTAGAGAAGTTAGTAAGGAGTTAGCTGAGACAGGTTATACAGTAGTTGACGGAGGAGGGCCTGGGGTGATGAGGGCTGCTACAATTGGAGCCAAAGAAGGAGGAGGAAAAGTGATTGGAGTAACTTTATACTCTGAGGATATTCCTAATTTTGAAGGCAGAGACCCGAAAAATTTATTTGATGAGGAAATTAAAACTACAAATTATGTTGAAAGAACCTTAGCTTTAATGAAAACAGGCCAGGTGTATGTGATTTTTAATGGAGGATCAGGCACTATTTCAGAATTTGGGATGGCTTGGGGAATTGCCAAACTTTATTTTGGGCATCACAAACCTTTAATTTTGTATGGAAAATTCTGGGAAAATATTATTCAAGCCTTTAAAAATAATATGTTACTTCGACCCCAAGAGCTGGAAGTTTATAAAATAGTAGAAACTCCTGAGCAAGTCTTGGATGCGATTAAAGACTTTGAGGAAGAAATCAAAAGAGGGGAACACCAGCATTCTTTACCGTCTGATGGAGGATTTGGAATTTAGATGAGCCGTATAAACAGGATCATTTTTGTGCTTAGCTTGATTGGACTGACTGTTTCAGCTTATTTAGCTTACGAGTATAGTTTAAACAGTCCAATTGCCTGTCCTCTTACCGGAAGCGGTTGTGAGGTTGTGAAAAAAAGCAGCTATTCTAAATTTTTAGGAATCCAGCTGCCTTATTTTGGCTTGGTGTTTTATTTAGTCTTAGCCTCTTTATCGGTTTTTTTATCACAAACGTTTAATAAACTTCCGCGGACTGAAAGTCCGCGGTTTTCTTTAAAAGTTTACAAGAAACTGCAGAAAACCCTACCTTTATATACCACCTATCCCGCGGAAGTGTGTAATCACTTAAGCATTCATCCCCGTTTTGAGAAAACGGGTTTGGAGTGGTATTTGGGCTGTATTTGACTGCTTTAGAGGCTTTTGTGATTGGAGCTTATTGTATTTGGTGTATAGCGTCCTTTATTGTATCAATATTTATTTTCTTCTTTTGTATCAGGAGTTTAAAATATAAACCACTATGAAAACCGAGACAAAAATATTAATTGCAGTTTTGCTGATAAGCACCATACTGGTGATCGGTGCTATTTTATTACTTGGGAAGAGTGATCAGACTAAAAAGAATGTGAACGAGGAGCCTACTTTAAACATTGATTATTCAAGGGGTGAAAAGATCGGTTCAGACAGCGCCAAAGTCAAGCTGGTGGAGTTTTCCGATTTACAATGCCCGGCATGTAAGATTGCAGAACCAGCTATTAAACAAGTAATAGATAAAAACCAAGGCAAATTGCAATTTATCTACCGTCATTTTCCTTTGATGCAGCATATCCATTCCAGAAAGGCTGCTAATTTTGCAGAATATGCTGCCAGTCAGGGGAAATTTTGGGAAATTCATGATAAATTATTTGAGACTCAAGAGGAGTGGGATAAACTTGCTGATCCTACTGACTATTTTGTTAGCTTAGGCTCTCAATTTGGATTAGATAAAGCAAAAGCGCAAGAAGCAATTTCCAAAAAACTTTATGAGGATAAAATTAATGCAGATGTAGCCGAAGCAAACAGGTTAGGAGTTGATGCAACACCAACCTTTTATTTAAATGGCAGGAAATTACAATTGCAAAGCTTTACAGATTTGGAAAGCATTGTTTCACAAGAACTCCAAAAATGAAGAATGAAATGTGGTACTTTTAAATTATATGATAGATTTAATTTCCATTGGTGATGCCACAATTGATAATTTTATCAAGATTCATGATGCAGAAGTAAGATGTAATTTAAACAAAACTGAGCGCATGCTATGTGTGAAATATGGAGATAAGATTCCTGTTGATAAATTAACTCATCTGGTGGCTGGAAATGCTGCTAATAATGCTGTGGGAGGAGTAAGGCTTAAGCTAAAAACGGCTATATATGTAAATGTTGGCTCAGATTCTTCCGGGAAAGAGATAATTGAAAAATTGAAGCAAGAAGAGGTTAGTACCAGGTATATAGTTATTAATGAGGGAATGGAATCTAATTTATCCACAGTATTAACTTTTAAAGAAGAAAGGACTATTTTTGTTTACCATCAAGCTTGGAAATATCAATTGCCTGAATTAGAAAAAGCAAGATGGATATATTTTACTTCTTTGGCATCTTCTTTTCTTCAGTCTAATTTACTAAATGAGCTAGCATTATATTTAGAAAGGACTGGTACTAAGCTTTTATATAATCCAGGGACTTATCAAATCCAAGCTGGAATAAAGAAATATCCCAGAATTTTAACACTCACTGAAATTTTTATTGTTAATAAACAAGAGGCTAAAAGAATATTAGATTTTAAAGATGAGGAAAATGTCCCAATTCAGAAACTCCTTCAAGGATTAGCTGATTTGGGTCCCAAAATGGTAATAATTACTAATGGGAAAGAGGGGTCAGATGGGTTTGACGGGGGAAAGTTTTATCATATGGGAATTTTTAAAGCTGATTTAGTGGAAATGACAGGGGCTGGAGACGGCTTTGCCACCGGAGTTTTAGCAGGACTGTTTTATGGCCATAATCTAAAAGAAGCTATGAGATGGGGAGCAGCTAATGGGGCAGCTGTGGTTGAGAAGATTGGTCCTCAGGCAGGGTTGTTAACTCATCATCAGATGCAGGAAAAATTAAAGGAAAACTCCAAAACTATAGCTTCAGAAATCTAGTGAATATAAACTCTGGTGCCTGGGTTTTCTGCAGTAGCTCTGACTATCATTTGACCTGGAGGAACTACTGGTCCAGCCCATTCAAAAATTTGAGCAGCGTTAGCTAAAGGTTCATTTACACAGCCATGACTCATTGGGTGGCCAAAGTTATTATGCCAATACGCCCCATGCAAAGCATAACCTTGGTAAAAGAACATATTGTTTGGCACATTGGGTAAATAATAATAAGTCCCCATTTCTTTTGATCCTCCTGACATAGTTTGGGCTCTGGTTTTATACCAAATATTAAAAGTACCTGTAGGAGTAGGAGCCCACTTCCCAGAAGAGATAGGAAATTCCATGACTACCTGATCTCCTTCCCAGGCACGTACTCTTTGTTCGTTTAAGGAAACCTCAATCCATTTTTCTTTTCCATCAGCAGTGGTAGTTCCTAAAACAGCAGTGTATGGGTTAGGATTTTGGGTAGTAGCTAACTCATAAGCATACGAGAGAGAAGTTTTAGGATAACCAATAACTTGATTATTAAAAATGGCAACTTTAGCATTTTCATCAAATTTACCATCAGATTTAACGACTTCTTCCTCTTTACAACAAGAGGTGGTGGTATCTTTCTCCCGCCTAATTGATTGAAAATTAAAAGTAAGGTACGAAATAGCTGCAATTATTAAAAGCAGGGGCAGTAAACGGTGCAGCATATACTATATTATGGAGGTAAGTATGATCTAGACGTCAAGAGGCAGTTTGAGTAATATGTAACATTAATGAAAAAACTAACAGCCTTATCTGCTGTATTAATCATTTTAATTTCTTTTCTAATTTTAGATATTACTTCGAAAAGACCTTTAGAATTAATATCTCCAGCAGTGAGGAATGAAAAAGGATTAGGATTAAATCAATGGTTTCCAAAGTCCTTTGGCCAAGACAACACTCCTCAAATTAGTGCCAAATCTTCATTTTTCATAGAGACTAAAAACGGTGAGGTGCTTTATGCTAAGAATCCTCATCAGAGATTACCTATTGCGTCTTTAGTAAAAGTAATGACCACTTTAATAGCTTTGGAGCACAAAAATATGGACGGTCAATTTGTAGTATCAAAACAGGCTGCGGAAATGGAGCCTGATAAGATGCTTTTAAAACTTGGAGAAAAATTAACTTTAAGGGAGTTACTTTCTGGGATATTTTTAGTTTCTGCCAATGATGCAGCAGAGGTATTGGCTGAAGGAACAACTGGTGATAGGGATGAGTTTATTAAATTAATGAATGAAAAGGCCAAACAATTGGGTATGGCAGACACATATTATGCTAACCCAACAGGACTGGATGAAGACAGCAAAAATTCCTATTCTTCAGCTTATGATTTGGTTATTTTAACTAGGTATCTAATAAGAAATTATCCTGAGGTTGTTAATATTTCCAAATCAGAACATATCTTTTTACCCCAAACAGAAACCCACCAGGATTATGATATGTATTCAGGGATCAATTTATTAACAACTTATCCAGGAGTAGTAGGATTTAAAACAGGTTATACTCCTGAGGCAGGATTAACTTTGATTACTTTAGCAAGAATTAATGGGTATGAAGTCATAGGGATACTTTTAGGTTCAGAAGACAGAAGGGATGAGACTAGGGAATTATTAGATTATTCTTTTAAGAGATTACAAGGTTCATAATTTTGAATTTCTTCATGGTATGGCTCCTGGTGGTGCTGGAGGCAGGTTAACCGTAGTGCCTGCATAAACATCACCATTGATTCTAACCCAGGGATCAGGGTTGGTGGAGATGCAAAAATTAACCACAGCATCATTTGATAGAGGATTTAAGGC